>DATFNV010000560.1:0-16245 GCA_035266225.1 Gemmataceae bacterium
ACTTGCATACGCTGAAAGTGGCCGTGAACGAGATTTTCAGGTTGTGGGCCAACAATTACCGGTTCGCTTCCGAAGAGCGCCTCCGCTCGCACCTGAAACAGATCACCAGCCATCAGAGAATCCAAGGCGACTATTTGAAAGAGCAGGCGCGGCAATTCCTGAATTCCGCTCAGAAATTCATCGACAAGGGGGTGGTCCAATGGCACGTCTAAAGAACCCGCTCTTGCGGAAATTGGAGAGGGTGTTGGCCCAGCGCTTTCCCGAGCCGGCCACAATCCAGTTGGAAGACCACGACGGGATCATCGGCGTCGTCACGTCCGACGAGTTTGCTCGGATGGACACTATCGACCGCCAGAATTTGATCGGCGAACTGGTCGAAACCCATTTGAAGCCGGAAGAACGCCGGCAGGTGCAAATCATCGTCGGCGTCACCCCGGAGGAAGGAACCGGCTACCTGGCCGGCGAGGACTGAGAATTTGGGTATCGTCATTTCCGCGTCCACCCCTCACGGAAGAACCGCACCCAGTTGCCGTGCATGATCCCCTCGATCGCTGCCGCATCGTAGCCGCGCTTCCACAGCAGCTCCGGCACCTTCTGCAAGTCGGCAATGGTGTCCAGGTCGAGCGGCGATTGCTCCCGTCCAAAACCGCCGTCGAGGTCGGTGCCGATGGCGACGGGCCGGCTGTTCCCCGCCAGCTGGCAGACGTGATCGACGTGATTGACCATCTTCGCCAGTGTCGCCCCCGCCTCTTCCGGCGTGGTCTTGCCGCGGACCCAACCGGGGACCATCATCCAGGTGTCGAGGGCCATGCCGATGACGGCCCCGCGCTCGATCAGCCGTTTGATTTGATCGTCGCTCAGCTGGCGCGGGTCGTTGACCAGGGCCCGGCAGTTGTGGTGACTCGCCAGCACCGGGCCCCCGTAGATGTCGAGCGCCTCGAAAAAGCAGCCGTCGGACAGGTGCGTCACGTCGAGGATCATACCGACGCGCTCCATCGCCCGCAGCAGCCCTGGCCCGCGCTCGAACAGCCCGCCGACCATGTCGTGGCCGCGGGCATAGGGGCTCGGCCCGTAGTGGGCCGGGCCGATGATGCGCAACCCGGCGTCGTACCACTCCTGCACCTGCTCAGGCGCCAGAACGGGATCGGCCCCCTCCATGCTCAGGATGAAGCCGAGCGGCTCGCGTCCGCTTTCGTTGCGCTGCCATGCCTTGACGTGAGCCTCCAACGTCGGCCAGTCCTTGATGAAGCGCAGGTAGCCCTGTGCCTCCAGCGCCTTGTAGTAAGCGAGCTGCCCGTGGGCGGCGGCGTAGGCGGCCTCCATCGTCTCGTAGCGCTGGATCGCCGGCATGAGGCCCGGACGCAGCAGGCGTGCCAGCAGGGTCGCGATGAACACGGCGACCTTCCCCTCGCGCAGGGCGTGGAAGGAAACGGTGTTGCAGCCGCGCCCCTTGGCCGTCATCCCCTGTTCCTGCTCGCGGCGACGGATGTCGGCGACGGGCAGGCGCAGGTCGCGGTTCCAGTCCAACGCATTCCAGGCCAAATCGAGATGCGCATCGAAGACGATCAAGGCGTTTCCCCCCATTGAGCCGCTTGCGGCTTGGCCTTCGCTTCACCCCTGGCGAACGAATGCTCTCACTGTACACTGACGACTGACTCGCGACCACCAACGAGCGAAGGAAGCAGCGTATGCGACAAATCACCATCGGCAACATCACCGAGACCGTCGTCGAGCGGGCCGACTTTCCGCCGGACAAGATCAAGCAAATCCTGGCCGACGAGACGGTCGCCGTCCTCGGTTACGGCGTCCAGGGCCGCGGCCAATCGCTGAACATGAAGGACAACGGCGTGCGCGTCATCATCGGCCTGCGCGACAAGGGCAAGAGTTGGGATTTGGCGCAGCAGGACGGTTGGGAGCCGGGCAAGACGCTCTTCCCGATGGTGGAGGCCACCCAGCGCGGCACCGTCGTCCAGTACCTCCTTTCCGACGCCGGACAGAAGGAGCAGTGGCCGGTCATCAAGCCGCACCTGACGAAAGGGAAGGCGCTCTATTTCTCGCACGGCTTCAGCATCGCCTACAGCGAGCTGACCGGCGTGGTGCCGTCAAAGGACATCGACTTGATCCTCGTCGCCCCGAAGGGGTCCGGCACGACCGTGCGCCGCCTTTTCCTCGAGGGGCGGGGCATCAACGCCAGCTTCGCGATTCACCAGGATGCGACCGGCCGGGCGCGCGATCGCTGCCTGGCGCTGGGCATCGCCATCGGCTCCGGCTACCTGTTCGAGACGACCTTCCAGAAGGAGGTTTTCAGCGACCTGACCGGCGAGCGCGGCGTGCTGATGGGCGCCATTTACGGCCTGTGGTTGGCGCAGTACGAGGTGCTGCGGGCCCACGGGCATTCGCCGTCGGAGGCGTTCAACGAGACGGTCGAGGAGGCCACGCAGAGCCTCTACCCGCTGATTGCCGAGAACGGCATGGACTGGATGTACGCCAACTGCTCGGCGACGGCCCAGCGCGGTGCCCTCGACTGGTTCCGCAAGTTCCGCGACGCCACCCGGCCGCTGTTCGAGCAGCTTTACCAGAACGTGGCCAACGGCAACGAGACGAAACGGGTGCTGGAGGCGAACAGCCGCCCGGACTATCGCCAGCAGCTCGAGAAAGAGTTGAAGGAAATCGCCGACAGCGAGATGTGGCAGGCCGGCAGCGTCGTTCGGGCGCTCCGCCCCGAGCGCGCCTCGAAGACCGACACGGGAAAGGCATGATCGGCCGTTTGGCAGGAGTCGGCCCCCCCGAGCCGAGCGGGGCTTTCTCCGGCCGGACGCCGCAATCTTCGCCCGACCCGCAAACTCGGGAAAGAACTTCTGTGAATCTTTGAGAATCAGATTGACAGGAGACGAGTCGTGGTTTACCTTTGCCCCATCTCGGCCTCTTCTCTGTTCCGGCCCCGCCGCTTCGCGTTGGCGAACGGCGGGGTTTTTTCGCCGCCGATGCCGCCGATTTTTTTCGCCCCTCCGCGACTGCGGCCGATATAATGAGTTTGCCGCTTTCGGGCACCTCGCGGTGGGATCGCCTCGATCACAAGGAGTCTGACCATGCTGAGCCGGGAAAGTGTTTGTGAGCTGCGCGCGCTGTGGCTGCCGAACATCACCGATTCGGGTCTGGATCGGCTCATTCATCTGCTGGAGCAGGGAAGTCCGTTGCTGGTCCACGGCTGCTTCACGCGGGCGCTGCCGATGGGTTGCCTGGCGACGCACGCCGCCTGGCACCATCCCCGGACCGCTCACCTGACGATTGATGCCGGCATCAACTGGCTGCACCTCGTCGCCGGGTTGAACCCGGCCACGTCGAGCGTCATCCGCGAGTGGGACTCCGCCGGGCCGCACGGCCTGGAGATCCGCTTCGAGCTTCTCCAAATCTTCAAGGACGAGCGCGCCGCCCGCCAGCAGGAGGGGCGCTCAGAGCACGCCACCGGCGACCTCGTTGAAGTGTGACGCATGCTCCCGCGCATCCTCGAACCGGAAGTGATGGACACTCCCGAGGAAGCCCGCGACTACGACGCGATGGACCACAGCACGGTCAACCGCGTCTTCGTCGCGGACTTTCTCGCGGCCTGGGACGGCGCCAACCCCATCCTCGACGTCGGCACCGGCACCGCGCAAATCCCCATCGAACTGTGCCGCCAGGCGCCGGCGGCCCGCCTCGTGGCCATCGACCTCGCCGAACAGATGCTGCTTGTCGGCCGCGAGAACGTCCGCCGGGCCGGCCTGGAGGACCGCGTAACGCTTCAACTCGTCGATGCCAAGGGCCTTCCCTTCCCCGAGGCGACGTTCGGCGCCCTGGTCTCGAACAGCATCGTTCACCACATCCCCCAGCCGTCTGCGGTCGTCGCCGAGATGGTGCGCGTCGTCGCGCCTGGGGGCGTTCTGTTCGTCCGCGACCTGCTGCGCCCGCCGGACGAAATGACGCTGCTGCGCCTGGTGGGAACCTACGCCAGCGACGCCAACGACCATCAACGGCAGATGTTCGCCGACTCGCTGCATGCTGCTCTGACGTTGGATGAAGTTCGCGACCTGGTCGAGACACTCGGCTTCAAGCCCGCGACGGTGCGGCAGACGACCGACCGGCACTGGACATGGCTGGCGCGGAAGGCAAGAATGGTTTAGCCGCCGCCCTCGATTTATCGAATCGCGAAACGATGAATCCGCGCCGCCCTGAGGGCGGCTGCTCAACGGTGTCCCATGCCCCTCCTCGGTCCGCTCGAACAACTGGGTCAGTTCGCCTATTTCGGCTTCCGGGCCGTCCTGGCGGCGCCGACCTCATTCGTCCGTCCGCGCGAGTTGGTCCGGCAGCTTTACGCCATCCTCATCGGGGCGTTGCCGCTGGGCCTCGCCGCCGGCGGGGCGCTCGGGGCCGTGGTATGGATGCACCTGCGCGGGGCCCTGGTGACCGTCGGCGGCCCCGGTGCGGCCACCTACCTTCCCCAGGCGCAGGCGCTGGCCGTGGTGCTGGAGTTTGCCCCGCTCGGGGCCGGCCTCATCGTCGCCGGCCGGTCGGGAGCCAGTCTCGGGGCGGAATTGGGCTCGATGCGCCTGACGGAGCAGATCGACGCCCTGGAGGTCCTCGGCCTGTCGCCGCTCCGCGAACTGGTGGGGCCGCGCGTCCTGGCGTGCATGCTGGCGCTGCCGCCGCTGACCGTGTTCATCGCCTACCTGGCAATCCTCTCGGGCTACGTGGCCGAGGCGATTGGCGGCAACATGACCTTGACGGAGTACAAGAATGCGACACTCGGCGTCCTTTACCCCAGCGACGTGATCCCCGCGGTGCTCAAGACGGTGGCCTTCGGCTACCTGATCGGCGTCACCGGCTGCTACTTCGGCATGGCGGCGACGGGCGGCACCGAGGGCGTCGGCCGGGCCGCGACGCGGAGCGTGGTGACGTCGATCTTCCTGGTGCTGGTGTCGAACGTCTTCCTGGTGAAGCTGATCCAGGTCGTCAACGGGTGAACCTTGACGGACGCGAAAGGCTCTGATGCAATAGCGGCCTTGGCAGAACCGCCCCCGTAGCATAACGGAAATGCACTCGCCTTCTAAGCGAGCTTATGCAGGTTCGATTCCTGCCGGGGGTATTCGAGAGCTAGAAAGGAGGAAGCGATGACAGGTCCGACCGACGAGAGCGGCATACGCCGCCACGTTTCCTCCCGTAGCTCAGTGGCAGTAGCTCCGGCCTTATAAGCCGGCGGTCGCTGGTTCGATCCCAGCCGGGAGGACTGCCAGGGCGCAGCCGACGCACGCCAAGCCTCACGGCGGCCGGTTGACGCGGAGGCACCAGCGGCCCAGCGACCGGCCGGCCAGCACGGCATCGATCCGGGTGGCCAAGGCAGAAGAGTCATCGTCTCGCGTTGCAGACAGGATACCGCTGTGGTCTGCACCTTGGCGATGCAGCCGCTCGAAATGCCGGCGATTGTGCGTCAGAGTTGCACGGCCAAGAGCGCGAGCGCGAGCCAGGATGTCGGGATCGGGCGTCGATTGCCGGCCGTCTTCTTGCGCCGTCAGCACGTCATGGCCCAAGCAGCGCAGTTCCTCGACCACGGGCAGCGGGAAAGTCTCATCGGCGTAGAGTTGCATCCGGGGTCACTCCACAAGCCCCTCTTCGCCCTCTTCGTTCTCCCAGATAGCGCGGTCGATTTCTTCCGGATTGGCGGCGGCGTATTCCCAGGCGGCTTCCAGGTCGGCCGGGGTCAGGGAAGGGTAATCGCGGAGCAGGTCCGCATCGCCCTTACCCAGCCGGCGGTAGCCAACAAGGATCCAGACCGGGATGCGGTGTCCCCGGACGCAGGCGTCGCCGCCGCACACCCCGGGCGTCTTCGTGATGGGGTTTGTCGTGGCAGGCATGGGTCATTCTCCTGATGTGATCGCCACTGCCGCTGGTTCGATCCCAGCCGGGAGGATCTTCCCCATCCCCCGCGGATTGTGTCCGTTTAACCGCGAGACTCCGTCGAGCGCTTCAACAAGCGCTCGACGGAGTCTCGCGGCTAAACAATTCGAGGCCGTCGGCGGTCAGTTCTCGCTGAAGTCGAACTTCGGGGCCGATTCCTTGCCGAGCGGGTCGCGGGCGAATTTCTTGCGACACTGCGGGCACAGGTCGTAGCGGAAGTGCTGCGTGGGCCGCTCCAGGTCGTCGGCCTCGGCGAGGTTGTCCTCCATCTCGCGCAGCAACTCGCCGACCGCCTCCATGTGGTCCTCGTCGAGGTCGGCTTCGGTGATCTCCGCCGGATCCTGCGCCGCGAAGACTTCGACCTTGACGACGAAGTGCTGCTCGTCGCCCGGCCGAAGCACTTTGCCGCAGAGATCACACGTAACGTGCAACATGAACGGGTGACCCTCCGTTTGCCGGCACTCCGGGACTGCGAGTGAGGCTTCCCGAGGCCGCCGTCTGTCCTGAAACCGGCTGCGGAGCCGGTCGCGAGTGGTATTCTCTCCCCATCCATCCGTCGCAGGTTTCCTGCCCGCTGTCAAGCCGAATCTCGGAAAACTAACGGCTTTCACGCGAACCCCACCATCTTTCCCCCCTCGCCCCCTTTGCGGAGCGGGGTCGGGGGTGAGCGGATACCCGTCAGCGGATGAGGAACTTGCCGTCCTTCGGCGAGGGCTTGACCTCCGCCGGGTCGAGTTTCGGAGTCTTGGCGTAGGGATTGTAGAGCGGGTCGCCGACCAGCACCGTCATCCAGCTGGTGAACAGGGCCGTGCGGTAGTAGCACTCGACCAGGGTGTACTTGCCCGTCACCAGGGTGCCGAAGAACTCCGCCGGCTTGGGGAAGCCGATGGTGTACGGCTCGGCCACCGGGCCCAGCGTCGCGGCCACTCCGTCCTCCAGCAGGCACTTGCACCATTGCCTCGTCTTCGGGTCGCGCAGCGACACCGCCTCGCCGCTGGCGATGTGGTAGGCCACCGCTCCCCGCACAAACTTGCAGCAGCCGACGTATTTCATCAGGGAGTACCAGCCGCAATAAAGCGCACACTCGGTGCAGCTCCCCTCGGCGAACAGCTCCGGCTTGTCGTCCAGCGTCACGTCCATCTTCGCCGCCTCGCGCAGCAACTTCGCCGCCTCGCGCAGCGATTCGTCATAGCCGCCGTAACCGAAGCCAGTGTCGCTCTTGGGGTCGTACGCGATGTGGCGCGCGTCGAAGTACGCCTTGCCCTGCAAGCCCTTCTGTTCCACCTCGAGTGCCTGATCGACCAGCCCCTTGACGAGGGCCACGCTCGGCCCGTCCAGCCGCGACACCATCACCACCGGCGGTTTGCCGGCGCGCAGCTTCTCGGGCACCTGGAAGTACAGCAGGTTCAGCTGCTGTTTGCGCAGCTCATAGTTGTCCCACCACAACAGCGACAACTCGCTATCGACGGCCGCCTCGCTCTCGGCGCGGCTGACGAACTGCCGTCGGCCTTCCAGCGGCCTAAGCAGCCCTTGCACCACCTCACGCTCGGCACGACGCTCCGCCAGGGCGTGGGCCGGCGGTGGCTCTTCCTTGGCCTTCGCTTCCAGCGCCTTGATCTGCTCGTCCAGCGCCTTCCCTTTCTCCTGGTAATAAGCGATGAGCGGGTTGAGCTTGTCCAGTTCGTTTTTCTCGTCCGCGCTCAGCTCGGGCCGCCCCACGCGCAACGGCACGCCGTAGACGGTCAGGAGGACCTTGGCCTTGTCCTTCCGCTCCTTGAGGGCGTCGCGCAGGGGGGCGACGAGTCGCTTGTCGTAGTCGGCCCGGGTGATGTCCTCACCGGTGGGCAGGTCGAGGCCGATGAGGTTCGTCGTCGGCACCCCGCGCCGGGCGACGTAGTAATCGGCGACCTCCTTCGAGGCGGGGACGGCCTTGTTGAAGATGACGAACACGTCGGCGGGGCCAAGGGCGCAAGCGGGATTGGCCAACAGGGACAGGAGGAGGGCGCCACAGAGGAGGCGCGAGAGCGTCATGGGGGGAATCTCCGAGGCGGGTGGGGACGGCCGGCGCCGCGGCTTGCGGCGCCTCCGCAGCTAGCCTAGCATGAGGAGCTGGCAGGGGACAGGGGAACCAGGCCGTAGCAGCAAGCTGCCAGCTTGCCGGCTGGGGATGGCCGAAACCCGGCAAGCTGGCAGCTTGCCGCTACGGCGCTACGCCGCAATTCCAGCCACCGAGATTGCGTCGCCTGCCGCTGGCGCTTACGATGCTACGGTGCGGGATGACGCGACGTGACAGTAACGGCGGGCTCGCTCTCGCAGGCGCGCCGCCCGGTCCCCTCGGCGGAAACTCCCCTCATGGTCGGCCCCCTATTCTACCACGAACTGCTCCTCGGCAGCCGCCGCAGCCGCGACCACTACTTCCGCTGGGTCTACGCCGGTTGGCTGATCCTGCAGCTCGGCTGGCTCGCCTTCTTCGACCTGTTCCCCTGGTCGAGGGGGGCCGTCAACCAGCAGTACACGTTCTTCGTCAGCCGGCACTTCGTCGAGGTGTTCATCCCTCAGCACTTCATCCTGCTGGCCCTGGTCACCCCGGCCTTCGTCGCCAGCGCCGTCACCGAGGAGAAAACGCGCGGGACCTTGCAATACCTCCTGACGACCGACCTGGCCCCGATCCACATCATCACCGGCAAGCTGATCGGCCGCGTCATCCAGGTCTGTACCCTGTCCCTCGCCGGCCTGCCGCTCTTCGCCCTCCTCGGCGCCCTGGGCGGAGTCGAGCCGGCGCTCCTGCTCGGCCTGCTGATCGTGACCGTGTTCGTTGCCAGCGGCGTCGCGTCGGCCACGTTCCTCGCCGCCGTCTGGACCCGGCATACCCGCGACGCCGTCCTGGGACTGTACGCCGTCGGCCTCGTCGCCGCGACCGTCATCTGGTGCGGCGGCGGGCCGCTCGCCTGGTTCAACCCGATTGCCCTGCTTGACCCGCTCTTCGAGACGGGGGGCTTCGAGGCGCTGCGCCTGCTCTTTCGTCAGATGTTCGTGGGGCTGCTGGCCTGGGGCGGGCTAACGCTGGCGTGCCTGGGACTGGCGGCGTGGCGCTTGCGCCCGGCGTACATCCAGCAACTCCAGGCGGGGGGACGGCCGGGTCGGCGGGGCTTGTTGCGGGTCGAGCGGCCCCCCGTCGGCGAACAGCCGGTCCGCTGGAAGGAGCGCCACGTCGAGGGGCTGGCCCCGGTCCCGTGGATGCGCCTGGTGCCGCGCTGGCTCGGGGTCGCCGTCACCGTGGTCACGACCGTGGCGGGGTCGTGCGCCATCCTGTATTTCAACCGCAAGGGGGGCGTCACTGGGGAGGCCATGCTCGGCAAGGCGCTGCGGCTGCAGCTGATCGACCTGGCCAACGACATCGATTGGTTGAGCGCCCCCACCGGGTTCCTGGCCCAGGCCACCCTCGCCCTGAACCTTTTCGGCCTGCTGGTCGCCGTCCGCTGCTCCGGTTGCGTGACCGGGGAGCGCGAGCGGCAGACCTGGGAAGCCCTGCTCCTGACGCCGCTGACGGTGGAGGAATTGATCCGCGGCAAGATCTGGGGCATCATGCTGGTCAGCTACGTCTACCTGGCGGCCTACGCGGTGCCGGCGCTGCTCCTGTCGCTGCTGGGCGGGCCGCTCGCCGTCTTCTGGGTGGTCCTCAACCTGGGGGAAACCCTGCTCGCCATGTACTACCTCGGAGCGGTGGGGATGTGGGCCTCGGCCCGCTCGCGCGGCTCCTGGCGCAGCTTGCTCGTCACCGTCCTCGTCGCCTACGCCGTCGCCATCGCCGTCTACATCTGCTTAATGCCGCTGGTGGCGATCGTCAGCTTGCTCGTCTTTGCCGGGCTGATGATGGCCGCGGCGTACCTGGGGCTCGACGCCGGCGGCCTGTTCGGCAGCTTCGCGACCTTTTCCGTTGCTTTCCTGATCGCGACCTGCGTCGGTTTGGTCGCGCTGTTCTGGTTCACGGCCCGCCTCTTCCTTCGCTGGGCGCAGCGCTGGGTCGCCGAGCGCGAGCGCACGCGCCACTGGGAGAACGAGCCCTCGCGGCCGCGCAGGCGCCGCCGCCGCGTCGCGCGGGAACACTTTTGACGCCGCCGCAAGCGGCGGGGCAATCTTTGCAGGACTTGTCGTTTTTACAACCCGGCCGGCGGACTCCCGGGAAAGAATTGCAACTCGCCCCCTCGTTGTCCGCACGCGCTCCGGTTCCTCCGCAAAAGCTAACTCCTCCCCCATTAACCACTTGGGCTGTCTGACCCCATTTGGCCGGCCGTTGGCACGCCTCTTGCGTCTTTTAGAGCGTTCCCAGCGAGGGACGGTGACGAACGGAAGGTGGTGTGGCCATGAGCCAGCGCGACGCGAACCTCCTTTGGCTTAAGGACACGATCGACCACCTGTCGGCCTGCCGCAAACAACTGGAGTGGGCGGAGAACCCCGAAGCGGTGCAGGTCATCACGGAAACAATGCTCCGCGACCTGGAGCGATGCCGCCGGCTGTGCGAATCGCTACAGCGGCGGACGGCCTCGCAGGCCGCGGTTTAACCGGAGCCATTCCCCAAGACGCTTATCTCAGGCCGCCTTCCCGTTTGGCGGCCTCCTACCCCGACACAATTCCTACGACCCTTCCTTCAAGCCGGCGACGCCGCAACGTCGCCGGCCTCTTTTTTCACCTGCCCCACAAGCCCGAGGCGCCAGCGAAGGACCGCGGCATCCCCTCGCTGGCGCCTCGGGCTTAACTTGCTCGTTATCGTCGTTACTTCCGTTACCACCGTCGCAAGCGGAACGGGCGAAAGCCGGGTAAGGGCCGCAAGAGGGCGGCGCGCTGAACGGCGGGCGAAAGATGAGCCGATACATAGCCCTGGAAAGGCTGGCGCGTTCCGCTACGCCGGACGAGCAAAGCCCACCACGCTCGGACGAACTCGGGGCGGACCCGGGAACGCGTGCGGGGGGTCACTCGCCAGCCCAACGACAGAGGTCTCACCAACAACTGGCCCTTGGTCCGACGAGGAGGCGAGAACATGAGGACGCGCTTGGGAGCGCCGCTGCTGGTCGCGGTCGCCGGCCTGCTGTGGCTGGGCGGCTCCGCCAAGGCGGCGAACTGTGGCGCTGGCTGCTACAGCAACTGTAGCACGCCCTGCTGTGACGCCCAGTGTTGCTTCAGCGACTGCCAACAGCAGTGCAAGACGAACTACCAACTGGTCTACGACACGGTCCTGGAGAAGCGCTGGCACACCAGCTACCAGACCGTACACGAAACCTGCATGAAGCCGGTCTGCAAGACCTGCTACAAGACCGTCCAGGAAACCTGCTTCAAGAACGTGCAGGAAACCTGCTTCAAGGAAGTCCAGGAGACGCATTGCCGGCCGGTCACGCACACCTGCTACAAGGACGAGTGCTACACCGTCCACAAGCCCTGCTACCAGCACGGGATGAAGGAAGTGTGCGAGACCGTCTGCAAGCCGGTCTGCGAAACCTGCTACAAGGAGTGCCACTACACCGTCTGCAAGAAGGTGCCGGAGTGCTGCATGAAGGACTGCTGCTACACCGTGTGCAAGCCGGTGTGCGAGCCGCACAGCTGCACCAACTGCTACCAGGTGTGCAAGGAAGTCTGCGAGCAGCACTGCAAGGACTGCTGCTACACCGTCTGCAAGCCGGTGTGCGAGACGATCTACAAGGACGTCTGCTGCGACGTTTGCCGTCAGGTCCAGGAGTGCTGCATGAAGGACGTGTGCGAGACCTGCTGGGAAACCGTCAACGAGACCTGCTACAAGGACTGCGTCCACAAGGTCTGCAAACCCTGCTGCACGACCAAGACGGTGCAGAAGAAGTGCGGCGAGTGGTGCTGCGAAACCTACTGCTGCCCCGGCAAGAAGACCTGGAAGTGGGTTGACACCTGCGACTGCTGCGACTGCTGTGTCGATCCCTGCGGCTGCTGCGCCACGCCCAAGCACCACAAGGAGAAGGTCTGCTGCCAGGAGCCGGACGTGATCAAGACCCGCAAGGTCTGGAAAGAGCACGTGGTCTGCGAGCAGGTGCCCTGCACCACCTACGTCACCGAGTGCGTTGTGGAGAAGGTGCCCTACACCGTCTGCAAGAAGGTGCCGCACACCACCGTCAAGAAGGTGCCGGTCACGGTCTGCAAGACGGTCCACGAGACCGTGGTCAAGAAGGTGCCCTGCACCGTGCAACGCATGGTCACCGAGGTCTGCCACAAGCAGATCCCCTATACCGTGACCCGCAGCCTCAAGGGCGCGTATGTTGACGCCAACGGTACCTACCCGTGCGACGGCCCCGGCCGCTCCTTCAAGGAAGGCGCCCAGGTCAGCGAGACCAAGACCTGGACGACCACCCGTATGGTGCAGGAAGTCTGCCACAAGCAGGTGCCCTACACCGTCATCCGCGAGGTCAAGGAGGACTGCGTCAAGCAGGTGCCCTACACCGTCACCCGCATGGTCTCCACCACGGTCAAGAAGTGCGTGCCGGTCACGATCTGCACCATGGTCGATGAGAAGTGCGTCAAGAAGGTGCCCTACTGCGTGACCACCAACGAGCAGTACACCGTCTGCAAGAAGGTGCCCTACACCGTCTGCAAGCAGGTTCCGTACACCGTCTGCAAGAAGGTGCCCTTCACGGTCACCGAGATGGTCGCTACGGACGTCTGCAAGAAGGTGCCGGTGCAGGTTTGCGAGGACGTGTACGTCAAGAAGGCGCGCATGGTCCCGATGCCCTGCTCGACGTGCGACTCGAAGTCGTGCTCGACGGGCTGCACCACCGGCTCCTGCAGCAGCAAGGGCAGCTGCACCAGCGGTTGCACGACGAGTTGCTGCGAGAGCAAGGGCAGCTGCACCAGCAGTTGCACGACGAGTTGCTGCGAGAGCAAGGGCTGCTGCACCAGCGGTTGCTGCTGCACGGACACCTGCTGCGAGCACGAGAGCTTCTTCAAGAAGCTGCTGTCGCACCGCTGCCACGGCAATGCCTGCTGTGACACCTGCTGCGACACCTGCTGTGACCCGTGCGCCAACGGCGCCTGCAAGTAACGACCCCCCGCCTGATCGGGGCCAGACGCGGGGGCGGGTGTCCCACCCGCCCCCGCAGCCCCCCGACCGGTGAGGCCCGACCGGGGCCGGCCGAGTGTCCCTCGGCCGGCCCCGGTCGTTTTTGTTTGGGGCCCGTTGTTGCAATCCGCCGGGCCGTCGCTTATCCTGAACGGCATGAGATACTTCACCTGCCTCCTCCCGGGCGTCGTGGGTGGCCTGCTGACGGCTGCGGTCCTCCTCTACGGCTCCGCGTGGGGCGACGAGCCGCCGAAGGCCCCCCCGGAGATGAAAAAGGCGGCGGAGGTGAAGAAGGTCCCCGCCGGCAAGAACGTCAGCCTGCTCATCCAGGGCGACAAGCGCAGCGTACAAGTCGAGACGGTGGTTTGTCTTCGCGAGGGGGCGCTGGAGCAACTCCTGACCCGCAAGGGGGCGAAGGAACACGAGGCCATCCTCGCCGCCGACATCGACGCCCGCGATTTGCACAAGGCCCTGCTGCTCACCGGCGCCGAGCCCGGCAGCCCGGTGCAGTACCAGCCGAAGTTCAAGGCGCCGACCGGCCCCACCGTCAAGGTGTCCGTGCAGTGGGAGGAGAAGGGGAAGTTGCGCACCGAGCCGGCGCAGAAGTGGGTCATGAACGGCACGACCAAGAAGGAGCTGAACTCCGACTGGGTCTTCGCCGGCAGCCGCTTCGTCAAGAACTTCGACGAGGGCAAGCCCGACTATTACCTGGCCAACGACGGCGACGTGATCTGCGTCGCCAACTTCGAGAGCGCCCTGCTCGACCTACCGTTCAACAGTTCCAAGGCCGACGCCGAGCGCAGCTTTGTCGCCTTCACCGAGCGCATTCCGCCGAAGGACACCAAAGTCAGCCTCATCCTCGAGCCGGTCCTCGACAAGAAGGAGCCGAAAGCACCCGAGAAGAAGAAGTGATCGCATCGGGCCCCTCTTGACGAAATCTTTAGCATGCCGATAAAGATGGTACAGACTTCGCGCGCTGCTGTTGAGACCGACGGCGCGCGGGGCTTTCCCCACCGTCCGAGGAAGCCTGATGCCCGCCGCCGCGTTGTCCCCAGGGCAAATTGAGGCCGCCGCCGCTCAGCTCGCCGACGAGTCGCCACAGGCCATACTGCGCTGGGCGGTTCGTTCGTTCTTCCCCCGCCTGACGATGGCGACGGCCTTCGGTGCCGAGGGCTGCTGCATCATTCACATGCTCGCGGAGATCGAGCCGCGGGTGCGGATCTTCAACCTGGAAACCGGCTACCAGTTTCCCGAGACGCTGGAGCTGCGCGAGCGCATCAAGGAGCGCTACGGCATCGAGGTGGAATACGTCCGTGCCGAGCAGACGGTGGCGGAGTACGAGGCGGAGCACGGCGGCCCGCTCTACGAGATGCGCCCGGACCAGTGCTGCTACGACCGCAAGGTGGTGCCGCTCCTCCGGGCCGTCGTGGGCCATGACGCCTGGATCAGCGCCATCCGCAAGGACCAGACGGAAGACCGGGCGCGGGCGGCGGTGGTGCAGTGGGACGCGAGGTTCGGCCTGGTGAAGGTGAACCCGCTGCTCGGCTGGACGAAGCGCGAGGTCTGGGGCTTCGTGGTGAAGAACGAGGTGCCGTACAACCCGCTGCACGACAAGAATTACCCGAGCATCGGCTGCTGGCCATGCACGCGACCAGTCGGCGGCGGCGAGGACGAGCGCGCCGGCCGCTGGGCCGGGCGGCTCAAGAAGGAGTGTGGCCTGCACGTCCTGGAGCACCAGGGCGGCAGCGGCATTTGAGGTGAGGCATGCGCGTCTCCGCCAAGGCCGAGTACGCCTGTATCGCGATGCTGGAGTTGGCGGCCAACTTCGCCGAGCCGCAGCCGGTGCGCGTCAAGGTGATCGCCGACGCGCACGGTATTCCCCTCCGCTTCCTGGTGCAAATCCTCCTGCAGCTGAAGACGGCCGCCCTGGTGGCCAGCGTGCGGGGCGCCGCCGGCGGCTACCAGCTCGCCCGCTCCCCGAGCGAAATCACCCTCGCCGACATTATCGGCGCCATCGACGCCGAGCAGCCGGGGCGCCCCGCCGGCCACCGCGGCGAGTCGGCGGCGAGGCGGGCCATCCATTCCGTCTGGCGCGAGATCCAGGCCGAGGAGCAGCGCATCCTCGAACACCTGACCCTCGCCGAGCTGGTCCGCCGCACCCAGGAAACCAACGCCGTGACGTATCAGATTTGAGAAGACAGAAGTCAGAAGACAGAAGACAGAATGGGCTACCCCCGTCGTCTTCTGTCTTCCGTCTTCTGTCTTCTGTCTTCTTGGAGATTGTTTCGATGCCAGACCTGGTCCCCCCGCACGGGGGCGTGAGTGAGCCCGTCAACCGCGGCGTGCCGGAAGCCGAGGCCGCCGCCTTCCGCCGCGAGGCGGCGTCGCTGAAGCGCCTCCCAGTCAGCGACGCCGACCTATCAACCCTGTACCGCCTCGGCGACGGCGGCCTGAGCCCGCTGACCGGCCCGATGGACCGCGCCGCCTTCCACAAGGTCCTCGACGACGAGGTCATCCTCGCCAACGGCAGGGCGTACGCCTGGACCATCCCCCTCTCCTTCCCGATGGATAAGGCCCTGGCCGGCTCCCTCAAGGCCGGCGAGACGGTCGCGCTCACCAACGGCGTCAACGAGGTCGTCGGCACCCTGCGCATCAGCGACATTTTTCCCTGGGATAAGGCCAAGTACATCAAGGTCGTCTACGGCACCGAACGCACCGACCACCCCGGCGGCCGGATGGTCACGGGCGACCCGCGCGACCTGCTGCTCGGCGGCGAGGTACGGGTCCTGCCGCAGCCGAGGCACCCCGAGTACGGCCAGTTCGTGCTGTCGCCCCGACAGACGCGCGACTTGTTCCGGCAGAAGGGGTGGCAGCGCGTGGTGGCCTTCCAGACGCGCAACCCGCTGCATCGGGCGCACGAGTACGCCCTGGTCTACGGGTTGGAGAAACTGACGCGCGACGGCCACTTCGCCGGGGCCGTCCTCAACCCGCTGGTCGGCGAGACCAAGGGCGACGACGTGGACGCCGCCACCCGCATGCGCACTTACAAGGCGCTGATCGACAACAAGGCGCTGGGCGACGGCGACTCGGACGAGGCCCTGTGGAAGAAGGTCGGTTGCGCCATCACCGACCGGATCATCCTCCTCGGCCTGGACATCAAGATGTTTTACGGGGGGCCGAAGGAGGCGATCATGCACGCCATTTATCGGCAGAACTTCGGCTTCAGCGACATCGTCATC
>DATFNV010000561.1:0-27954 GCA_035266225.1 Gemmataceae bacterium
CTGCCGCCGTTGGACTCGATCGTCAACCTTCCTTCGAGCGGCTTGGTGCCGGCGCGCAGCAGCTTGCCTTTGATGTGGACGGGGATGATCGTCTCGACGCCGAACTGGAAGATTTTTTCGGGGGCGCCGGGGGCGTCGCCGAGGGCGAGCCAGTCGCAATCGTCGCAGGTGACCGACCCGTAGAGCAGGCGCATGCCACGGTTTTCAAGCTGCAGTTCGCAGCGGCGGTCCTCGCCGATCGTCAGGCTGCCGAGGCTGACTTCCTGGGGCGCGACGAACAGGCGCGGCGCCTCGACGACGCCGCTGGGCAGCTTGACGAGCAACTGGTCGAGGCCCCGGTCGTGGTCGGGGAAGCGCGCCGCCTCGCGCGCCGCCTGGGCCAGGTCGGCACGGCCAAGGCCGCCCAGGAAACTCTCGAAAAAGCCCTCTTGCAGCAGGTCGCGCGCCGCCGACCAGTCCTCCTGGCAGGCCAGCGCCAGCTCGTCGAAGGTGCGGCACTGGCGGCCGGAGGGGAAGACGAACGGGTTGTTGAACGGCGCAGAGCCGACGGGGACCGGCCCCCCGTTGCGCGAGTATCCCGCCAGGATGGCGCCGTCGTGATAGCAGTAGGCGGCGTCCTCGGGGTTGACGCGAGAACACTTGGTGCAGGTCTGACCCATAGGGTTTTGCTCGGCTCGTTTAGCGCCTGTCTGGCCGCTTGCGGCTTAGCGTTCACGCTAAGCCGCAAGCGGCCAGACAGGTGCTAAACGGGGATATCCTTCCGTTAGACGATCAGCTTCATCTGAACCGTGCCGATCTGCAGAACGTCGCCGACCGCCAGGTCGCGTTTCTGCCCGGGGTAGATGCGCGTGCGGTTGACGAAGGTGCCGTTGGCGCTGTTGAGGTCCTCGACGAGCAGCTTGCCTTCCTCGAAGGTGACCAGGGCGTGCTGTCGCGAGGACCAGACCCGGTCGGGCGGCTCCTGGTCGTCCAGGTCAATGTCCACCGGCTTCTCGTCGGCCCGGCCGATGAAGTTGTGACCTTCGTAGATGGGATATTCCACGTTGCGCTTCAGCCCGCGCAGGACCACGAGGCGGGGCTGTGCGTCGGGGGGCAGCGGGGCGGCTGCGGCGGGGGGCGCCACGGGGGCCGGCGCGGGCGGCGGCGGAGCCGGCGCGGGCGGCGGCGCGGCGGCCACGGGGGCCGGCGCGGGCGGCGGGGGCGGGGCCTTGGGGGCCGGTGGGGGCGCCTTGGCCGCCGGCGGGGGTGGCGGCGGAGCCACCGGCTCGGCCATCACTTCCGTCGCCAGCGGAATCGTCTCGATCGGCTCCATCGGCTCCATCGGCATCACCTCCGCCGGCATCGCCTCGACGATCGGCACCGCCTCCGCGAGAACGGCCGATTCGCCGATGATCGCCGCCTCGATGATGGGAGTACCTTCGGGCACCCCCATAAGCGGTACGGTTTCGATGATCTCGGCCTCGGCGATGGGAACCACCGCCTCGATCGGCTCGGCGGTCATCGCCGGCTCGACCCCAGCGAGGTCCGACTTGCACTGCTCACAGAACAGGGCGCCGTCCTCGTTGTCGTAATGGCAGAACGGGCACTTCACCATAGCTCTTGCACCTCTCTCGCGGTGGCTAGTGGCCAGAAAGACAGCCGCTTTCTTGCCATCTACCACGCACCGCTAACCACCTTTCTAGCCACTAGCCACTGGTCACAGACCACTAACCCGCCGGCGCTTCCTCGGCCAGGCGGGCGGCGTCATCGACGGCCAGTTGCGTCTTCTTCGAGACACGGCCGCCGGCGTTGATCTCCTGCAGCACCTGCCGGGCGAGCATCGTCTTCTTGGCGGCGCGAGCCCCCATCAGCTGCCCCTTCTGCTCCATCGCCTTGGCCACGCGCACCGCCTCCTCCTGCTTGTTGTCCGCGATCGCCTGCTGCAGCATCTTGTTCTGCTCGAACAGCTGCACCTCGTCGATGTGCTTGGCGACCTCGGCGTTGACGTAGCCCTGCTGCCCCCCCGAGTACGTCACCTCCAGCGACACCGGGCCGCTCGATTCGCGCTTGCCGGTGCCGGTGTCGAACGTCACCTCGAGGCTGGCGATGGCGAACTTGCCGTCGGGCCGCTTCGGCAGACTCAGGTCGAGGACGTAGCGCGTCGGCTTGTCGCGCTCCAGGGTGCCCAGGGTGGCCACCAGCGGCTGGCCGTCGGCCTCGGTCAGCTTCAATTCCTTGATCTCCGGCACCACCTGGCGGACGCGCTTGATCTTGATGTCCTTGAACGGCTTGATGAGCAACTCGACGTTGAGGAAGCCGGTGGCCGCCAGCTGCTCGAACTCCTCGACGAAGATGCGCTCGGCCTCGCTGGCCTGGTTGACGTCGATGTAGTACCACTTGCCCTCGGCGAGGCGGGCCAGGTCTTTGATGAGGCTCGAGTTCCACTCGGTGCCGACGCCCATGACGGTGAAGTGAATCTTCTTCTGGGCGGCCTGCTGGGCCAACTGCTTGCACATGTGCTCGCCCGAGGTCTCGCCGTCGGTCAGGACGACCATCTGCGACAGCTTGCCGGTGCCGGTGTTCTTCTCGATCTCGCCGAGACCCAGGGCGATGCCCTGGTCCATCGACGTGCCGCCCGGGTCCACCTCAAAGCGATCGATCTTGCTGAGGACCTCCTCCACCTTGTCCTTCTCGGACATCGACGTGGCCGGCAGGATGACCTGGGCGTCGTGAGCGAAGGCGACGATGGAGAGGGTGTCTTCGGGCTTGAGCTTCTGGATGGCGGCGTGGGCGGCCTCCTGAATGCGGTTCAGGCGGCTCTTGCCGGTGCCGTCCTCCTCGTACATCGAGCCGCTGACGTCGAGGACGAGCGCCACGTTGAGGCCCATCGGCTTGGTGGTGCTCTCCCCGGCGGGGATTAGCTTGACCAGCGCGTAGCTGGCCGCGGAGTCACCGGAGACGGACACGCTGCTCCGGTACATCATGCGTTCAATGTGTATCTTGGCCGACATCGGACTCGGACCTCCTCGGAAGACGGGACGGCGGCGGATCGCTCGGGTTAGGCTTCACCGGCGGCGAGCACGGGGCCGGCCGACGGTGGTGATTGACGTTGACGACAAGTCATCCCTGATGGGCCGGGGCGCAGCGACTTCGGAGGTCCGTTCCGAGGCGTGGTGCCAATGGCGCCTGATTCTTCGGGTTTTAACATATCACAACAGACCGGGCAACAATGTGCCAGGCCGATTTTGCGGCTTCAGGGGCGAAAAAGGTTCCGTCGCGACGGCGGCGCGGTCTCTACCGCCGCTTGCGGCTTAGGGCGAACGCCAAGCCGCAAGCGGCTAAGGCCCAGCGCCAGCCCGGCGACCCCGCCCAGCACCGCCCAGCACGCCGATGCCGTCAGCACCCACAGCGGCGTCCACAGCCATGCCGACCCTGCCCCGTCCGGCACCGCCTTCCGCAGTCCTGTCCACACGAGGCGTGGCGGCAAGTCGAGGGCCGGCCAGAGGCAGGCCAGCGTGGCCGCCCCCAACAGGCCGGCGACGGCGCCCGCGACGGCGCCACACGCCACGTCGGTCGCCCGGCCGCCGCGGCGCCACAGCCAGGCCGCCCCCAGCAGGGCGCCGACCCACCACGTCGCCAGCACGAACCACTTGACGAATCCCGACTCCGGCGCCGGCTCACGCAGCCAACTCGCGAACGACCCCGAGGGAACCTCGTCACCCGGCGGGGCCGCCAGCACCCGGGCCAGCAGGTCCCCCGGCAGCGCCAGGCACAGCCGGGACAGCAGCCCGAGCAAGAGCCCCGTAAAGAAGGGGCGCAGCAGCCGGCGGGTGAATGGCTCCTGCGGCCGGCGCACGTCCACGACGACCCGGAGGGCAAACTGCTGCCCGGCGTTGGCGGTGAGTTGGATGGTTCCCTCGTGCAGCCCCTCGTCCATGAGGGAGGCATCGACCTCGAAGCCGATCACGGCCTGTTGCGCCCCGCTGACCGTCGCGGCCGCCAGGCGCAGCCAGTGCCGGTTGCTGTCGGCAGTGGCATAGACCCACTTTTTCGAGCTGGTGCGCAGCTGGACCTGGCGGGTCGCGACTTCCGGCGACACCAGGGTGAGGCGGAACTCGCTCTCCGACGGCACGACCACCGGCGGCCGTGACAGGCCCAGGCCCTCGAAGAATTGCTGCACCGCGGCGACGCCCTTGGCGGTCGGCCCCTGGACCGGATAGGTCCAGCCGTTGGCGGCAAACCAGCGGGCGATCTCGCCGTTCTCCAGCAGCGGCACCGCCTGCTTGGGCTGCTGGCGCATGCGCTCGGCCAGGCCACGGGCGCTGCCGGCCCCCTGGAACGGCGCCCGCGGGAACGGCAGGGCGCCGACGTCGAGCCGCACCGGCACCTCGGCGATGCCGCCGTTGGTGATGATGGTGAGCTTGCAGCCGTAGGTCTTGGGCGTCAGCCCTCGCGTCTCGACGCGCAGCCGGACCTGTTGTTCGCGGGCCGTCTTGAGGGCGCACACCCCGTCGCCGCCGTCGGCCAGCCGCAGCCAGTCGCCGCCGCTGACGGTTAGCTTCCCTTGCAGCAGCCCCTTGCCGCCGTTGGACACCGTCAGCGCGATGGAGCGGTTCTCGCCCGCGAGCAGGGTGCCCAGGACCAGGCGGCGCGGACTCAGTTCCAGCCGCGGCCCCTGCACCTGCCCCACCGGCAGGGCGGCGACAAAGGCGTGCAGGGCGATGTCGAGGTCGGGGTTGGTCTGCGACTCCTTGGCGGCGCGGACGAGGTCCATGCGGCCAATGCTCGCCATATACTGCGCGAACACCCCCTTGCGCAGCAGCACGCGGGCATCCTCCCACTCGTAGTGACAGCCCTGGACCAGGTCGTCATAGGTGCGGCAGCGCCGGCCGGAGGTAAAGACGAACTCGTGCGGCAGCGACCCGACCCCCTGACCGCCGTCCGGCACGCGCAGCGCCATGCCGTCGTGGTGGCAGTACACCGCGTCGGC
Organism: Gemmataceae bacterium; assembly: GCA_035266225.1. Classification (GTDB taxonomy): domain Bacteria; phylum Planctomycetota; class Planctomycetia; order Gemmatales; family Gemmataceae; genus DATFNV01. Next base: position 4,970 of record DATFNV010000561.1, read on the forward strand.
GGGGTTGGCGCGCTGACATCGGGGGCAGGTGTTCAGGGGCATGTTGGTTTGATTGCAAAATACAAAATGCAAAATACAAAATGCAAAATGCCAATTCACGCATCCCTTTTGCCTTTTGCTTTTTGCCTTTTGTATTTGGCAATGAGTCCTCCACTCGTCTTACTTCTTCCGTGCCTGTGCTGCTCGCGCCTGGAAGCGCAGCACAACATTCCCGAGCTGGATGCGGTCGCCGTCCCTGAGTTCGTGCTTGTCGTGTACCGCTTGGCCGTTGACCAGCGTCTGTTCCGCCGGGGCGCCGTTGTTGACCAGGACGTAGTGGTCGCCCTCGCGGCGGATCAAGGCGTGCCGCTTTTCCACCTTCATGTCGCGGAACAGGGCGACGTCGGCGTGCTCGTCGCGGCCGAGGAGGCTGGCCGCCTTGTCCAGGGCGTACTCGCGCCCTTCCTGCCAGCCGCGCAGCACGCGCACCGAGGCCGGTTGCAGCACCCCCTGCACCAGCGCCGACAGCGAGCCGATGCACGCCCCCAGGATGAGCAGCCCCAGCGCCCCCCACAGCGACGCCGACCCGGTCTGGTCGAGCGTCTTGAGGTAGAACAGGCCGAACAGCGCCCCGCCGACGAAACCGCCGACCGCGCCGCCGGCGGTGCCGTAACTGAGCTTGCCCAGCGACCGGGCCGCGATGCCTTCGCTGAGGCCGACGGCGACGCCGAGGAACGTCCACCCCAGCCCGCGCGCCAGCATGGTGCCGAGCGTGTGCAGCATGCCGCTCCCCGCACGGCTTGCCCCCAGCGCCTCAATCAACCGGTAGTTCACCCAGTCGCCGAGCAGCATGCCAAGGGCGCCGCCGACGGCGCCCAGGACGACACCGTAGGAGGCCAGGCGGGCGAAGCGGACTGGGTTGCGGTCGCGGATGGCCTCGACGCTGACGACGAAGTAGCCGATGACGCCGCCGATGAGGGCGCCGCCGAGGAGCATCTGCGCCGTCAGCCGGTCCTGCGGAGCGCTCTTGTCGCCGAAGACGCCGAAGAGCAGCCAGCCCAGCAGACCGCCCAGGGCGCCGAAAACGGCGTTGAAGTAGATGCGGACCAGCAGAGCCATAGGGTACACAGGCCGGCGGCCGCCTCGGGCGCGACTTGCGGGGACGGACTACTAGTTTGTAATCCTCGCGGTGCCGGATTGCAATGGCCAAGTGGAAGTGATGGGCATCGCCGCCGCCGGGCGGCTAGCGGCGCTCCCCCTTGGGCAGGCGCTCGATGACGGTGACCAGGAACGGTTGATCCTCGCACTGGAAGCCAGCCCGGCTCACCACGCGGGTGCCGAGGATGCGCAAGGCGTAGTCGGAGCCGTCGGCCACCGTGGGAAGCGACAGGTAGCACGGGCTCGGCAGCAGCGCCTTCAGGTTGCCGCCCATCATGTTCGTCAGTTCGCCCACGACGTCGTACAGTTCCGCGGTCGTGGTCTCGTCAGGTTTCGTGCCGAACAGGATGCCGGCCGCCCGCCGGGCCAAAGTGGTTGGGCAATCGAAGGTGACTGCCCCCTCCCACACGCCGGTGAGCTGGACGCAGCCGGTCACGTAGTCCGACTTCTGACCGGGTAACGCGGTCTCGCCGGGCCCCACGCCCAGGCCGAGGATCGAGTCCCAAATGCTCTCGACATACTGACCGATTTCCGCTGGACCGACATTCATGACCGTGCCTCTCTCGTTAACGTGGGCCCGCCGCCCGTTTACTCGCGCCGCAGCAAGCCCAGGTGAGCTTTGAACTCCTCCTCGACGCGAGCGCTGTCGTGGCTGTTGTACAGCACCAGGTTGCGCAGGTGGAAGAAGGTGTCCAGCCCCATTTCAACGAACTCGACCCCCATGCCGTGACGATCGACGCGCGCCACCCGGCCGCGCAGCGCTAGCTTGACTTCGCTGTCCGGCCCGCCGAGGACCAGCACGACCGCGCAGCGGCTGCCCGGCGGCAACCGGCCCGCGCCGGCAGCGTACAGCCCCTTCAGACTCAGGTCGCGCACGTCGCCGCTGACCACGGTGGCGTGATCCCCCTGGAGCGTGACCTCCAGGCGAAACGGCACCCGCAGAAACTCGCGCCGGTCTGCGCCACTCATCGGAGAACTCCTGAAGCCGCTTGCGGCTTCGCAACCCATGCGAAGCCGCAAGCGGCTATTTCTTCCGCAACTTGTAGCAGCCCGCCCGCTGGAATTCCACGCGCTCGAACGAGTCGTCCAGGTTCAGCGTCGTCTCGGCGCCGCCCAGGAACAGGTAGCCGTCCGGGCGCAGCAACCGCCGCATCTTGCCGAGGATCTGCCGCTTCGTCTCCACGTCGAAGTAAATCAGCACATTCCGTATCAGAATCACGTCCAGCGGCGGCAGGGCCGGCCACGCCTCGATCAGGTTGATCTGCCGGTAGTCGATCAGCTTGCGAATGTCCTCCTTGAGCTGCCACTCGACGCCCTGGCGCTGGAAGTATCTCACCAGCAGCTGCGCCGGCAGCCCGCGGTTGACTTCCAGTTGGCTGTAGCGTCCCTGCCGGGCCTTCTCCAGCACCTCGGTCGAGAGGTCGCTGGCGGTAATGCACACCTTCCACGAGGCCAGCGCCGGGAAGTGCTCGCGCAGCAGCATGGCGAGGCTGTACGGCTCCTGTCCGGTGGAGCTGGCGGCGCACCAGACGTGCAGCTGCCGCTCCGTCGCGCGGCGCTTCATCAGTTCCGGCACGACCACTTGTTTGAGCATCTCGAACGGCTGGATGTCGCGGAAGAAGCTGGTCTCGTTGGTCGTCATCGCCTCGACGACCTTCTGCTGCAGGCCGCTGTGCGGCGCCGTCCGCAGCCGGCCGACGAGGGTCTCCAGCGAGTCGATCCCCTCGCGCCGGGCCAGGGCCTGGAGGCGCGTCTCGGCCAGGTACAGCTTCTCGTTCTCCAGAACGATTGCCGACCGCCGAAGCACCAAGGCGCGGACGTACTCGAAATCGGCCTGACTGAGAGCCACTCTTCCCTCCTCCCCATCCCGTTGTCACCGGGCGGCGTGTCCCACCGGCCGTCCCTTGTACACCCGGGCCACGATCGTCGGTCCGACTTCCCCCAGGGGCAGCACGCGGTCGGCCAACCCGGCCCGGGCGACGAAGCCCGGCATCCCCCAGACCACGCTGGTCGCCTCGTCCTGGGCGTACACCTGTCCGCCCGCCTCGCGCACGGCTTCGCAGCCGCGCAGGCCGTCCTGCCCCATGCCGGTCAGGACGACGGCCAGCACCCCCGCCCCGTAGGCCGCTGCCGCCGAGCGGAACAGCACGTCCACGGCAGGCCGGCAGGAGTTCTCCGGCGGCCCTTGCTGCAAGCGCAGCCGCACCGCCGCCCCGTCGCGCACCGCCTCCATGTGATAGTCGCCCGGGGCCAGCCACACCTCGCCCGGCTCCACCTTCGCCCTGTCACTCCCCTCCGCGACGCGGACCGCGGACTGTGCGTCGAGGCGCTCGGCCAGAAGCCGCGTGAAGATCGGCGGCATGTGCTGCACGATCAGCACCGGCACCGGCAGGTCGGCTGGCAGCGACGGGATCACCTCCGCCAGGGCGTTCGGCCCCCCTGTCGAGACGCCGATGAGGACCGCCTCCACGCGCCCGGTCGGCGACAGGGGACGGCTGACCGGGGGGTGCAGCGCCGGCCGCGGCGCGGCGGCCGGCGCCGGGGCCGGGCCGCGGCCGCACAGCAGCTTCACCCGCGGGATCAACTGCTCTCGGATCCGCTGCATGGCGACGGCCACACTGCCGACGTTCGCCGGCTTGGTGACGTAGTCGTTGGCCCCCAGCGCCAGGGCGTCGAGCGTGGCCGTGGCCCCGCGCTGCGTCAGCGTGCTGAACATGATGACCGGCAGCCGCCGGTGCGTCTTGCGCAGGGCCGCCAGCGTTTGCAGGCCGTCCATCTCCGGCATCTCGACGTCCAGGATCACGAGGTCCGGGTTGAGCTGCGGCAACTTGGCCAGGGCGATGACTCCGTTGGGCGCCGTCCCGGCCACCTCGATCATCGGGTCGCCGTTGAGCACGTCGCTCAGCATGCGGCGGACGACGACCGCGTCATCGACGAGCAGGATACGAATTTTCCCCATGATTCCGGCCGCCTCGTGGTTGGTGTGGCCGACTCGCTCCGCGAGTCGGGGTGCGACTCGCGGAGCGAGTCGAGGTGCGACTCGCGGAGCGAGTCGGCCAGCTTCGCTAGGCCGTCAGCACTCCCATCAGCTCCAACTTCTCGCGGATGACCTCCTTGGTGAAAGGCTTCATGACGTATTCGTTGGCGCCGGCCGACAGGGCCTTGATCATCTGCTCCATTTCGGTTTCCGTCGTGACCATCATGAGGCGTGAGTCGTTGTAGACCGGGTCCGCCCGGACCGCGCAAAGGAACTCGTAGCCGTTCATCACCGGCATGTTCCAATCGACCAGAATGACGTCGGGCGGGCCGATCTCCTTCAGCCGCGCCAGCCCCTCGCGGCCGTTGACCGCGTCGGCCACCTCGAAACCCATCCCCTTGAGGATCTGGCCGAGGATACTCCGCATTGCCCGGGAGTCGTCGATAACCAGTGCTCGCACGATCGATCTCCTATCCTCTATCCCCTGGATCATCCCGTTGCCGGCTGACGCGGGAGCGAAACTCCCGCCCAAGTCTGGCATATTTTTCGCCCGACTGGCGAGACGGGTCATTTCACCCGGCCTGTAACGCGATCCCCGGCTAACCACAGCTCGCTTGTTCCCGCACTAGCGGCGAAGGCCGGTAGGGACCTGGGCCGAATGGCCGTTCCTTCGCCCGTTCGTCTCCTCCGGCCGGTTCACTCGGCCCGAGGCGGCCGGGACGTCCACGGCCGGGCCCTCGCTCTCGTAGCGGAACTGGCCGACGAGTTGCTGCAATTCGGCGGCCATGCGCGCCAGTTCCGAAGCGGCCTTCTGGGCGTTGCCTGCCCCGTCGGTGGTCGAGCCCGCCGCCTGGGCCACGGTCGTGATGTTCTGGGCGATCTCGGCGCTGCCCTTGGCAGCCTCGGCCACGTTGCGGCCCATCTCGTTGGTCGTCGCCGTCTGCTCCTCCACCGCCCCGGCAATGGTGCCGGAGATGTCGTTGACCTTGTTGATGACTTCGCCGATCTGCTTGATGGCCTCCACCGCCCCCTGCGTATCGACCTGGATGGCCGCAATTGTCTGTCCGATTTCTTCGGTGGCCTTGGCGGTCTCCTTGGCCAGCTCCTTGACCTCGTTGGCGACCACGGCGAAGCCCTTGCCCGCCTCGCCGGCCCGCGCCGCCTCGATGGTGGCGTTCAGGGCCAGCAGGTTGGTCTGCTCCGCGATGCTCGTGATCACCTTGATGACCTTGCCGATCTCGGCGCTCGACTCGCCGAGCTTGCCCACCGAGGCGTTCGCCGCCGTCGCCACCTGGACGGCGGACTGGGCGACCCTGGCGGCCTCGCTGGCGCTCTTGGCGATCTCGCGGATGCTGGCGCTCATCTCCTCGGTGCCGGTGGCGACGGTCTGCACGTTCTTGCTGACCTCGTCGCTGGCGGCGGAGACGACGCCCGCCTGAGCCGCCGTCTCCTCCGCATTGGCACTCATCTGCGTGCTGACCGCCGACAGCTCCTCGCTGGCACCGGCCAGCGCCTCCGCGTTGCCCGCGATGGCCGCCACACTGGAGCGCAGGTTGCCGAGCAGTTGCGCCAGCGCCGAGCCGACCTGGCCGATGGGGTCGTCGCCGGTCACCGTCACCTCGGCCGTCAGGTCGCCGCCCGCGGCCGCGCTGACCACGTCCAAGACAGCAGCCACCTTGGTGCGCAGTTCCTGGGCTTCGCGTTTCTCCTTCTCGGCCTGCTGCTGCCGGCGCTCGGCTTCCTCTCGCTCCTGCTGGCGCTGGCGCTCGGCCTGCTGCCGCTCCTGCTCCGTCCGCGCCCGGTCCTCCTCGCGCTGGCGCTGCGCTTTCGCCTCCTCGGCCCGCCGCAATTCGGCAACCGCATGGTTGACGGAGGCTGCCAGCCAGCCGATTTCGTCCTTCCCCTTGATGGCCAGTTGCCCGGTGAAGTCGCCGGCCGCAAGGGCGTCGAGGAAGCCCATCACCTGCGTCAGCCGGCGCCGCATCAGCAGGACGCCGAGGCAGGTAGCGCCCAGCAGGGCGACGCCGCTGGCGCCGACGATGAGGGACGCGTTCCGGCCGGCCGCGCCGGCCTCACGCAGCTGGATGGCGATCGGCTCGCGGACTTCGAGCACCCCGCGCACGTCGCCCAACCGCCAATCCCGTTTCGGGCTCTCGGCGTGGGAGTTGTGGCACTGCACGCAGGACTCATTGACCATCCGGTCGGCGACGGCGACCCGTACCGTCTCCTGCCCGTTGACGGCTTCCACGCGAATGAACGCCTCATCGGGGTTGGTCTTGAAGAACGCGATCGCCTCCCGGCCGAAGTCGTCGAGGGTGCGGCCCTGACGGTTCGGGAACGGGTATTCGCTGTACAGGGCGAACTGTCGCGACCCCGGCCGGCTCGCCCCCGCCTCGCTCAGGTCGTGGATCAGCGTCGCGGGCAGCGGGATCGTGTCGGCCCGGTCCTTGTGATCGGCGGCGATCCGCAAGGTCGAGCACTTCTTGACCTTCGCAATGACCCACTCGGTGTAGTAACCGCGCAGGGTCTTGTACTCGGTGATCGCGCCCTGGGCGTTGCGCGTGCTCTGCGCGATCGCCTGGCGCCGCGCCGAGTCGTGGAGGTACCAGACGAGGAGGGTGATCGCCGGCAGCATGACCGCGACGCTCAGAGCAGTCGCTTTCACGATGAGCGATCGGTCCCCCCACCACGCGAGACAGCGGTTGAAGAACAACTCAGTACCCTCGGTTTCAGTCGTCGCTCGCTCAACCAGCAGCCGAGTCGAGCGTTCTCAGGAGCTACCCGGGGGTACGGTGGCGCGGAACCTGGCACCGCCCCGGCCGCCCCGGGCCTACGTCCGCGTCGCCGGGTGTGCCAAAAGCCGTTTCGTTTCACGGGCCGGTGAAACGAATCGCGTTTCCCGATGTCCTTGTCCCTCCCCGCCTTGCGCCGCCGACAACCCATTCGTTTCACGACTTTGGTAGACACCCCGTAGGGGGGGCAATGAAACGATTCGTCAGGGAGGAAATTGGGCCGAAGCGACCGGCGCAGGGAACCTCCAGCTCAACCGGGGACCGGGCCCACCGACTGTCGCCCCGCTTTGAACCCTACCGCTCGGGAGGGGGTTTGCTCACATTGTTGCACACGTGATCACACCCCATGACGCGCATGAGCTTGGGCAACCCGGGAGGGGAAACCGCTTCTGGTCCCGCTCGGGGGGACCTACCGCCTACCAACCTCCGGCCCCGGCGGTCCTGGCCGCGCGTCCGTTCTGCAGCCGGTTGGTGTGCTGCGCCGCTTCGGTGTGGTGACCGGGGGCGCCGTTGCTGTCGGCCTGCTCGCAGCGGAACTGTGCGACCAGTTGCTGCAATTCGGCCGCCATGCGCGCCAGCTCCGACGCGGCCTTCTGGGCGTTGTCCGCTCCTTCCGTGGTGCTCCCCGCCGCCTGCGCCACCCCTGTGATGTTCTGGGCGATCTCGGCGCTGCCCTTGGCGGCCTCGGCCACGTTGCGGCCCATCTCGTTGGTCGTCGCCGTCTGCTCCTCGACGGCGCCCGCGATGGTGCTGGAGATGTCGTTCACCTGGTCAATCACCTCGCCGATCTGCTTGATGGCGTTTACGGCGCCGCGGGTGTCGGTCTGGATGGCCCGGATCTTCTGTCCGATCTCTTCGGTGGCCTTGGCGGTCTCCTTGGCCAGCTCCTTGACCTCGTTGGCGACGACGGCGAAGCCCTTGCCCGCCTCCCCTGCCCGCGCTGCTTCGATGGTGGCGTTGAGCGCCAGCAGGTTGGTCTGCTCGGCGATGCCGGTGATGACCTTGATGACCTTGCCGATCTCCGCGCTGGAGTCGCCCAGTTTGCTCACGCTGGCGTTGGCGGCCCGGGCCACCTCGACGGCGGACCGGGCGACGCGGGCGGCCTCGGAGGCGTTCTTGGCGATCTCGCGGATGCTGGCACTCATCTCCTCGGTGCCGGTGGCCACGGTCTGCACGTTCCTGCTAACCTGCTCGCTGGCGGCGGAGACGACGCCGGCCTGGACGCTGGTCGCGTCGGCGTTGCTGCTCATCTGCCTGCTCATCGCCGACAATTCTTCCGACGCCCCCGCCAGCCCCTCGGCGTTCTGCGCGATCGAGGCGATGATGGTGCGAAGGGTGCCGAGGAAAGCGGCAAATTCCTCGCCCATCTGCCCGACCGGGTCGTCGCCCTGGGTGGCCACGTCCCACGTGAGGTCGCCGTCCGCCGCCGCCTTCACCACTTGCAGCAGGCCATCCACCCTGGCCCTCAGCTCCTCGGCCTGGCGTCGCTGCTCCTCGGCCCGTTCGCGCTCCTGCTGCCGCTCGCGCTCGGCCTGCTGCCGGGCCCGCTCGGCGTGCTCGTGCTCCTGCTGCCGCTCGCGCTCGGCGCGCTGCTCGGCTTCGCGCCGGTTGAGTTCCTTCTCTTCTGCGGCCTGGCGCATTTGTGCCACCGCCGTGTTCAGGGCCGCCGCCATCCGGCCGACCTCGTCGGCCGAGGTCACTTCGACTTGGCGCGTCAAGTCGCCGCGGGCCACCGCCTCCAACACGTCCATTGTCCGGTACAGCCGCGTGGTGATCCGCCGGGTGACGACCACGCCGGCCCCCAGCACGAGGAGGGCGACGACGACGCTGCCGGCCCCGAGCACCTGCCACTCGCGGCGGGCCGTCTCTTTCTGCCGCTCCTTGTGGGTCGCAACTTCCTCGCCGAGCAGTTCGACGACCTGATCGATCACGTCAGTCGGCTTGCGGTCCACCCCCTTGACGACCGTGTTGACGGCGTCGTTGGCCCTCGGCTCGAGCCGCCCGTGGTGCATCAGGATCTCCAACCCCTCGCGGTAGGCGGCCCCGGCTTTCTCGTGCAGACGGATGAACTCGTCGAGTTGGGCCCGTACCTCGGGCTGCGTCACCTCCTCCCTGAGCGCGTGGGCCGCCTTCTGCACCGCCTTCTCCTCCTGGAAGAACTCGTCGCGGTACTTCTGGAACTCATCGGGGCGGAGCAACACGTTCTTCCAGGCCTGCACCTGCTTCTTGAAGGTCACCTGCATGACCCGGGCCTGATCCTGCTCCCGCACCTGCGTCGCCAGGATGTGGTCGTAATCGTCGCTGATGGCGTCGATCTGCTGACAGAGGAGGAAGACGACCGCCAGGAGAAAGGCGACGGCCAGGGCGATGGTGAGCGTGATTTTCGTGGTGATCGTCATTGTTCAGCTCGTGGGAGAGCCCGATGAAGTCGCGCGCCCTAAATAGTAGCACCAAACAGGGCAACGAGGGTTTCGTGTGAACCTTGCCGCACGACGGCAGCCCGACTTGTGTCGTTGGGCGTGGGCCACAAGCCTGAGGCGCCAGCGAAGGTTGGCCGTCCCCCTTCGCTGGCGCCTCAGGCTTGTGCCGCCGGCCAAGGTTCACCAGGGCAAGGCCCGATAGCGTTTGCTGCTGGCTACGACCACGGCCTAATAACGCAGCATACCGCCAAAATCCCCGGCAAGGCGCAAACACTTTCATCCATCCCTCAGTTTTCCCGCGGGACGATGAGCCTGTCGCCGCAGTGGCGGGCAAGCGAGAACACCCAGGCGATCAGAGAAGGTCGGCGCGGGCAAAAGGTCATCAAGTGCAGACACTTGCGCCCGACGAGAGTGTATCACCCACGAACTCGGTTCGGGTAGGAGCTATAGTCATGGAAGGGGCCGGCACTCTGTCAGAGAGCGGATTCTGACTGGAACAGATCGGCAAGGGAGAATATGTCCTATGGCCCAGACGCTTTTGGAGAACTGGTCGGGATCTCCGAAGGGAACTTCCCTCGGAGGAACCGCCAAGGGTCCCGCCCTGCTGAGGCTGGTGATGCCCTACGCCGTGGGGCTAGTTGGCATCGCTATCGCCTGGGGGCTCCGCCACCTGCTCGATCCCCTGCTCGAAGCGCGCTATGCCTTCGTCCTCTTCCTTGCCCCCGCTTTTGTTGTCTCCAGGCTGGGCGGGTGGAGGGCCGGATCGGCCATCCTGGCGCTCGGCTTCCTCCTCGCCGAGTTCAGTTTCGTTGAGCCGCGAGGTAAGTCGTCCCTGAGGTCGGCCACGGAGTTCATCGGGTTGATCTCCTACGCTGTCGTGGGCCTCGTTGGCATTGTTCAGTCGGACTGGATGCGGCGGCGCGGCCTGGAGCTCGCCCTCGCCAACGTCCGCCTGCAGGAGGAGGCCGTTGCTCGGCAGCGGGCGGAGACGACCCTGCGCCGGCTGGCGGCTGTCGTCGGTTCTTTCAGGGATGCCATCATTGCCGTAGACCTTGACTGTATCATCACCGACTGGAATGCCGGTGCCGAACGCATGTACGGCTACACAGCGACCGAGGCCATCGGGCAACCTGTCAGCCTCATCTGGCCGGGCGACCGCGCCGGGGAGCCTGGGAGGATGTTGGAACGCTTCCGGCGCGGAGAGACGGTCGATCCGGTGGAAACGGTGCGGCGGCGGAAAGACGGCAGCCTGGTGGAGGTCTTCCTTACCGTCTGCGCGACCGAGAACCAGGAGGGGCAACTGCTCGGGGCTGCGTCCGTCAGTCAGGACATCACACGCCGCAAAGAAATCGAGAGGGCGCTCCAGGAAAGCGAAGGGCGGTTCCGCCAGATCGCCGACAACATCACGGAAGTCTTCTTGTTAATGGCGACGAACGCCGGCCAGATCCTGTACGTCAATCCCGGCTACGAGAAGATCTGGGGGCGCGACCCGCAACACCTTTATGACAATCCCCTGTCCCTGCTGGAAACCGTCCACCCGGAGGACCAGGAGCGAGTGGCCGCGGCGCTGAGAACCATGCCCTGGCAGGAAGACATGGAGTACCGGGTCTTGCGGCCCGACGGCTCGGTTCGCTGGGTGTCCTTCCGGACTTCCCCGGTACGCGACGACAAGGGCCAGGTCTACCGGGTCGTAGGGCTTGTCCAGGACATCACCCAACGCAAGCAGTCCGAGCAGCGGGTCGAACTCCTGCTCGACTCGACCGAACAGGGCGTCTACGGCATCGACTACCTGGGCCGCTGCACTTTCATCAACCGGGCCGCGGCGGAGATGCTCGGCTACACGGCCGAGGAGGTCATCGGCCGGGACCTCCACGCCCTCGTCCATCACCACAGGGCCGACGGCTCCCCTTACCCGGAGGAGGAGTGCCCGGTACACCGGGCACTCCTGGAATTGCGGACCATTCAAGCGGATAATGAATTGCTGTGGCGGAAGGACGGCTCCCCGCTTCCCGTCGAGTATTCTGGATATCCCATGTGGGATGTCTCAGGAATCCAGGGGGCGATCGGCGCTTTCACCGACATCACGCAGAAGCGGCAGCTCGAAGCCCAGTTCCGCCAGGCGCAGAAGCTGGAATCCATCGGGCAACTGGCGGCCGGCATCGCTCACGAGATCAACACACCCATCCAGGCCGTCGGCGACAACACCGCTTTCCTCCAGGGGGCGTTCGACGACCTGCGAGGCGCGCTCGAAGCCTACGCCGAACTCTACGAGGCGGCCCGGAGTGGTACGCCAAGTCCCGACCTGCTCGACCGCGTCGCCGGGGCGGTCGAGAAGGCCGACCTCGACTATCTCAACGAGGAGGTTCCGGGGGCGCTCACGCAAAGCCTGGAGGGGATCGAGCGGGTTGCCAAGATCGTACGGGCCATGAAGGAGTTCTCCCACCCCGGCAGTGAGGAGAAGGTGGCGGTCGATATCAACCACGCCATCGAGACTACCCTCGCCGTGGCGCGCAACGAGTGGAAGTACGTCGCGGAGGTGGTCACCGACCTCGACCCGGCGTTGCCTCCGGTCCCTTCCCTGGCCGGGGAACTCAACCAGGTGCTGCTGAACCTCCTCATCAACGCGGCCCATGCCATCAAGGAGAAGATGCGAGACGAAAAGGGGCGGCAGGGCCGGATCGCCATCAGCACCCGCTGCCTGAGAGGCCAGGTGGAGATCCGCGTGAGTGACAGCGGCTGCGGCATTCCCGAGGCCATCCGCGAGCGGATCTTTGACCCGTTCTTTACCACCAAGCCGCTCGGCCAGGGGACCGGCCAGGGGTTGGCCATCACCCACGCCGTGATCGTCAAGAAGCACCAGGGGGCGATCACCTTCGAGTCGGAGGTCGGCAAGGGGACGACCTTCATCATCAGCCTCCCGCTCGCCCCGAAGGGCCCTGAGCGGACGGCGGGGGCCCTGGTCGCTTCGTCCTGAGCGGAGAAAACATGACTAGAAGAATTCTGTTCGTAGATGACGAGCCCATCGTGCTCAATGGGATCCGCCGCATGCTGCGGGCGTTTCGTCAGGAGTGGGACATGGAGTTCGCCCCGGGCGGCCCCGAGGGGCTGGCACTGCTGGCCAGTAACCCAGTCGATGTGGTCGTCACCGACATGCGCATGCCCAGCATGGACGGGGCCCAGTTCTTGACCGAGGTGCGGGAGCGCTACCCCCAGACCGTGCGCATCGTCCTGACGGGCCAGTCCAGCCGCGAAGCCATGCTGCGGGCGGTGCGCGTGGCCCACCGCCACCTCTCCAAGCCCTGCGACGCGGGAGTGTTGCGCTCGACGGTGCAGAGCGCCTGTGCGCTCCGCGAGCTGCTGGCGGACAACGCCCTCTACGCCTCCCTGTCGCGCCTGAACTCGGTGCCCAGCCCCCCGGCGATGTACCTGGAGGTCGTCAAGGAACTCGAGTCGCCGGAGCCGTCGCTGGAAAAGGTCGGCCGGATCATTGAGCAAGACGTGGGCATGACGGCCAAGATCCTGCAGATGGTCCACTCGGCGTTCTTTGGCGTGCGCGCCCAGGTCCGCGGCCCGGCCCAGGCCGTACTGTTCCTGGGATCGGAGACGACAAAGGTCCTCGTCCTTGCGGGCAACATCTTCTCGCAAATGGACGCGAAGGTCCTGAAGTCGTTCGCCCTCGACGCCCTGTGGGCGCACAGCCAAACCGTCAGCCGGCTTGCGGCCGCGATCACCAGGTCGCAGCAGTGTGAGCAAAGGGTGATCCAGGAAGCGCGCATGGCCGGGTTGATCCACGACACGGGCAAACTGATCCTCGCCAGCTGCCTGCCGGATCGCTACGGCGAGGTCCTCCTCCTGGCTCGGCGTGAGAATCTGTCGGTGGCCAAGGCGGAGCGGCAGCTCTTTGGGGCAACGCACGCGGAAATCGGCGCCTACCTTCTGGCCCTGTGGGGCTTGCCCGATTCCCTGGTGGAACCGGTCGCCTGGCACCACCGCCCCAACGAATGCCCGGCCATCGGCTTCACTCCCTTGACCGCGGTTCACGTCGCCAACGCCCTGGCGCGAGAGGGCGACCCTGATCTCGGGGAGGACGAGGGAGACTCCCTCCACATGGCCTACCTGGAGCGGATCGGCCTGGCCGAACGCCTGTCGGCGTGGCGCGCACTTCGGGACTCTCCCGACAACGAGGATGAAGAGCCATGAGCGACAAGGTGCTTTGCGTCGATGACGAATTCATCATCCTCGCTGCCTACCGGCGGCAGTTGCGGAAGTGCTGCGACGTCGAGACGGCCCAGGGCGGCGAGGAGGGGCTGGCCGCAATCGCCGCCCGCGGGCCGTTCGCGGTGATCGTCGCCGACATGAACATGCCGGGCATGGACGGCATCGAATTCCTCCGCCGGGTGCGGGAGGTTGCCCCGGACAGCGTACGCATGATGCTCACGGGCGATGCCGATCACCGGACCGCGATCAACGCGGTCAACGAGGGAAACATCTTCCGCTTCCTGACCAAGCCCTGCCCGTCCGACGTCCTGGCCCGGGCAATCAGCGCGGGGGCCGAGCAGTATCGGCTGGTCACCGCGGAGAAGGAGCTGCTGGAACAGACGCTCCGCGGCAGCATCGCCGTACTGACGGAGGTGCTGTCGTTGGTCAACCCGGTCGCGTTCGGGCGCGCCTCCCGCCTGCAGCGGTTGGTGCGCAAGCTCGCCGCCGCCCTGGAGGTGAAGGACACCTGGCGCCTGGAGGTGGCGGCAATGCTCTCCCAGGTGGGCTGTGTCACCGTCCCCGAGCCGGTGCTGGACAAGGTCTACGGCGGGGCGAACCTGGCCGCGCCCGAGTTGCTCATGTACCAGCGCCACCCCGAGGTCGGGAGCGGCCTGATCGCCAAGATCCCTCGGCTCCAGGCGGTCGCGGAGATGGTCGCCTACCAGGAGAAGCACTTCGACGGTCAGGGCCTACCCCGTGACGGCAAGCAGGGCCCCGACATTCCCCTGGGGGGGCGCGTGCTCAAGGCCGTCCTCGACTTTGACGGCTTCGAGTTGCGCGGGCATACCAAGCTCAAAGTGATCGAGTGCTTGAGGGAGCGCACGGGCTGGTACGACCCGCTGATCCTGGACGCCCTGGAGCGGGTCGCCCGCGAGGAAACCCCCTATGCCAGCAGGCAGGTCACCCTGGGCGAGCTGCGCCCCGGAATGATCCTGCGCGAGGCCGTGCTGGACAGGAATGGGATCATGCTCGTCGGCAAGGGGCAGGAGATCACCGAAACCTTGCTCGACCGACTCCAGAACCTGGCCCAGCACCGCCCGATTCAGCAGCCGATCGCGGTGCTGGCGGCGACTGATCTCTGAGGAAAAAATTTTGGTTTTCCTCTTGCAATCCGATTCGCTCCCGGTATAAATGGAAGTAGAGATGAGTCACACGACTCCATCTCGTACCGATGAGATCGAGAGATAACCGGGGACTCGAAGCTGATTGGGCGACGGTTTCGGGTTCCGTGTCTCTCGATCTCTTTTTTCATGCGCACTTCCGATCTATACTGATGTTCCCTACCTTCCCATGAAGGTCAAGCAGCAGCCCGAAGATTTCCAGGTCGAGGAGCTGACCGACGTGGCTCCGACCGGTCAGGGCGTCTTCGCCCTCTACCGACTGGAAAAGCGCGGCTGGTCCACCCCGGACACCCTCGCGGCCATCCGGCGCCGCTGGAAGGTGGAGCCGCGCCGCCTGTCCTACGGCGGCCTGAAGGACCGGCATGCTGTCACGGGGCAGTACCTGACGATCTTCCACGGCCCGCGCCGCAACCTGCAGCACCACGGCATTACCCTGGAGTACCTCGGCCAGGTGCCGCGCCCCTACGACTCCAGCGACATCCGCGCCAACCGCTTCCGCCTGACGGTGCGAAGCCTCACCGCCGAGCAAGTCACTCGGGCCCTGCGAGCGCTCGACGCGGTGCGGGCCGACGGGGTGCCGAACTACTTCGACGACCAGCGCTTCGGCTCGGTGGGGCCGGGCGAGGAGTTCATCGCCCGCCTGCTGGTCCTGGGCCGCTTCGAGGAGGCGCTGCGGCTGGCCCTGGCGGCGCCCTATGAACACGATCGCGCGCCGCAAAAGCAGGAGAAGGCGCTGCTCCGAGGCCACTGGGGCGACTGGGCGGCGCTGAAGGACCAGCTGCCGCGCGGCCACGCCCGCAGCCTGGTCGATTACCTGCTGCATCACCCCGGCGACTTCCGCGGCGCCGTCGCCCGCCTGCGCCCCGAGCTGCGCGGCCTCTACCTGTCGGCCTACCAGAGCTCCCTGTGGAACCGGATGCTGGCCCGCTGGGCGGAGCGACACTGCCGGCCGGAACAGCTCGTGCCGATCGAGACGAAGCTGGGCGCCGTTCCGATGTGGCAGGGGCTGGACGAGGAGCAGCGGCGCGAGCTGGCGGGCCTGATGCTGCCGCTGCCGTCGGCGCGGCTGAAGATCGATCCGGCCGACCCGCGAGCGGCGCTGGTGCAGTCGGTGCTGGCCGACGAGGGTCTGGAGTTGAAGCAGATGCAGGTGAAGGGCGTGCGCGAGCTGTTCTTCTCGAAGGGCGAGCGGCCGGCGCTATGTTTGCCGGCGAACCTGGAAGCGGCGAGCGCGGCCGACGAGTTGAACGCGGGGCGTGAGAAGGTGACGCTCGGCTTCGAGTTGCCGCGCGGCAGTTACGCGACGTTAATCATCAAGCGCATCACGGCGGAGGAGTGACCTCTTGTCGGGATGGCTCGACTGTTTCCGTTCTCGTCCCGGAGAGCTCACCTGTTCCAGCAACCGAGGCTGCATGTTCCGAGACCAGGCACGACGTTGCCGGGAGTAGCTCTAACGTCTGCTCCGCGGGGGTATTGGCGAACGCCACTCGGAAGACCACCGGGGGATTCGTGCCGACCGACAATTCCGCCTGCCCACCGTAAGGGGAAACCGAGATTGCCGCTTGTTCGTTGCAAAGGGCGGCGATGCGGGCCAGAATCGCCCGAAACACCGACTTGCGGAGTGTTACGTCCCTCAACTCCTCCCACTCGCTGCCACAGGCCCGGACCCGACAACGGTCGGCTTGCCAATCGACTTGAAGGTTGTGCTCCCGGCATAGCGCCAACAGGTCATCGACCAGGCCCACGACACCGCGAGTCGGATGCGCGAGCGCGCGAAGGAGTGACGTTGCGACGGGGGATGGAGTAGTCATGGGCATTAAACCGATCTAATGTGTACGGTTAGTGTCGGCCAAACAACTCGCAACTCTTCCAGGCCTGCGCCCTCGTCGAATTGGACCACCCCTTGGCTCAGGGGGAAATACACCTCATCAACAGCCAAGGCGATGATGTCGTCCGGAACATCTCCTGCCAGAATAGCAGGGCCGCCCTCGTTTGGGAACCCAGCCGCTTTGCGGCGTGCGTATTCCTCCGGCGTTCCCAAAGGGAACGGCCCGGATTCGAGGCAGGTCGAGAACTCCGTGGCCCTCGTACCACCGCCCGGCTCGATGAAATCGGGATCGGGACCGTGTGTCTTGATCCGCTCCGCACGGTGCAGGGTCGTGCCGTGAAGCAAAATCGCCATCGCCACCCCCGGGACCCAGAAGGTCGCGTTCATCCTCATCCACCGGCGGTGGGTTGTCAAGAGGGGTCCGAGTTGGCCGGCTCCGTTTCCCGACGTCTCGCAGTCATTGCTCTTCCGGCGGCACGGCCATTTCGCTCGCGGCCCCGATGCCGGCGGCCACCTCCGGCAGGATGCCCATGCGAACGTAGATCGGCCGCACCTTCTCGCGCAGCCGGGGGAGCTGAGCCGCGAACAGCAGCGAGCCGACGGCACAGCAGGCCCCGCCAAGGCGCACCGTGTTCTGCGCCCCGATCAGGTTGACGTCGGCCAGCCACCCCGCCAGCAGGCTGCCCAGCGGCGCCGTCCCGAGGAAGGCCATCGTGTACAGGCTCATCACCCGGCCGCGCTTGTCTTCGTCCACGATGGTTTGCAGCACCGTGTTGCTCGCGGCCATGTGGACCATCATCGCGAACCCGGCCACGGCCAGCAGCGGCAGCGACAGCCACAGTGTCCGCGAGAACGAGAAGGCGATCAGGGCGGCCCCGAACAGCGCCGGCATCACGGCGATCCAGCGCCCCAGGCCGAGGACGCTGTGCCGCGCCGCCAGCCGCAGCGCCCCGGCCAGGGCGCCGACGCCCGACGCCGCCCCCAGCAGTCCGTAGGTGTACGCCCCGCCCCCGAGCACGTCTCTGGCGAAGATCGGCAGCAGCACCGAGTACGACATCCCCATCAGGCTGACCAGCGACAGCAGCAGCAGGATCGCCCGAATGGGCGCGAAGCCGAAGGCGTAGCCGATGCCCTCGCGAAGCCCCGCGAGGACGCGCCCCCGGGACCTCTCGCGCGGCCGCGGATTGAGGCGCATCGCCAGCAGGGCCGCCAGGACCGCCAGGTAACTCAGGCCGTTCACCAGGAAACAGACGCCGGCACTCGTCTCGGCCAGCAGCAGACCCGCCAGGGCCGGGCCAACCAGGCGCGAGCCGTTGACCATCGTCGAGTTCAGGGCGATGGCATTGGCCAGGTCCTCGCGCCGGTCGAGCATCTCGGTGTAGAAGGCCTGCCGGGCGGTCATGTCGAAGACGTTCACCACCCCCAGGACGACGCTGAGGGTGACGAGGTTGGTGACGTCCGCGGTGCCGGTCAGGGCCAGGGCCGCCATCGCGAAGGCCTGGAGCATCATCACGGTCTGGGTGGCCAGCAGCAGCCGGTGGCGGTTCCAGCGGTCCACGAAGACGCCGGCGAAGGGAGCCAGGGCCAGCGCGGGCGCCTGCCCGGAGAAGCTCACGAAGCCGAGCCAGAACGACGAGCCGGTCAGCTCGAAGACGAGCCACGACAGGGCGACCTGCTGCATCCAGGTGCCGATCAGCGAGACGCCCTGTCCGAAGAAGAACAGGCGGAAGTTGCGGTGCGCCAGGGCACGCCCGAGCGATCCCAGATCCATGACCGTCCCTCCCCGGCGAGAGCCCAATGAAAAACGGACCCGCGCCCGATCGACGTCAGTCCTTCTCCCGCGGAGTACCTAAGAGGGGCGTCACGAGCCGCGCTCAGGCGCCGCCGTATCGACCGGGTCGGACGGGACTTCGTCTACCGTGCGATCGGGATCGATGGCTCCTGGCATGGGACGTCCTCCCCTTGCACTTTCGCCGTGAGCGGCGGCGAGGGTATACTTACTCACGGCTGCTTGATTCCAGCCCCGGAGGCCGTCCTGAATACGTAGGAGATCAAGGACGAGTGGCTGGTCCTCGAAGAAAACGACCCGCCGAGCCCGAATTCGTCCCTTATGCGGACCTCAATCGCTCGTCTGTGCGTCGGATCGATCCAGCTGCCCACGAAGGATCATCACGACGCCCGTTGCCTTCTTGGAGGACTTCCGATGACCCGCCAGGCCCAAGCTATTTGCGACGCTGCTCTCGCCCTGTCCGAAGCCGAACGCACCGAACTCGTCGAGCGCCTGCTCCACAGCCTGCCTCCGGACCCGGACGAGATGAGCGACGACGAATTCTACGCGGAACTGGAACGGCGCCGCGCAGAGATCGAGAAAGACCCCTCCGCCGGCGTCCCCTGGACCGACGTGCTCGGTGGCCAATAACTCTGGGTGGCAAACATCGCCGTCATCTTCCATCGCCTGGCCGCCCTTGAGTACCACCGAGCGCACGCGTGGTACGCCCGGCGCAGTCCGGCCGCCGCTCTGAGGTTTCGGGACGAGGTCCGGCGCGTCGTTCAACTGATCGACCAGGCGCCGGATCAAGGGGTCGTCTATCGGGGGCCGTTCCGCTGGATGCGTCTGCGCCGCTATCCGTACGTGCTGTACTATGCTCAGGTCAGTCCTACGCAGGTGACTGTGTTTGCGGTGGCTCACGCCAGCCGTCGCACCGGCTACTGGCTGCGGCGGACGCGGCCCTGAGACGGCAGCATTCATTTCTTCCCTCCGAATTTCTCCAGCAGTGCGTCCACGTCGGGGAAAATAGGGAGACTGTAGCATCAGCGGTGAGGAAACTCGACCCCTGCCGGCTTGCCGGCAGGGGTCGAGTTTCCTCACCGCTGATGCTACAGTGTCAAAATAAGTGTCAATTCATTTTTCGCCGATGCGTGAGAAAAAAAGAACTGACACCTGTTTTCCCTGCACGACGCTGCCGGCGACGGGCAACGGCGGGCCGGAGTCGGCGCCGAAGGCGACGGCCAGGCCGGCGTCCAGCGGGTCGGATGGGGCTTCGTCCACGGTGCGGTTGGGATCGATGGCGCCTGGCATGGGATAACTCCTCCTCTTGCACTTTCGCCGCTCACTGCTGCGATGGTATACTTACTGGGGAATTCCTGGTTCCGACCTCCGGAGGCCGCTATGGGCACCAACGAGATCAAGGACGAGTGGCCGGTCCTCGAGGAGAACGACCCGCCGCTCGACCTGTCGCGCGAGAACGCCGCCTTTGAACGCGAGCGCGCCCGCCTGGTGCGCGACCACCTCGGTAAAATCGCCCTCATTCACGGCGATGAGGTCGTCGGCGTCTTCCCGACCGCGAGTGAAGCGGTGTTGGAGGGCTATCGCCGCTTCGGGCTGGCGCGGCTCATTTGCCGGCCGATCACCGCAACCGATGAGGAAATCTTCGTCCCCTTCGCCGACCTCGATCACCCGTCGATGGGGCGGATCGATTAACCTCAGCCCGTGAAGGATCATGGGGAAATACGTCGCCGCGGTTGAAGACCATCTGGTCCTGCCGGCCCGTGTTCGCGCGGCGCCAGGTCAGGAACGCCTCTTCACGTTATCCGGCCAGGCCGTGCCGGCACCGGTCTCCATCCGCTTCCTCATTGACACGGGCGCCAAGCGCACCACATTGCTTCCGGGCATCATCCGCCATTTACGGCCCATAGTGGGGTGTGAGGGTCGGCTCGTGACGCCCCATGCCGCCCGGAGGACCGAACTCGTCTGGGTCAGCCTGGAGTTCCCCGAGGCCAAGTTGGCCTCGTTCCCCGAGGTCCTGGTCGCTCGCATGGCGATGCCGCCGGGGCTGAGCCAGTTCCACGGGTTGCTCGGCCGCGACCTGCTGGGCCGGATGCATTCGTTCGAGTACCAGGGCCGGCGCCGGCGGTACATCCTGCGCGACACCCTCGGCTGGTTCGATTGGCTGCGCCGCCGGCCGTAGGTCACACGGGGCTTCGTCCACGGTGCGGTTGGGATCGATGGCTCCTGGCATTGGACAGTTCCTCCTCTTGCACTTTCGCCCCCTGCGGTTGCAATGGTATACTTACTCGCGGCGTCCTGGTTCCAACCTCCGGAGGCCGCGATGAAGACTCAGGAGATCAAGGACGAACGGCCGCGCTTTGCAGAGAACGACCCGCCGCTCGACCTGTCGCGCGAGAACGCCGCCTTCGAGCGCGAACGCGCCCGCCTGGTGCATGACCACCTCGGCCACGTCGCTCTCATCCACGGCGACGACGTCGTGGGGGCGTACCCGACGTACAGTGAGGCGATGACCGAAGGCTACCGCCTGTTCGGGCTCGCGCGCCTGATCTGCCGCCTGATTACCGAGAAGGACGAGCCGGAATTCGTCCCCTTCATCGACATCAACCACCCGTGCGTCCGGCGAATCGACTAACTCTCCCCGTGAAGGATCATGGGAAAATACACCGCATCGGTCGCAGATCACCTCATCCTCCCGGCGAGGGTCCGATTGCCGCCGGTGGATGAGCGCATGATCGCCGGCCGGGGCGGCAGTGTCACGGCTCCCGTTCCCATCCGCCTGCTCATCGATACGGGAGCAAAACGGACGACGTTGATTCCAGGCATCGTTGACCACTTTCAGCCGACGTCGGGAGCCGAGGCTCACCTTGTCACACCCGTCGGCTCCGTGATGATCGATCTCGTCTGGGTGTGCCTGGAGTTCCCCGAAGCCGGGCTGGCCTCGTTCAGCGAGATCCTCGTCGCTCGCCACCCCATGCCGCCATTGCTCGCTCAATTCCGCGGTCTGCTCGGGCGCGACCTGCTGGCCCGGATGCACTCGTTCGAGTATCGGGGCCGGCGCGGGCGCTACACCCTGCGCGATACGCCGGGATGGTTCGACTGGCTGCGCCGCTGGCTGTAGGTCACTTCGGCTTCTCCGGCACCCTCTTGAGCAGTGCGTCCACGTCGGCCCACAGCTTGCGCCAGGCGTCGCGTTCGTCGTCGGGCAACTTGTCCAGCGCCGCCTTGTCGCGGACGGAAGTGAGAGCGGCATCGCCCCGCCAGTATTGCAGCTTCTCCCGAACCGCCCGATTCGCCGCGGAATCCTCACGTCCGGCCATCTGCGCGCGCAGCGCCAGGTCAGCCCGTAGCGCACGGAGCGCCTGCTGTCGCAGCAGGGCCACAACCTTGTCCGGCAGTAGTCTGGCGTCCTCTCCTTGCCCGGCCGCGGCCAGCACGGCACTGTAGGCGGCGGCGTAGCGGTGTTCTGCGCGCAGGTCGTCCGCCAGCTTCGGCTCGGTGGCGAAGGCGTCGGCGTAGAGGCGGAACGCCGTGACGTGCAGTCGCTTGTACAGGCAGAGTTGGGCGAACTCGATCCGTTCGGCGGCGCTGGCGGGCTCGGCCTCGCCGCGAAGGATTGCCGGCAGCCGAAGGTCGAACTCGACGAGGCGCTCGCACTGGCGCACCCAGTCCGCGGAGGGGTAGCGCCAGCCGGGGGCCGCGCTGCCGAGCGCATGGCCGCGGCGCAGCAGCTCCAGGGCTTCGGCGAATCGCCCTTGCGCGAGCAAGGCCTCGCCCAAGTTGCAGTGCGCCTGGGGGTCGTCGGGTCTGAGGCGGATGGCGGCGCGCCACGTCGCCTCGGCCTTCTCGTTCTGACCCCGACCGTCCAGTGCGAAGAGTCGGATGGCCTCGCGGTAGGCTGCCTCCGCCTCCTCATGCCGGCCCTGATGGCTCAAGGCAGTGCCGAGGATGTGGTGTGCAAAGGGCAAGTCGGGCTTCAGTCGGATGGCCTCGCGGCAGGCCGCCTCCGCATCCGCGAACCGGCCCTGGCTCCACAGGGCGCGGCCGAGGTTGGCGTGCGCCGCGGGGAGGTCGGGCTTGAGTCGGATGGCCGCGCGGCTAGCCGCCTCTGCCTCCTTGTACCGGCCCTGGTTATTCAAGGCGGCGCCGAGGTTGGTGTACGCCCCGGGGAGGTCGGGCTTGAGTCGGATGGCCTCGCGCCAGGCCGCCTCTGCCTCCTTGTACCGGCCCTGGTTATTCAAGGCGGCGCCGAGGTTGGTGTACGCCTGATAGAGGTCGGGCTTGAGTCGGATGGCCTCGCGGCAGGCGGCCTCCGCCTCTTTGTAACGGCCCTGGCGATTCAGGGCGGCGCCGAGGTTGTTGTACGGGCCGTCCGGCTTGAGTCGGATAGCCTCGCGGCAGGCCGCTTCCGCCTCCTTGTAGCGGCGCTGGCCGATGAGGGCGTTGCCGAGGTTGTTGTGCGCCGCGGAGAGGTCGGGCTTGAGGTGGATGGCCTCGCGGCAGGCGGCCTCCGCCTCCTTGTGACGGCCCTGGCGATTCAGGGCGGCGCCGAGATTGGCGTGCGCCCTGGCGTAGTCTGGTTTTAGTCGGAGGGCCTCGCGCAAGGCCGCCTCCGCCTCCTGGTAGCGGCCCTGGCTATTCAGGGCGAAACCATACTGGCAAAG
>DATFNV010000562.1:0-11885 GCA_035266225.1 Gemmataceae bacterium
ACACCTTGCCCTGGAGGCCCGCCGGCAGGTACTGCTGGGCGACCCAGTGATCCTTGAACGCGTGGGGGTACATGTACCCTTCCCCGTGACCGAAGCCCTCCTTGTCCCTGCTGGCATCGCGCAGATGGTTCGGAATCTCGCCTTCGCGCTGTTCGGACTCGAGCAGGGCCAGAGCGTCGAAGAAACCCATTGCAGAGTTCGACTTCGGCGCCGTCGCCAGGTACGTCACCGCTTGCGCCAGGTTGAGCTGGCACTCCGGCAGGCCGACGAACTCGACCGCCTGCGCCGCCGCCATCGCCACCGACAGCGCCCGCGGGTCGGCGTTGCCCACGTCCTCCGAGGCGAAGATCACGATCCGCCGGGCGATGAAGCGCGGATCCTCGCCCGCCTCCAGCATCCGCGCCAGCCAGTAGATCGCCGCGTCCCCGTCGCTGCCGCGCATGCTCTTGATGAACGCGCTGATCACGTCGTAATGCTGGTCGCCGGTGTCGTCGTAATCGAGCGCCTTGCGCTGGATCGAATCTTGGGCCACCGGCAAGGTGAATTCGACGGGCTGTTTCTCTGCGGATAGGACGCCGATTTCCAGGGCCGTCAGTGCCCGCCGGGCATCGCCGTCGCTCACCTCGGCGAGGAAGTCGAGCGCCTCCGGCGTCATTTGAACTTCGTGCTCGCCGAGGCCGCGTTCCCGGTCGGCGAGGGCGCGGGTGAGCAACGTTTTGATCTGCTCGCGGGTCAGCAGCTCGAAGGTGAAGATCTGGCTGCGGCTCAGGAGCGGCGAGTTGACGGCGAAGAATGGGTTGTGCGTCGTGGCGCCGATGAGGATGACGCGCCCCTCTTCCACGTCGGGCAGCAGCACGTCCTGCTGCGCCTTGTTGAAGCGGTGGATTTCGTCCACGAAGAGGATCGTGCGGCGGCCGCTGTCCTCCAGCTCGGCGCGGGCCTGTTCGAGGGCGGCACGGACTTCCTTGGTGCCCGAGGCGACGGCGTTGAGCGGCACGAACCGGGCCTGGGTGTGGTTGGCGATGACGTGGGCCAGGGCCGTCTTGCCGGTGCCGGGCGGCCCGTAGAAGAGCAGCGAGGTCAGCCGGTCGGCCAGGAGCATGCGCCGCAGCAGCTTGCCGGGGCCGAAGAAGTGCTCCTGGCCGACGTATTCCTCGACGGTGCGCGGCCGCATGCGCGCGGCGAGCGGCTGGGCCTTGCGGAGGTTGGCATCACGGGCCTGGCGGAAGAGGTCGATGGTCGGGGCCTCCGGGAAGGGGGATCAGACGGTCCAATCGTTGATCGTCAAGCCGGGGACGCGAATGAAGTCCCGGCGGTTGCAGGTAAGTAGCGCTAACCTATTCGCGAGAGCGATGGCCGCGATTTTCAGGTCCTGAGTGCCGAGAGCACCTGCTCCCGCGAGTCAGCGCGCTGGCCCTGGGCGGCCGTGGCGGCGTTGTGAGTGCTGCTCCCAAGCCCAGGGGTTGCAACTCCTGGGCTTTCATTTCCCCAGCGCATCCTCGGGCATCTCCTCTTCTTCTTCCTCCTCCGGGATGCCGGAGTGGAGCTGAGCGATGCGGCCCATGAGGGCGACGCCGCCGGTGATCGCCGCCAGGCTGACGACGCCCGCGACGCTCCAGACCGCCAGCGCCACCGAGAAGAGGTTCTCGTACTTGTAGGCCGCCAGGAAACACGTCACCGTCCCCGCGGCGCAAATCACGACCATCGGCACCAGCGCCGCCGTCTTCCCGGCGTAGGCCGAGCGCTCGTCGGTGCTCGGCAACACCTCGCCTTGCTCCAGGGCGCGCAGCCGCTCCTCGTGCTGCAGTTCCAGGGAGTGCTGCCGGGCGCGCAAGAGCTGCGGCACCAGCACTAACAGCGCCCCCAGGATCATCGCGACCAGCACCAGGACCGTCAGCTCGCCGCCGTGGAGCTCCAGGAATTCCTTGGGGGGCGGGTCGTCAGCGAATAGAACGAACATGACGGCTCCGTGCCTCGGGAAAGTGGAATCACGCTTTCCACTCTAGCGGGTTCCGGGCCGGTTGCAAGAGATAGGGGACGGGGGAGATCGGAATGCGGCGGGTGTGTGTGTTCTGCGGGTCCAGCGCCGGGAAGCGGCCGGAGTACCGCGACGCGGCCCGGCGCTTCGGCGAGCTGCTGGCCCGCCGCGGCGTGGGCCTGGTATTCGGCGCCGGGCACGTCGGCCTCATGGGGTTCGTCGCGGACGCGGTGCTGCGGGGCGGCGGCGAGGCCGTGGGCGTCATCCCGCAGGCGCTGGTGGACAAGGAGCTGGCCCACCGCGGCCTGACGGCGCTGCACGTCGTCGGCACCATGCACCAGCGCAAGGCGCTCATGGCCGACCTGGCCGACGGGTTTGTCGCCCTGCCGGGAGGGTTCGGCACCGCCGACGAGCTGTTTGAAATCCTCACCTGGGCACAGCTCGGACTGCACGCGAAACCCGTCGGATTGCTCAACGTCGCGGGCTTCTTCGACCCGCTGCTGGCGTGGGTCGAGCACTGCGTGGGCGAGGGGTTCCTGCGGCCGGAACACCGCGAAATGTTGCTCATTTCTGCAAATTCTGAGGAGATATTGGAGATGCTGCTACGACACAAAGTGCCGGTTCGGACCCCCAAGTGGATCGCCTCGCAGGACCGCTAATTGCACCCCATCCTGCCCGGAATTCTGGCCCCCGGAAGGGGCTAAAGGACGACCCGGACCTCTCCTCCGAAGTACCCCGACAGGGGCCGGAAGGACGCTGCTTTTCTACGGGCCTTATCCTTGACATGCACGGAATTCTGCATCGAATTCAACAAGATGCTGTTTTTCCGTGCCGGAGAGTCGATCATGGCCCGCAAGGCGAAAGTGTGGTCTTGCACCGCCACGTCGCCATCGCCCTCGGCTTACAGGCAAGGGGCCATGAGGCAGTCGCTGGTGAGCGATGCCAGCCGGTCGTAACCGCATTCGCCAGAATGCGGGTTACGGCTGACCCGCATTCTGGCGAATGCGGCTACGACCGGCTGGCGACGGACTTGTGACATGGTCATCTAGATCGACTGCAGCAGCGCCTTGAACTCGTCGCCGAAGTAGCGGACCGCGCTGAGCACCGGGTTCGGCGCCGTCTGCCCGAGGCCGCACAGGCTCGTCTCGCGGACCATGCCGCACAGCCGCAGCAGCCCCTCGAAGTCGGCGTGCGTGGCCCGGCGCTCGGCGATCTTCGTCAGCAGCCGGTGCATCTGCACGGTGCCGGCCCGGCAGGGGACGCACTTGCCACACGACTCGTCGCGGCAGAACTCCATGAAGAAGCGGGCGACCTCGACCATGTTGGTGTCCTGGTCCATGACGATCATGCCGCCGGAGCCCATGATCGAGCCGAGCCGCGTCAGCGACTCGTAGTCCACCGGCGTGTCGAGGTGCTCCGCCGGGATGCAGCCGCCGGACGGCCCGCCGGTCTGCACCGCCTTGACTCGGCCGCCGGGGACGCCGCCGCCCATCACCTCGACGATGTGCCGCAGGGTCGTGCCCATCGGCACCTCGATGAGTCCGGTGTTGGCCACCTTGCCGGAGAGCGCAAACACCTTCGTGCCCTTGCTCTTCTCGGTGCCGATGCCGGCGAACCACTCGCCGCCCTTCTTGATGATGGCGGGCACGTGGGCGAAGGTCTCGACGTTGTTGATGAGCGTCGGGCAACCCCACAGGCCGGCCTGGGCCGGGTAGGGCGGGCGCGGGTGCGGCAGGCCGCGCTTCCCCTCGATGGAGGCCATCAGGGCAGTTTCCTCGCCGCAGACGTAGGCCCCGGCGCCGATGCGCACGTCCACGCGGAAGTCGAAGGGGGTCTCGAGGACGCCGCTGCCGAGGACGCCGAGCTTCTTGCCCTGCTCGATGGCCGTGCGCAGGCGGGCAACGGCGGCGGGGTACTCGGCGCGGATGTAGATGAAGCCGTGGCTGGCGCCCACGGCGAACGCGGCGACGGCCATCCCCTCCAGGACGCGGTGCGGGTCGCTCTCCATGATGCTGCGGTCCATGAAGGCGCCGGGGTCGCCCTCGTCGGCGTTGCAGACGACGTATTTCCGGCCGCCCGGCGACCGCGCCACCGTGGCCCACTTCAGGCCGGTGGGGTAGCCGGCGCCGCCGCGGCCGCGCAGGCCGCTCCTGGTCACCTCCTGGACCACGTCGGCGCGACTCATCTCCGTCAGCACCCGCGCCAGCGCCTGGTAGCCGCCGCCGGCGACGTACTCCTCGACGCTCTCCGGGTCGATCAGGCCGCTCGTCTCGGTGGCGATCTTCAGCTGCGAGGTGAAGAAGGGTTGCCTGGCATCACAGCGCGGGGCCGACACTGGGCCACCGTCGAGGGCGTTGAGGATCGAGGGGGCGTCAGCCGCGGTGACGAGTTGGAACAGCTCGCCGCCGGGATCGACGGCGACGAGCGGGCCGCGGCCGCACAGGCCGAGGCAGCCGACGCCGACGACGTCAACACGGTCGCCGAGCCGGCGCTGGCCGACGGCTTGCTCCAGCGCCTTCTTGACCGTGAGGCTACCGGTGGCCAGGCAGCCGCTGGCGGTGCAGCAGCGGACGCGGACGGGCTTCCACGAGGCTCGCTCCTGGTCCGCGATCGCCTGGAGGTCGTTACGATCCATGCGGGAGCCACTCCTTCACGTGCCGGCGGACGTCGTCCGGGGTCTGGTATCCGACGGTGCTGCCGTCGTAGACGGCGAGGGGGGCGATGCCGCAGGTGCCGATGCAGCGGACCGTCGAGAGCGAGAGCTGGTTGTCCTTCGTCGTCTCACCCGCCTTGATGCCGGCGCACTCCTCGATCGCCTTGAGGACGCGGTCGGCCCCTTTGACGAAGCAGGCCGTCCCCAGGCACACGACACAGGTGTGCGCCCCCGGAGGTTTGAGTGAAAACAGGTGGTAGAACGTCGCCACGCCGTAGACGCGGCTGGGCGGCAGCTTGAGGCCGCGGGCGACGTGGAAGAGGGCGTCGTGCCCCAGGAAGCCGAACAGGTCCTCCGCCTTGTGCAGCACCTCGATGAGGGCGTCGGGGCGGAACTGGTGCCGCTTCATGGTGACGTCCAGCCCCTTGAAGCGGTCGTCGCCGCTGGGGTGAGATGACTCGGCCATGCCGTTGTGCCTCCCATGAGGGATGTCGCGTGGCGTGATAGGAAGCAACCGTCGTGCCGCCGCGCCTCGTTGAGCGGCCGCCCTCGGGGCGGCGCGGATTCATCGTTTCGCGAAACGATGAATCGACGGCGGCCGCTCAACGAGGCCGGCGCGCCGGCATGTCCTTTGCGTCCTGTGGGCTGCCACTGCGTTAGCCCCGTGGGAGAGGGAAATGTGTGCGGTTCGTGTCCGCGGCAATGGGCAGTGTGCGGTAAAGGGACAGTCATGAGCAAGGCAGAAAAGACGATGGACGCCAACGAGGCCGTTGCCCTCGTGGCCTACGCCCTCAACGAGGTCATCGCCATCTACCCCATCACGCCCTCCTCGCCGATGGGCGAGTGGGCCGATCAGTGGGCGTCGGAGCACCGGCCCAACCTGTTGGGCACCGTGCCGCTGGTGGTGGAGATGCAGAGCGAGGGCGGGGCCGCCGGCGCCGTCCACGGGGCGCTGCAGGCGGGGTCGCTGACCACGACCTTCACCGCCTCGCAGGGCCTGCTGCTGATGATCCCCAACATGTACCGCATCGCCGGCGAATTGACGCCCTGCGTCATCCACGTCGCCGCCCGCTCGCTGGCGGTGCAGGGGCTGTCGATCTTCGGGGACCAGGGCGACGTGATGGCCGCCCGCGGCACCGGCTGGGCCATGCTGGCCTCGAATTCGGTGCAGGAGGCGGCCGACCTTGCCCTCATCGCCCAGTCCGCCTCGCTCGAATCGCGCCTCCCCTTCCTGCACTTCTTCGACGGCTTCCGCACCTCGCACGAAGTCGCCCGCATCGTGCCGCCGACGCCGGAGCAGATGCGCGCCCTGATCGACGACGACCTCGTCCGCGCCCACCGCGCCCGCGCCCTGTCCCCCGACCGTCCGGTGCTCCGCGGCGCCGCCCACAACCCCGACGTCTGCTTCCAGGCGCGCGAGACCGCCAACCCCTTCTACCGCGCCTGCCCCGAGATCGTGCAGAACATGATGGACCGGTTCGCCCAGGTCTCGGGCCGCTCGTATCGGCTGTTCGACTACTTCGGCGCGGCCGACGCCGAGCGCGTCATCGTGCTGATGGGGTCGGGCGCCGACGCGGTTCACGAGACCGTCGAGTCCTTGCTGACGCGCGGCGAGAAGGTTGGTGTGCTGAAGGTCCGGCTGTTCCGGCCGTTCTCCGTGGAGCACTTCCTCGACGCGGTCCCGAAGACGGCTCACACCCTTGCCGTCCTCGATCGCACCAAGGAGGCGGGCGGCGTCGGCGAGCCACTTTACCTGGACGTGGTCGCGGCTTACCACGAGTCCAACCGTGGGATGCGGCCGCGCGTCGTTGGGGGGCGCTTTGGGCTGTCGTCGAAGGAGTTCACGCCGGCGATGGTCAAGGCCGTCTTCGACGAGATCAAGGCGGAGCGGCCGAAGAACCACTTCACCGTCGGCATCCGCGACGACGTGACCCACACCAGCCTCGACTTCGACCCGGCGTTCTCCACCGAGGACCCGCAAACGGTGCGGGCGGTCTTCTACGGCCTGGGCTCCGACGGCACCGTGGGGGCCAACAAGAATTCGATCAAGATCATCGGCGAGGAGACGGACAATTACGTCCAGGGTTACTTCGTCTACGACTCGAAGAAGGCCGGCTCGGTGACGGTGTCGCACCTGCGCTTCGGGCCCAGGCCGATCCGCTCGACCTACCTCGTCAGCCGGGCCACGTTTGTCGCCTGCCACCAGTTCCCGTTCCTGGACCGCATCGACGTGCTGGCCGTGGCCGAGCCGGGGGCGACGTTCCTGCTCAACAGCCCCTACGGCCCCGACGAGGTCTGGGACAGGCTGCCGCGCTCGGCGCAGGAAGCGATCATCGCCAAGGGGCTGCGCTTCTTCGTCATCGACGCCTACAAGGTGGCGCAGTCGCTGGGGATGGGGGCGCGGATCAACACCATCATGCAGCCGTGCTTCTTCGCCCTCAGCAAGGTGCTGCCGCAGGAGGAGGCGGTCGCCGCCATGAAGAAGGCGATCGTGAAGACCTACGGCAAGCGCGGCGAGGCGGTGGTGCAGCGCAACTGCGCCGCCATCGATCAGGCGCTGAGCCATCTGCGCGAGGTGCGCGTGCCGCAGGAGGTGTCGTCGGCCGTTGACCGCCGGCCGGCGGTGCCGGCGGAGGCGCCGGAGTTTGTCCGCAACGTGACGAGTCTGATGCTGGTCGGCGAGGGGGACGCGCTGCCGGTCAGCGCCCTGCCCTGCGACGGCACCTACCCGACCGGGACGACGAAGTGGGAGAAGCGCAACATCGCCACGGAGGTGCCGGTCTGGGATCCGGACGTGTGCATCCAGTGCGGCAAGTGCGTGCTGGTCTGCCCGCACGCGGTCATCCGCGGCAAGGTGTACGAGCCGGAGGCGCTGGCTGGGGCGCCGGAGACGTTCAAGTCCGCGGCGGCACGCTGGCCGGAGATGAAGGGGCAGCGCTACACGCTGCAGGTGGCTCCCGAGGACTGCACCGGCTGCAAGCTGTGCGTCGAGGTCTGCCCGGCCAAGAACAAGAGTCAGGTGCGGCTCAAGGCGATCAACATGCACCCGCTCGACGCCATCCGCGAGCCGGAGCGGGACAACTGGGACTTCTTCCTCAACATCGCCGACGCGCCGCGCGAGCGGTTGCGGCACGACAGCGTCAAGGACGTGCAACTCCTGGAGCCGCTGTTCGAGTTCAGCGGGGCGTGCGCCGGCTGCGGCGAGACGCCGTACATCAAGCTGGTCACGCAACTCTTCGGCGACCGCATGCTGATCGCCAACGCGACCGGCTGCTCGTCGATCTACGGTGGCAACTTGCCGACGACGCCGTACACGACGAACCGGCAGGGCCGCGGCCCCGCCTGGTCCAACTCGTTGTTCGAGGACAACGCCGAGTTCGGCCTGGGCATGCGCCTCGCCCTCGACAAGCAGATCGAGTACGCCCGCGAATTGCTCCACAAGCACCGCCTCGAGATCAACGCCGGTTTGGCGGACGTCCTGATCGACGCCGACCAATCGACCGAGGCCGGCATCGAGGCGCAGCGCGAGCGCGTCGCGCGCCTGAAGGCGCGCCTGGCCGCAATGGACCCTCGCTCGTCGGCCGTTGCCGACCTGCTGGCCCTGGCCGACGTGCTGGTGAAGAAGAGCGTGTGGATCTTCGGCGGCGACGGCTGGGCCTACGACATCGGCTTCGGCGGCCTGGACCACGTCCTGGCGTCGGGGCACAACGTCAACGTGCTGGTGCTGGACACCGAGGTCTACTCGAACACCGGCGGGCAGATGTCGAAAGCGACGCCGCGCGGGGCCGTGGCCAAGTTCGCCGCCGGCGGCAAGAAGTCGCCGAAGAAGGACCTGGCGCTGATGGCGATGTCCTACGGCAACGTCTACGTGGCCCGCATTGCTATGGGGGCGAGCGACACGCACACCCTCAAGGCGATCCGCGAGGCGGAGGCGTACCCCGGGCCGTCGCTCCTCATCGCCTACAGCCATTGCGTGGCCCACGGCTACGACATGGCCCACGGCTGCGAGCAGCAGAAGGCGGCGGTGCAGTCGGGCCACTGGCCGCTCCTGCGCTACAACCCCGAACTGGCCGCGGAGGGCAAGAACCCGCTGCAGCTCGACTCGGGCGCGCCGACCATCCCGCTGAAGAAGTACGTCTACAACGAAACCCGTTACACGATGCTGGTCCAGAGCGACCCGGCGGCGGCCGCGGCGCTGCTGGCCGAGGCGGAGAAGGACGTTCGGACGCGGCGCAAGCTCTACGAGCACTGGGCGTCGCTGTCCGCGGCCAACGGCAATGAGGAGGTGTCAAAATGACCGACGTGATGATCGACCTGACGACGTGCTACCTGGGCAAGACGTTGTGCAGCCCGCTGGTCTGCTCCGCGTCGCCGTTGTGCGAGGACGTCGGCGCCCTGCGCCGGATGGAGGACGCGGGGGCGGGGGCGGTGGTGCTGCACTCGCTGTTCGAGGAGCAGATCCGCCGCGAGGGGTTGGACCTCGATCAGTATCTGGAACAGAACACGGACACCTACGCCGAGGCGGTCAGCTACTTCCCCGACATGAATTCCTACAACCTGGGGCCGGACGGCTACCTGGAGCACGTTCGGCGCGCGAAGGCGGCGCTGGGCATCCCGGTGATCGCCAGCCTCAACGGCTGCACGTCCGGCGGCTGGACCGAGTACGCCCACTTGATCGAGCAGGCCGGGGCCGACGCCCTGGAGCTGAACGTCTACTACCTACCGACCGACCCGTGGCGTGTCGCGGCGGACGTCGAGCGGCAGTACGAGGACCTGGTGCGGGCGGTGAAGTCGTGCCTGACGATCCCGGTCGCGGTGAAGCTGAGTCCGTTCTTCACGGCGCCGGTGGAGTTCGCCAGCCGGCTGACCGCGGCCGGCGCCGAAGCACTGGTGCTGTTCAACCGCTTCTATCAGCCGGACTTCGACCTGGAGGCGCTGGAAGTGGTGCCGAGCCTGCGCCTGAGCGAGCCGTCGGAATTGCTGTTGCGGCTGCATTGGACGGCGATCCTGTACGGGAACGTGTCGGCGGACCTGGCGGTCACCGGCGGGGTGCATTCGGGCACGGACGCACTCAAGGTGATGATGGCCGGGGCGCGCGTCGCCATGCTGACGTCGGCGCTCTTGAGACACGGCATCGACCACCTGAAGAAGGTGCGCGCCGAGATGGTGCGCTGGATGGAGGAGCACGGCTACACGACGGTGCGGGAGATGCAGGGGAGCATGAGCCTGCGGTCCGTCGCCGACCCGGGGGCGTACCAGCGGGCCAATTACATGAAGGTGCTGCGGTCTTACGCCCTGCGCGGGGCGGCGCCTTGACGTTGGCCGCTTGCGGCTTAGCGTTCGCCCCAGCTCGATTGCGCGAACGCTAAGCCGCAAGCGGCTAAACCTTCGCTTTCGGCTGGAAGGCCTCTTCCGCCGTGAGGACCATGTGCGCCACCTCGACCATCTTGCGGTTGCTGTCCATCGCCAGTTTCTGCAAGCGCCGGAACGCCTCCTGCTCGTCCAGCCCGACCTTCTTCATCAGCAGCCCCTTGGCGCGCTCGATGACCTTGCGGTCCTCCAGCGCCTGCCGCAGGTCGGCCGCCTCTTTCCGCAGCGCCTCGAACTGCTCGAAACGCCTCACGGCGAGGGCGATTGTCGGTTCGAGGTCCGACTGCTTGATCGGCTTGACGAGATAGCCCAGGATGTGGTCCGCTTCCGCACG
Organism: Gemmataceae bacterium; assembly: GCA_035266225.1. Taxonomy (GTDB): domain Bacteria; phylum Planctomycetota; class Planctomycetia; order Gemmatales; family Gemmataceae; genus DATFNV01. Next base: position 10,336 of record DATFNV010000562.1, read on the forward strand.
CGCGATCAACTCCGGGTCGTGGTAGGCGGACACCAGGATGACCGGGATCGGCTTCTCCAGATAGATCTGGGTGGCCGCGTCGATGCCGTCCATGTCGGGCATCTTGATATCGGTGATGACGAGGTCCGGCCCGGCCTTGCGGCACTGTTCGACCAACTCGCGCCCGGTTTCCGCCGCCACCACCACGTGGTGCCCCAGCCGGGGCAGGATCTTGCGGAAGTAATCGCGCATGTCCGGCTCGTCGTCGGCGACGGCAATCCGCAGCGCTCGATTCATGGCACGTCTCGCGGTAGGGTTATCAGGATCTCCGCTCCCGGGCCGGCCCCGTTACCGGCAGCAATCAGTCCCCCGTGAGCGTCGATGATTCGTTTAGCAATTGCCATGCCCAGGCCCGTGCCTTTTGTCTTGGTCGTGAAGAACGGGTCGAAAATGCGCTGTCGCTGCTCCGGCGACAGCCCCGGCCCGTTGTCGCGCACGGCGATCCGCAGCGCGGGCCGGCCGTCCAGGCCGGCGTCGGCGCAGGCGAGGGTGAGCCGCACCGGGCCGCGGCAGGCGGCCAGGGAGTTCTCGAACATATTGCGGAACACCTGCTCCAGCCGGAAGTGATCGACCGGGCAGTGCAGGTCCACGCCGGCCGTTTCCTCGCGCAGCTCGGCATCGCGGCCCTGCCGTTGGACGGCCAGGTTGGTCCACGCCTGCCGCCAAACGCCGCTGACGTCCCACACCTCGCGCTCCAGACGCAGCGGCGCCGCATAGCCGCGCACCTCTTCATAGAGTTGGCGGAGGTGGTCCTGCGCCTTCTGGATGCGCTGGATCAGGTCCAGCGCCTCGGGCCGGTCCTGCACTTCCAGGGCGAGCATTTCCAGGCAGGCCTGGCTGCGGGCCAGGGCGTTGCCGCTCTCGTGGGCCAGGCCGGTCATCATCTGGCCGATGGCGGCCAGCCGCGCCGACTGCAGCGCCTGCTCCTGGGCGTGCTTGAGCTGGCTCTGGAGGCGCTGGCGCTCGGCGATGCGGGCGAGGCTGGCGCGGAGGGCGTCCGGGTTGATCGGCTTGAGGATGTAGTCGGCGGCGCCCTGGCGCAGGGCGGCGATGGCCCCCTGGAGGTCGGAATGGCCTGTGACGATCAGGATGTCGGCGTGTGGGGCCAGTTCCTTCAGGCGCGGCAGCAATTCCTCGGCGGTGCCGTCGGGCAGCACGCGATCGAGGATGATGGCCCGGGTCCGCTCCCAGTCGGCACACGCGAGGGCCTCGGCGGCGCTGCCCGCGGTCACCACCTCGTAGTCGTCCAACTCCAGGATGTCGCGCAGGTTGGCTTGCGTGTCGGCGTCGTCATCGATCACGAGGACGCGGGTCGCGATCGGGTGGTTCATGCGGGTTTCCCTTGTTTAGCCGCCGCCCTCGGGGCGGCGCGGATTCATCGTTTCGCGAATCGATAAATCGCGGGCGGCGGCTAAACGGCATGACTTCACTTCGTCAGCCGCTCCAGCGTCGTCAGCAGGTTGCCCACGTCGAACGGCTTGTAGCAGACCGCGTCGGCCCCCTCGCGCAGG
>DATFNV010000563.1:0-22250 GCA_035266225.1 Gemmataceae bacterium
CCCTGGACAAGCGCGGCGGGGGCGGGCGCCGCCCCGTGATGCTTGAGTTTTTTTCCCCGGAAAACCGTGCGCGGGCCGTTGGCGGGGCGCGAGGCACTCGCCTTAACAGTCGCGTCCAATGTAGCCGTCCTGCGAGGGGAAGTCGCGCGGGCGGGGGTGAAAAACCTGTCGTCGGGGCGCTGCGAGGCGGCGGCGCCGGGTATAGTTGGCGAGGACATCGGGCGAGCGCCCGCCATCAGCAGGGTGGCTCGTGGCGAGCGCCCCGGCCCTAGGGAGAAGAAGCCTCACGCCATGAAAAAGCTCATAATTGCCGCCCTCCTGAGCCTGGCCGGGATCGGCCTGGTTACGGAACGGGCTTCGGCCTGGCTGTTCTGCCGCAACTGCTGCACGATTTGCGTCAAGCCTTACAACGCCTTCAGCCCGAGCGTCTTCGGCAGCATCTGCGCCGACGGCTGCTTCCCGCTGTGCTGTCCGCCGCCGTGTTGCCCGCCGCCGTGTTGCTGCCCGCCGCCGCCGCCGTGTTGCTGCCCGCCGCCGTGTTGCTTCCCGCCGCTCGGCTGCCCGATGGACGGGTGCGGTTGCGGCGCCTGCGGAATGGGCCCGGGGCCGATGATGCCTCCCCCGTTCCTGGCCGGCCCGGGGCCGATGATGCCTCCTCCCCCGTTCCTGGCCGGCCCGGGGCCGATGATGGCTCCCCCGTTCCTGGCCGGCCCGGGGCCAATGATGGGTTCCCCGCCCATGGCCGGCCCGGCGATGTTCCCGCCGGGGGGCGGCTTCCCGAACTACCAGCTAACGCCCGGCGGCAACCTTCCGAACTTCCAGCCGCCGCCGGCTAACGTCCCGAACTTCCAGGGGCCGCCCCCCATGCCGCTGCCAGCCGGCCCAGCCCTCCCGATGACCGGCGCCGTGAGTTATCCGACCGGGATCCAGACCGCCGGGTATGGCGGCTTCGCCCCGGCGGGCTCCTACCCCGGCTACGCCCCGACGCCGTGGGCGCAGCCGGCGGTCTACCCGAGTTACTGGAACATGCCCTCCCCGTCCGGGCGCTGATCGGCGACCCGTTCCGGCCGCGAGCTTCCGGTGAGCGCTGCTGATAGGCGCGCGCCGCAAGTTCACGGCCGGAGCCGATTCAACCCTCCTGCCAGACGCGGAACGGGTTCTCCCAGAGCATGGCGATGACGAGCCACCCGGAGGCGAGTCCGAAGGGGACCAGGCAGCGGGCGGCGCAGGTTGCCGCCACGAGGGTGCCGCCGCCGAGCAGGGACAGGGCGGCGACATAGACGCGCCGCCCCCAGGCGGCCCGCCGCGGGTCGCGGCTCCCGCGGACCCGCCAGACGCTCCAGGCCCCCAGGATTACCGCCACCGCCAGCAGTGCCAGCAGCCACTCGTCCAGGTCGAACATACGCCGGTCCCTCCGTGAACCTGCCCATGCCGCTCCCGGCACGCGTCGGGTCGTAAGTAGCCGCTGCGGCGTAGCAGGTCAAGGCAACGTGGCCGACTTGCCCCGACCGTCAAGGCCACTCACCGGCCCTCGGCAGACCGCCTTGACATCCCCCCACGAATCTGGCACAACCCCCCGCCCTGTGTCGGTTGTCGCGCCGGCGGGCGCGTAGCGGGTTGGGCGAAGATCATGGCCAGCACGACGGCTCCAAGAAGTCCGTTCCGGGCGCGGGTGGGCGCGACGCCGCCCCTGCGGCAGCTGTGGCAGGTGCCGACGTTCGTCCTCGGCCTGCTCGCCCTCGCCGCCGTTTGCCTCGTCCGCCCCCCCTGGCACGGGGCTCGGGCGTCGGAGGATGACCCCGCCAGCGCCGAGTTGCGTGAACTCCTTCGACAACCGGAATTCGATCGGGACCGCGCCCTGAAGCTCGGCGCCGACGCCGTTCACCGCGCCGGCACGCCCCCCGCCGGGGCCGAGGCCCACTTCCTGCTCGGCAGCGCCTACCTCCGCGTGGCGGAGCGGGCTGGCCCGGGGAAAGGACACGACGAGTGGCGCGAGGCCCGCGCTCACCTCGAGCAGGCCCGGGCGCTGGGCGTCGCGGCGGAAGAGAGCCCGCGCCTCGAGTACCGCCTCGCCAAGACGTGGGTCCAAACGGGCGAGGGGCCGGCCAAGGTCATCCCGGCGCTGGAGCATTCGATCGAAGGCGGTGCGGACGACGACCTCGAGAAGGCGCGCGGCTACGGGCTGATCGCCGACGCCTATCTGAAGCTGCCGAAGCCGGACCTCGTAAGGGCGCTGGAGGCCACCGTCAGGCAGATCGACACGGCGGTCGTCGAGGACCGCGTGCTCGGCCCGGCCCGCCTACGGCGCGGCGAGTTGCTACTGCGACTCGGCAAGGAGGATGACGCAGCCGAGGTGCTGAAGAACGTCGGCGCCAAGGCCCCGCCCGAGGTGTTGGCCCAGGCCCGACGCCTGCGGGTCGGCATCCTGGAGCATCAGGGGCAATGGGCCGATGCGGGGCCGGTCTGGCGCGAGATCCTCGACGACCGCCGGTCGCCGCCGCCGGACCGCGGGGTCGCGCTGTACCACCTCGGCCTGTGCCTGGGTAATAGCGGACGCAAGGACGAGGCGCTGGCGCCCTGGGTGGACTGTCTGAACCGCGACGGGGCGGGCGAGGAAGTGACGGCGGCGGCGCTCGGGGTTGCTGACCTGCGTTTGCAAGCGCAGGGCGACTCTCAATACAAGCTCGGTCTGACGGCTCTCGAACGGGCCATGCGCGCTGTCAACGGGCCCGACGACTGGCACAACTCGCTGGTGCCCCTCTCGCGGGTGCGCGAGGTGTTCGAGGCGGGATACAAGGCGGCCGCCGCGAAGGGTGCCTCCGTTGAGGCGGTGCGACTGGCGCAGCTGTACGAGAAGGTGGCCCTGCCGGGCCGGGCGCACGAGTTGCGGGGCGAGGCGGCCACCGCCGGGGCGCGAGCGGCGCGGGAGAAGGCGCGGCGGGCCGCCGGCGAAGAGGCGCGTGTTCTGTTCGGCGAGGCCGAGGACTTGCTGCGCCAGGCGGGGGAGGCTTACGAGTTGGCGGCCGCCGCACAGGCGGACCCAGCCGAGCACGCGGAGCGCCTGTGGTCCGCGGCCAACCGCTTCCTCGAGGGACGCGATGCGAAACAGGCGATCACCGCCCTCAACCGCTTCTTGACGATCGCCCTGCAGCCGGACATGGTGGCGGTCAAGCGCTTCAACCCGCGCCTGAACGAAGGCTGGTACAAATTGGCCCTTGCGTACAAGGACACCGGCGATCTGAAGCACGCCGCCGAGAACTTCGAGGCCGCCGCCAACCGCCTGGAGTGGGCGAGCCCCTACACCTATCGCGCACGCTACGAATTGGCCGCGGCCGCGAAGCAGGCGGGGGATCCCGACGGCGCTCAGGGGTACCTGGAGGATAACCTGAACAAGCTCCGCACGGCGGCTGCCGACCGCGACGACGAGGCGCGGGAGAAAACCCTCTACGCGCTCGGCGACCTCTACTTCGGGCGTCGCGGGCTGCCCGATTCCATCTCGAAAGACTTCATCTCGAAGGCCATCGACACTCTCGAAGCAGCGCTCCGCGACTTCCCGAACAACCCTCAGGCGCTGTGGGCGCGTTACCAGCTGGCCGAGAGCTACAAGGATCGCGCGCACCAACGAACCACCGACCTCAGCCCGGAGCAGCTCAGCATGGACGCGCGGCTGGAAAACGAGAAGAAGGTGAGTGACGACCGCGAAAAGGCCATCGCCAGCTACCAGGAAGTGAGCCGCTCCCTGGACGCGAAGCCGGACCGCAGAGCGGCCGAGGAGCGCCTGCTGGTCTACGTCCTGCTCGAGGCGGCCGAGGTCCGCTACTTGGCCGGCGGCTACGAGAAGTCCGCCGAGATGTTTGAAATCGTCGTGGAACGCATCAAGGACAAAGAGGGGTTCGAGGTGCAGTATTTCAACGCGCTGGTCAACCTGGTGCGCGGCTACTCCATCGCCATGACGACGTACCTGGGCACGGAGAGCGACTACAAGGCCAAAATGCGGACCGCCCGGCAGAAGGTCCAGCGGGTGGTGCCGGAGATTCGCGCGGGGCTGCCGAGGCTCGACCCGCCGACGCGCAAGCCCTTTGAGGAGTGGCTCAAGGCGTTCGACCAGTCGGCGCCGGCCGGCGGTGTGCGCTAACCCGGCCGCCGCCGTCGATTGATCGTTTCGCGAAACGATCAATCGACGGCGGCCATCACGCCCGGTTCAGGTGATACACGATCCGGTCGGCGAACTCGGAGCTGGTGGCCCCGGCCTCAGCGCAGTAGCCGGCGAACTGGCGGGCGATGTCGTAGGTGACGTACAGCTTGCCGCCCGGCCCCTTCTTGGCAGTGTCCTCACTTTCGGCGAAGGTCGCTTCCACACCCCGGGTGACCAGGCGGGCCGCCTCGGTCCAGCCCAGGTGCTCCAGCAGTAGGGCCCCGGACAGGAGCACGGCCCCGGGGTTGGCGGCGTTCTTGCCGGTGTACTTCGGGGCGGTGCCGTGCGTCGCCTCGAACATCGCCGCCCAGTCGCCGATGTTGGCGCCGGCCGCCAGGCCCAAGCCGCCCGTCAGGGCCGCCGCCGCGTCGCTGAGGTAGTCGCCGTTGAGGTTCGGCGTCGCCACCACGCTGTACTCGTCCGGCCGCAGCTGGATCTGCTGGAACATGCTGTCGGCAATGCGGTCGTTGACGAGCACCTTGTCGGCCGGCTTCTTGCCCCCCGCGGCCGTCAGTTCCGCCTCGGTGACGACCCGGTCGCGGAACTCCTGCACCGCCACCTCGTAGCCCCAGTCCTTGAAGGCACCCTCGGTGAACTTCATGATGTTGCCCTTGTGCATCAGCGTCACGCTGGGCAGCTTCTTGTCGATGGCGTAGCGGAGCGCCATGCGCACCAGGCGTTTGGTCCCCTCCGGGCTCATCGGCTTGATGCCGAGACCCGACGACGGCAGCACGTTGTAGCCCATCTCCTTGAGCAGGGCCAGGAGCTTCTTCGCCTTGTCGCTGCCACTCTTGAACTCGATGCCGCAGTACACGTCCTCGGTGTTCTCGCGGAAGATGACCATGTTGACCTTGTCGGCGCGCTTGTTCGGCGCCTCGACGCCCCGGAAGTAGCGCACCGGCCGCACGCAGGCGTACAGGTCGAAGCGGATGCGCAAGTAGACGTTGATGCTGCGAAAGCCGCCGCCGATCGGCGTGGTGAGCGGCCCCTTCAGGCCGACGGCAAAATATTCAAACGCCCGCAGGGTGTCGTCGGGCAGGTAGAGCTTGCGCTGTTCGTCCTCGCTGAGCGAGCCGACCTGCTCATCCTTGACCTGCGGGCAGTACAACTCGCGGGCCACGTCGCCGGCATGGACGTCGAACCAGTGGATCTTGCGCTTGCCCTTGTAGGCCCTCTCGACGGCGGCGTCGAGGGCACGGACGGCGCAGGCGGTGATGCCGGGGACGGCGCCGACGTCGCGGCCGATGCCGTCGCCGCGCAGCAGGCAGACGATGGGGTCGTCCGGCACCTTCCAGGTGCCGTTCGCATCGACGGTGACGCGAGTGCCTTTCGTAGGGGGGGTGAGCTTCTGGAAGGTCGGTGCCGCCATGAGAGGAAGTTCCTTCGCAAGACCGGAAATCATTCGGGGGGGTCGAGTGCCGTTGCCCGTCATGATAGAGCGCACGGCCGCTTGCGGCACACGACGCCCCTCGCCCCGGAGTACCGGGGCGAGGGGAGAACTCCACCCCCCCAAACGAAACGAGGCCCGAGGGTTGTCCTTGGGCCTCGCACGGCGGCTGTGACTGTGTCACCTCCCCACCGGAATCGGGGCCGGGGGCAGAGGCGAGGACGACGGGGCAGCCTGGGTGGGCGCCGGGGCCACGGGTTGCGGGGCCGGGGCGACGTACACGGGCGCCGGCGCTGGAGTGACGTACACGGGGGCCGGGGTGACGTACACCGGCGGCGGGGGGGCGTACACCGGTGCGCCGATGTAAATCGGGGGCAGGCCGACCACGACGCGCGGGCCATAGCCGTAGTAGGGCCGGTAGTAGCCGTGGTAGTGCGGGCCAGGGATTCCGACGCCAATGAACACGCCGGCGTGCGCCGACGTCCAGGACAACCCCAGGAAGGCCAGAATCGCGAGGCTGAAGAGTCGAGTTCGGTTCATGGGAACCTCCTTTTGCCCAGAGGGCATAACAAGAGATCGGCAGTCGCCCGCCAACCCCTTGAATGATAACCATGAGGGCCCCGCAAAAAAGATCAGCTGGCCCGGTGGTGCCGCCCCGTCGCCGGACGGGGTGCGGTAAGAATGGTACAGGTCATGCCTGCGCTCCGGCCGCGACCCACTGCGGCCCCAGGTGCGTATTATTTCCAGAGAAGAGAGAGCCGGGCCGCCCGCCCCAACGGCCGCTCGCGTCCCCCACTCGGCGCCCCGTTCGCGTCGAGCCATCCAATCCAACGGTCGTCCGGCCCATCGTGTTATTCAGGAGGTTCTTTTCCCATGAAACGTTGGCTCCCCGCCTTCGTTCTTTTACTCACCGGCCTGCTGGTCGGCGGTTTCGCCGGGCACTCCCTGCTGCGCGGGCAGCCCCCTCCCATCACCACCCCGCTCCCCAAGGAACTGACCAGCTACCGCGACGTGGTCAAGAAGGTGCTACCGGCCGTCGTCAGCATCGAAGGGAAATCGGCGGCGACGCCGGTCAAGGCCAAGCAGCCGCGCAAGCGCACCCCCGCCGACGACCAGCAGCTCCCGGAAGAATTCCGTCGCTTCTTTGACGAGTTCGGCCAGGGGCCGTTCGGCTCCGACGCCGACCCGGCGCCGCTCATGGGCTTCGGGTCGGGCTTCGTCGTCGATCCCAAGGGCGTCATCCTGACCAATCATCACGTCGTGGACGGAGCCGGCGAGGTTGTGGTCACGCTCCAGGACGGTCGCAAGTTCACGAGCAAGGAGATCAAGACCGACCCCAAGACCGACCTGGCCATCGTCCGCGTCGAGACTAAGGAGACGCTGCCGTACCTCCCACTTGGCGACAGTGACGCGATGGACATCGGCGACCGCGTCCTGGCGGTCGGCGCCCCATTCCGGCTGAGCGGCACGGTGACCTCGGGCATCGTCAGCTCAAAGGGCCGGAACCTCGGCATGAACGTCTACGAGGATTTCCTGCAGACCGACGCCGCCGTCAACCCCGGCAACAGCGGCGGCCCGTTAGTCAACCTGCAAGGGCAGGTCATTGGCATCACCTCGGCCATCAAAAGCTACAGCGGCGGCTGGCAGGGGATCGGCCTGGCCGTGTCGAGCAACCTGGCGAAGAACGTCATGGAGCAGCTCGAGAAGGACGGCGTCGTCCACCGCGGCTACCTCGGCGTGCAGGTCAAGAACGTCTTCGATCGCGACCTGGCGGCCCGCCTTGGCGTCCCGAAGGACGGCGGCGTGCTGGTGACGCAGGTCTTCGACAAGACGCCGGGGGCCAAGGCCGGCCTGAAGGACGGCGACGTGATCACCGCCCTCGCCGGCAAGCCGATCCACGACATGCACGGTCTGCAAATGTCGGTCGCGTCGCTGCCCCTGGGCAAGCCGGTCGAGCTGAGCATCGTCCGCGACGGCAAGCCGCAGGCGCTGCAGGCGACCATCGAGGAGCAGCCGAAGGACTACGGCGGCAAGGACGAGCCGACGAAAAACGCCTCGCGCAACCGCAACCAGAGCGCGGTCAGCGTGGACAAGGTCGGCGTCGAGGTGACCGACCTGACTCAGGCGCAGGCCGAACGGCTGGGCTTCCGCGACGCGACCGGGGCCCTCGTCGTCAAGGTGGAAGACGACAGCGTCGCCGCGACCGGCGGACTGGAGCAGGGCATGCTCGTCACCAAGGTGGATCGCAAGCCGGTGAAGTCCGCGGCGGCGTTCAAGGAGGCCGTCGAAAAGGCGTCGCTGGAGAAGGGCGTGCTGCTGCAGGTCAAGTCGCCCAAGGGCGGCACAAGCTTCGTCCTGCTCAAGGCCGCGGCGCCCGCCCCGAAGTGATGGGACCGATCACCTTCGTTTAGGACCGACTCGGAAATAAGTTCCCTATATCCGGCCGACCTGCCCGAACGCCGCCGGAAACGCCTGCGGGAAATCGGGGAGTTATTTCCGGGTCGGTCCTTAGCGGCCGCCTATTTATCGATTCGCGAAATGATGAATCCGCGCCGCCCCGAGGGCGGCCGCTAAACGATTGTCCCACACGGCCAGGAGAAGCCGTCCGAAGCAGGGCGGCCGGCATTCGCTCCGGCCGCAAAGCCGCCAAGTAGCCGCTCATTCCTTTCTCTGCCCCGCACGGCTGCACCTCAAGCCGCGAAACGCGCCAGATCATTTGTTGCATCTCGTCCACGGGCCGGGTTACAATCCGTATTCGCTTGCGACGAATTTCCCTCGGCTTCTGCCCGTCGCACTCCGCGGAGTCTGCCATGCCCGGCTTTGTCCACTTCCTGCGCTGCGTCGGCAAGGCCGCGGTGAAGCATGGTTTGCGCGCCCTCGCCGGTTTGGTGCCGATGGGCGGCGAGTTGTACGACATGGCCTCCGATGCCTGGGCCGACTACCGCGGCGCGAACAAGGACGCGGAATTGCGCGCCGAACTGCAAGCGCTGGCTCAGGCGAGCCTGGTAGAGGCGCGCCAGGCGGCCGAACAGGTGACGCGGGAAGTCGCCGCCGGTCAACCGCCCGAGGTGCAAGTCGCGCTGACCTCGTACTTGAGCCAGGTGCCCGCGGCGGTGCGCCAGTCGCTGCGCCGGCCCGCCGACCCGACGGGGACCAGCATCCCCGCTACGCTGGCGCTGAACAAGCCCGAAGACCTGGTGCCGTTTCTGCCCGCCCGCCTGCCGCGCTTCAAGCCGGGCGACTGCCCACCGGCTGTCGGCGATTGGGAGTTGGTTGAATTACTGGGCACCGGCGGCTTCGGCGAGGTCTGGAAAGCGCGGCACGTGACGCTCACCAGTCGCAAGCCCGTGGCGCTGAAGTTCTGCCTGGACGCCGCCGCAGTCGGTGCCCTCCGCAATGAGGCACAACTGCTGGACCGCGTCATGCAGCACGGGCGGCACCCCGGCATCGTGCCGCTGTTGCAAACCTACCTGCGTGCCGACCCGCCCTGCCTGGAATACGAGTACGTCGCCGGTGGCGATCTGTCCGGCTTGATGCAGGAACAGATGGCCCGTGGCGGAGCCTCAGCGCAGTTCGCCGCCCAGATCATCCTGCGCCTGGCGAAGACAGTCGCCTTCGCCCACCGCCTGAGCCCGCCCATCGTCCACCGCGACCTGAAGCCGGCCAACATCCTCGTCCAGCGCAAACCCGATGGCAAGGTGACGCTGCTGGTGGCCGACTTCGGCATCGGCGGCATCGCGGCGGCGCAGGTGATCCGCAAGGAGACCGGCCGGCCGCTGTCGCGCGAGCAATCGCTGCCGAGTGCCGTGCGGGGGGCTTACACGCCCCTGTACGCCTCGCCGCAGCAGCGCCGGGGCGACCGGGCCGACCCGCGCGACGACATCCACGCCCTGGGCGTCATGTGGCACCAGTTCCTGGCTGGCGACCTGACGGCAGAACGCCCCGGCGGCCGCGGCTGGCGCAAGAAGATGGAGAACCGCGGCATGGCACCGGGACTGATCGACCTGCTGGAGTCGTGCATCGACGATGACCCGGACGAACGCCCCGCCAATGCCGAAGACCTCGCCGCGCGGATCGAGCAACTGCTTCACCCCGAGCCGCCGTCCTCTTCCGAGCCAGGCCCAACGCCACCTCCGAAGGCGCAGGTGGTCGTACCCGCGACACCGATGACTCCACGATCGGTCTCGCCTCCTCAATTCGCAACGAAGAAAGGGTACTTCCTTGGAGATCATCAACTCCCTCGGCATGAGGCTTGTCCTCGTGCCCCGCGGCACCTTCTGGATGGGCGACCGGGGCAGCCAGCAGCAGGTAGACGTCACCCGCGATTTCTACATCGGTTCCTTCCCGGTCACGCAGGAGCAGTGGCAGGCCATCATGGGCAACAATCCCAGCTGGTTCTCCCGCAGCGGTCGTGGTGCCCACAAAGTGAATGGTGTCTCCGATGCCGACCTGAAGCAGTTCCCCGTCGAGCAGGTTTCCTGGGACGACGTGCAGGAGTTCCTGAAGCGTCTCAACGCGTGTGAGAAGGAGAGTGGCTTCCTGTACCGCTTGCCGACCGAGGCCGAATGGGAGTATTCCTGTCGGGGAGGGGCTACTTCTCAACAAGACTGCTCATTCGACTTCTACTTCGCCCAGCCCACCAACGACCTCTCCTCCCAGCAGGCCAACTTCGACGGCAACCACCCCGCCGGCAATGCGGCCAAGGGCAAGTACCTCCAGCGCATTACGAAAGTGGGCTCATACCAACCGAACCGCCTTGGTATCTACGACATGCATGGCAACGTCTGGGAGTGGTGCGAGGACCACTTCGAGGCGGGGGACTCGGACCGGGTGGTCCGGGGCGGCTGCTGGGGCGGTCCCGCCTCCTACTGCCGGGCGTCGTTCCGCGGCAGGTGCGTGACGTCGCGGTTGGACCGGTTCGACTACCTGGGCTTCCGCCTCGCCGCAGTTCCGTCTGAGGATTAGGGCAGGCAGGAACGAACACCACCTGGAGCGACAGATCGACGTGCCGGAGCGAATGACCGACATTCTTGATCTGTTCGTGCTAACCAGTCACGCCCGCGCCAATCCGTTGCTGTGTCTGGCGCAGTGCCGACTCGAACTCGGCGAGCCGAAGAGCTAATTCGAGCCGGGTGACCGGCTCAAGTTTTCCGTGTTCGACGAGTTGCGACGCCTCCCGAGACAAATCAGTGGTCGATGGGAGTAGCCGATTCAGGGCGAAGCGGAGGCTTTCAAAATCTGCTTGCGCCCGTTGGGCTGCCAACTGTTGCTTTTCAAGCCGAGCCTTGGCGTAGAGCCGTTGCGCTCTTCGCGTGCATGTGCCGATTTCGACCAGTTTTTGCGCGTACTCTTTCAGCAGCGGCACAAGGCCCGCGGCCACTGTCTGCGGGTCGAAGGTTAGGTCAGTCTGACTCATCATCCCGCCTCCCATTGTCTGAAAGCGTCCAGCGTCTCGAACAAGTGGCGCAGCGACTCCACTTGCACTTTCTGGTCATAGCCTTCCGTGTTCTTCTTCAACACCTGGCTGTTCCGGTCCACGAAATTGCTGATGACCAGCGACGCGAAGACATACTCGTGGCGGAATTGCTGGTGGCCTTTCTGGCTGAGAACCTTGTGGACCTCCGCCGCATACTCGCCGTCGCGGTAATGCTTCTCGACCGTGCCGCGATCCCACCACAAATCCTGCTTCGTCACCAGTGTCAGCATCCAGAGCTTCCGGCGACTGGCCTGCACGTGCGGAATGAGTTGCCGCAGCACTTCGAGTTCTTCTGCACGCCGCTCGGCGCAGAAATCCTTCACGAACTGCTTCATGTCGCCTTGGTACAGCTTGTGTCCCTTGTACCCCCCCTCCGCCTTGAAGCTGTGGTAGCCGTAAGCGGAGAGGAAAATCACTCCGCGAAACTTCCCGGCCGCCAGGTCCGCATGCAAGTCAGCCCACGTCGCCTCCCTCCGCTGGCGCTGGCCCGGCGGCACGACGACCTCAACGCGGGGCGAGTCCTTGAGGGCGTACGTTTCGACGCTGACGCTCTCTTCGTACTCACCCGGCAAATCGCGCAGATAGTCGTATTCGCCGGCGAGCAACCGCGCCAACGTGCTTTTGCCGGCGCCGCCTGGCCCCAGGATGAGAATGCCTGGTTCCTTCTTGGTCCCCTTGCCGCGGAGATACCAAGCCTTCAGCTCGCCAAGCCTTGCCGCAATCCAATCCTTATTCTTCCACAGCCACGAGACGACCGCAACGGCCGTTTGCTTTGCACCGTCGGTGTCGGACATGGGTTTCCCTCCCTTGCGGTAACTGCACCGGCTCCAGCGTTATCATCGCAGGGCGGAAGAGCGGGTCAAGGGGAAAGGTCGGGCATTCCGCGGCAGGGTAAAACCCGCCGGCGCGTTCCAGGTCGGCACCCACGACGCCACCAGGGCGCTGACCATCGAGTGGGTTGACGCTCATCGCGTGAGTTAGGAAAGGTTGAGTCTCCGCCGGCCGACCATCGCAGACCGGGGGACCCCTTGCCATGAGTCGCTCGCGGCGGGCGCGTTTCCACAGAGGCTGCACCGTGGCCCAGGAAGCGATTCCGGTGGAATACCGGGAGGTCGCCTGAGTTCACCCCAAGTGGCCTGGCGCTTGCGCGATCTCCCCATAGACGCGCCGCACCAACTCCAACTTGTCCTCCCAGCGAAACTCCTGCGCCAAGCGCCCCCACCCCGCCTTCCCCATGCGCGTTCGCAAGGCCGCATCCTCGACCAGGCGCCGCAGCCCGTCGGCGAGTGCGCCCACGTCGCCGCAGCCCGCGAGGATGCCGTCTTTGCCGTCGCGGATCACGCCCGGGACGCCGCCCGCGCGATAGGCAAGGCTAGGCACCCCGTTCGCCCACGCTTCCAGGAACACCAGCCCGAACGAGTCCGACCGGCTCGGCATCGCCAGCACGTCGAGGCCCGCGAGGAAGTCGCGCTTGCACGCCTCGTCGAGGGCGCCCAGCCGTGTGACGCGGTCCTTCGCCCCATAGCCCTCCCAAAAAGTGAGAAAATTCCGCATCTCCGGGCCGGCGAGCACCAGGCGGAAGCGGCAGCCGGCGGCCCAGGCGCTCTCCGCCGCGCGCAGCAGATCGACGGTCCCCTTCTCGACACTCTTGTTCGCCAGGTGTCCGACGACGACATCCGCGGGCGCCACGCCCCACGCCGCGCGGGCGCGGCACCGGTCGCCGCCGGTGCAGGCCGGCGCGTCCACGCCCATCCCCTGGAGGACCAACTTCTCGCCGGGGACGCCGTGCCGCAGCAGCGCGTCGCGTTCGACGTCGGTCTGCACGAAGACGCGCCGGGCCTCGGCGAGGACCGTCGAGAGGGCCGGCGAGAGGTAGGTGCGGCGCGAGGGGTCGTGCGGGTCATCGGGGTCGCCGAGGTGCAGGAAGGGCGTGACGACGAAGGGCACCCGCAGCCGCCGGGCCAGCCGGGCGGCGCTGGCGAGCACCCATCCATAGGGGAAGGCCGTCGCGTGGACCACGTCGAACGGTGGGTCGCTCCGCCCCGCGTCGCGCCACATGCCGGGGGCGATGGGGTTGCACGGCATGGTCAGCAGCTGCCAGGTGCGCAGGGGTGGCAGGGAGAGGGCCTTGAGGACGTAGCGCCGCCCGCGGAAGTACCATGCGGGGGCGTAGCGGCGCACCTCGACGCCCTCTTCCCAGGTGACCCCCGCGGGAAGTCGGCGACCCTGTGGCAGCCAGAAGGCTTCGAGGTCGAGGGCGCTGGTCGTGAAGACGGTGACGCGGTCGCCGGCCTGCGCCAGGTGCCGGCTCAGCCGGGCGAAGTAGGCTTCCGAGCCGCCCAGGGCCGGCGGGTAGCGATGCACGAAATGGGCCACGCGCATGGCAATCCGTTACCTCACAGTTTCTCTCCCTCGTCCCGAGCCCTTTAGATACAATACAGGCCGACTTGAAATCAGGCCGGCGCCCAGCGCCAACCGCACCCGAGGACTCGCCGCGATGCAGATATCGATTTCCCGGATGGCCGCCGCCGTGCAGCCGTCGGCCACGCTGGCCGCGGGCGCCAAGGCCCGCCAGATGAAGGCCGAGGGCCTGCACGTCTTCGACTTCAGCCTCGGCGAGCCCGACTTCCCCACGCCGGAGCACATCTGCCAGGCGGCCGTCAAGGCCATGCAGGCCGGCCACACGCGCTACACCCCCGCCGCCGGCATCGCCGAACTGCGCGCCGCCGTCGCGCGCCTCTATCAGAAGACTTACGGCATCCGCTATACCGCCGACCAGGTCATCGTCTCCTCGGGGGCCAAGCACTCGATCCACAACGCCCTGGCGGCCACCGTCGGCCCGGGCGACGAGGTCATCATCCCGACGCCCTACTGGGTCAGCTACAGCGACCTGGTGGAGATGACCGGCGCGAAGTATGTGCTGGTGCATACGACGCACGAGAGCGGCTTCAAGATGACGCCGCAGCAGCTGCGGGCGGCTCTCACGCCGCGCAGCAAACTGCTCATGCTCAACTCGCCCTCCAACCCGACCGGCACCGTCTACACCCGCCAGGAGCTGGAGGCGCTGGCCGACGTCGTTCTCGACTCGCCGCTGGCGGTGCTGAGCGACGAGATCTACGAGCGCCTGGTCTTCGGCGACGCCCGGGCGGTCTGCTTCGCGAGCCTGCGGCCCGAATTGGCCGAGCGCACCATCACCATCAGCGGGGCGAGCAAGACCTACGCGATGACCGGCTGGCGCGTCGGCTGGTCGGCCGGGCCGCCTCACGTGATTAAGGCGATGGGCAACGTGCAGAGCCAGCAGACCGGTTGCCCGTGCAGCGTCAGCCAGTACGCGGCCCTGGCCGCCCTGGACGGCGACCAGGAATGCGTCGAGAAGATGCGCCGCGAGTTCGAGGCGCGGCGTGACCTGGTATGCCGCCGGCTGTCGGCGCTGCCGGGGGTGAAGTGTCCGACGCCCGGCGGCGCGTTTTATGCGTTCTTCAACGTGGCGAGCCACTTCGGTCGCGCCCTGGCCGGCAAAAAGGTGGCCGATTCGCTGAGCTTCTGCCAAGTGGCGCTGGAGTCGGCGCACGTCAACCTGGTGCCCGGCTCGGCCTTTGGCGCCGAGGGCTACGCCCGCCTGTCGTTCGCCGCCAGCCGCGAGCAGATTAACGGCGGGATCGAGCGGCTGGAGCAGTTGTTGAAGTAATTGAAGATTGCGGATTGCGGATTGCAGATTTCAAATCTGCAATCCGCAATCCGCAATCTGCAATCGGAGGAATCATGCCCTTTCTCCTGCTCAGCGAAGACGAGGTCCGCCAGGTCCTGACGATGGAGATGGCCCTGGAAGCGGTCGAGGCGGGGCTGCGCAAGATGGCGCTCGACGAAGCGCAGAACATCCCGCGCAGCCGCTGCCAGACCGACCACGCCATGCTGCACGTCCTGTCGGCGTCGGCCAAGACCCTCGGCGTGATGGGCTACAAGGCGTACGCCACCAGCAAGAAGGGGGCGCAGTTCCACCTCGGCCTCTTCGACGGCAAGACCGGCGCCCTCCTGGTCCTGATGCAGGCCGATTACCTCGGGCAGATGCGCACCGGGGCGGCGAGCGGTGTCGCGACACAGTACATGGCGCGCCCCGAGGCCAGCGAGGTTGGACTCTTCGGCACCGGCAAACAGGCGCGGACGCAACTCCTGGCCGTGTGCAAGGTGCGCAAGATCAGCCGCGCGCAGGTGTACAGCCCCAACGAGGAACACCGCCGCCAGTTCGCCGCCCAGATGAGCGAAGAGTGCGGCGTCGAGGTGCAGCCGGTGCCGCGGCCGGAGTTGGCCGCACAGGACAAGGACATCGTCATCACGGCCACCACCAGCCGCGAGCCGGTGTTCAACGGCCACTGGATCGCCGAGGGGACGCATATCAACGCCGCCGGCTCTAACTTCCTGGGCAAGGCGGAGATCGACGCCGTGACGGTGCGCCGCTGCGAGTCGATCGTCGTGGACAGCAAGGACCAGGCGCGGCTGGAAGCGGGCGACTTCGTGCAGCCCCTGGAGGACGGCTCGATCCACTGGGCCGACGTACACGAACTAGGCCAGGTGATCGTCGGCCGCTACACCGGCCGGGCCCATCCGCAGGACGTGACGCTGTTCAAGTCGCTGGGCATCGCTATTGAAGATGTCGCGGTGGCGGCGAAGGTGTACGCCAAGGCGCAGGCGGCCGGCATCGGGCGGACGGTGGAATGGTGACGACCCGGCGGCCGCTCAATCGACCCAGTTGACGACGCTCAGGTCGGGAATGCGCTGGAAGTCGCGGAGATTGCGGCTGACCAGGGTGGCGCCGTGAGCGAGGGCGATGCTGGCAATCAACAGATCGCCACGTCCGATCTTCTTCAGTCCCTTGAGGGTGACCAGGCGTTCAAACTCCGCCACGGCAGCAGCGTCGAGTGGCAAGATCAGCATCCGCCCGAGAAACTCGTCGGTCCTGGTCAGCCGTTCCTGGGCGCGGAGAAACTCTGCGGCGTTGGCCGCTTTGAAAAGTTGGTCGAATCTTCCCCGCAGCGTCTCAATCCTGCTAACAATCGTCGTGACGACCCCTGATTCTCCTGCTTCCTGAAGGCGCCGCATGACGCGCGCGTCCCCCTTGAACCAAAAGCTGAGGGTATCCGTGTCGAGGACGTGCATCAGCGACGCCCCCCCTCATTCGGCCTTCCCCGAGCCTTCATGGCTGCGGCAACAATCTCGTCCAATGTCTCGTCGTCCTTGAAGGCGCCGAACCCCAGGAGTTCCGCCGTCTTGTTGTCGATAGGTCCCCGCCCGCGCAACCATTCCTGCAGCGCCGCCTTCAGGAATCGCCACTTTCCCTTCACCCGCTGTCCCGGCATCCGTCCCTGAGAGACCAATTCCTGCACCGTGTCTTTCGACACACGGAGGTAACGGGCGGCCTCCTCCAGGGTTAGCACTTCCGGCAGCTTCAGCATCTGACTCATCGCCCACCTCGCGTTTCACGGAGAGGAATAACTGCCGCCATTGTAGCAGGCCGGCGAGGGGCCATGCGAAGCCGCACGCGGCCGGGGACTTCCGGGGAGAAAGTTGTCGTTTCACACTCCCCGGCGCGTGGGGCTACGAGGTGATACGAGTGGGCCAACTCGGCCGGACGTGGCGCGCCCCAGTTCTGCAACGAAGATTCGCGCGAGCGCACAGGTTGACTCGTTGAGCGGCGGATCGCCGACCCGCGCGGGTCGGCGACCTGCCGTTAAACGGGGAACGTATTGCTCGGTGGCCGTTTACTTCTTCGGCTCGGCGGGCTTCGGAGTCAGCACCTCCAGTTTCAGGTCCTTGAAGCGCACCTCCATCGGGCCGCCGGCGTGAATCTGCAGGGCGAAGATGCCGCGCCGCGCGATCAGCGGGTCGTCCACCTCGACGCTCACGACGCCGTTGAGCGTCGTCTTCACCCGGCTGCCCTGGGCCACGATCTCGTACTCGTTCCATTCGTCCACCTTGACGTGCTTCTCGCCGGCCCCATTCGACAGGACGCCGCGGCCGTTCTCCTCGTACAGCTTGCCCCACCAGCCGAGGCCGACGTCCGCCTGCGGGCCCTTCATCTCGCCGTCCGGCAGCGCCTCACTGCGGAACTGCACGCCGCTGTTCTCCTTGTTCGGCACCAATTTCACCTTTAAGGTCAGGCGAAAATCGGTCGCGACCATCTGGCCCCTGAGGAACTCGTTCTTCTTGATGCCGGGGCTCTTGCCGACGATTTGACCGTCCTCGACCGACCACAGCTTCGGGTCGCCGTCCCAGCCGGCCAGGTCCTTGCCGTTGAACAGCTCCTTGGCGTTGTCGGCCGTCGCCAGGATCGGCACCTGGGAGGAGTGGCGCAGGTAAGCGATCAGCGCCCGCACCTCGGCTTCGCTCAGCGGCTTGAGGATGTCGTCGGGCATCATCGACACGTTGCTCGGCGTCCGCGAATCGATCTCGTTGACTGGGATCGTCAAGGTCTCGTTGGCGGTGACGACGGTGAGGGCGGCCGGCGTCTCGCCGCGGACGATGCCGGTGACGACGCGGCCGCTCTTCAGCTCGATCTGCGTCGCCTTGTAGTCGTTGGGGATGACGGCGCTGGGGTCGAGGATGTTCTCCAGCAGGTAGTCGAGGTTCGGCCGATTCGAGCCGGTGATGTCGGGGCCGACCTTGCCGCCGGCGCCGTAAAGGGTGTGGCACTGCTGGCAAGTCTTGGCGAACATGGCCCGACCCTGCGACAGGTCGGGCTCGGGGGCCGGCGCCGTCAGCTTCTTCTTCCAGTCGGCGATGAGCTTCGCCCGGTCGGCCGGCGTCGTGCGGACGACTCCCCAGACCTCGCCGATGCGCTTGTCGAGGTCCTTGTCATTGAAGACGCGCAGCTGCCGCACCACCTCGGCCGGCACCTCGTTGGCCGGCACCTTCTTCGCCGCCAGGGCTTCCATCAGCGCCTTGCCATAGGCGGCGCGTGAGGCCAGGGTGTTCAGGGCGTCGCGCTTTTCCTCGATGCTCAGCGACTTGTAGGCGGCGAGGACCGTTTCCGGCGTCTTGGGGTCGTCAAAGGAGGCGAGAGCGCGGATCGCCGCCCCGCGCAGCGCCGGCTCTTTGACCAGGGCGAGCAGCAGCGGCGGCAACTCCTTGTCCTTGGCACCCAGCAGGGCCGCCAGCGCGTTCTGACGCGCCGGCAGGGCCGCGTCGCTGGCGGTCACGACGCGGCGCAACTCGGCGAACGCGGTGGGGTCGCCGAAGGTGACAGCAAGGGCCGTCGCCTGGGCGCGCAACTCGGCGTCCTTGCTGCGCGCCAGTTGGCCGTAGGTGTCGGGCCAGTTCTTCGGCATCTCGACCTGGCGCCGGCCCTTTAGCGCCTCGTTGATGCCGTTCAGCACCGCGAGTTGGCGGCCTGCGTCGGGCGACTCCCCGAGGACCCGGACGACCTGCTCCAGCGCCGCCGACTTCCCCGTCGAGGCGACGCGCCGGGCCATGAAGGGCAGCAGGTGAGGCAGCTTCGCTTGCGCCGCCACGTCGAGCGCCCGGCCCGCGTCCTCGTCGGCGAGCGGCTCGGCGGCGTACCAGTACATCAGCGGCAGGTTGGGGTCGGCCGCGTCAGCGGCGTGTGTGACCAGCGCCTCCACCACCTCCCAGCGCTTCTCCGCCGGCAGGCGCAGCAGCGCGGAGGCCAGGTACAGGCGCACCACCGGCGACGGGTCCGTCGCCGCCAGCCCAACCATCGTCCGCAGCAGGTCGTCGGACGGCTTGCCGTCTTCCAGGCCCATCTGTAGCGCCCAGGCCCGCACGTAACCCGAGTCGCTCCGCAGCGCCTTGCCGAGACGCCCACCCTCCGTCAGGCCGCCGGTCACGTGCAGGGCCCACAGGCCGCGTAGCCGCCGCCCCTCGTCCTCGCCCTCGAAAGCGACCTTGGCCAGGGCCTCGCCCGTGCCGGCCTCGAGCTTCTTCTGCGCGGCCCGCTCCTGTAACAGCCGCCGGGCGTGCCGCGCGTACCACTCGTTCTTCGCCGACAGCAGCTCGACCAATTCCTCGTCGCTTTTCTTGCCCAGGTCCAACCCGACCACCGGCTTCGTGTCGCGGTAACTCACCTTGTAGACGCGACCGTTGCTGCGGTCCCAGATGTTGACGTCGCCGGTGTGGCACGCCTGCTTGTCGTACCAGTCGATGAGGTAGACGTTGCCGTCGGGACCGGTGCGCATGTTGATGAAGCGGGCCCAGGCGTCGTTGGCCAGCAGGAAATCGGGGCCGTGCGAGGCGACGAAGCCGCTGCCCTTCGACTTGAGGACGTCCATGTTCAGGCGGTGGCCGTGGATGTTGCCCATGAACATCTTGCCGCGGTACTCGTCGGGCCAGGTGCCGCCCTGGTAGATCAGCAATCCGGCATGGGCGTGGCCGCCGCCCTTGCTGCCGGAGCTGAGGTTGCCCGCCCACTGGTTCGCTCCCTGCCAGTGTAAGTGGTCGGCAATGGTCTGAATGTCGGCGTAGGTGTGCGGGTTGAAGTGATTCCCGGCCTGGCGCTGGAAGCGGCCGCCCTGGATCATGTGGAAGGCGTGCGGGACGACACAGGCCTCGATGAACGCCTGCCCCTGCGCGTCGAAGTCCAGGCCCCACGGGTTGCTCGTCCCCTCGGCGAACACTTCAAAGATGTGCTTCGTCGGGTGGTAGCGCCAGACGCCGGCGTTGATCGGCGTGCGCCCCTTGTCCGGGGTGCCGGGCTTGCCGACGCGCGAGTGCGTGAAGACGCCGTGGCAGCCGTACAGCCAGCCGTCCGGCCCCCAGCAGAAGGCGTTGAGCGTCTCGTGCGTGTCCTCGTAGTGCCAGCCGTCAAGGAGGATTTCGGGTTTGCCCGCCGGCTTGTCCTCGCCGTCTTTCATCGGCACGAACATCAGGTAGGGCGCCGCCCCGATCCAGACGCCTCCGAAGCCGACCTCCAGCCCGCTGACGAGGTTCAACCCCTCCATGAAGACGGTGCGCTTGTCGAAATGGCCGTCGCCGTCGGTGTCCTCGAAGATGACGATGCGGTCCTTGCCCTCGCCCTCCTTGCGGCGGATCGGGTAGCTGTACGCCTCCGCGACCCAGAGCCGGCCGCGGTCGTCGAGGCACAGGGCGATCGGCTGCATCACGTCGGGCTCGCCGGCAAACAGTTTCACCTCGAACCCTTCGGGCACGGTCATCGCCGCGGCGGCCTTCTCAGGCGGCAGGCCGGCGTACTTGTAGACGTCGGCCGCCGGCGCCGCCTCCTTACGCGGGGGCACGCTCGGCTTGTCGGAGTGAAAGCGGAAGTCGTCGAAATTGACGTGGCCCCAGTGGCCGGAGTGCTTATCGACGAGGCGAATGAAGATCTCCTTGCCCAGGTGCGGCCGCAGGTCGATGGCCACGCGGCGCAGGTTCTCTTCCTCGATGCCGGAGGTGCGCGAAAAGACTTCCTTGGTGTCGGCGCGGACCAACTCGACGCAGGTTTCCGGCCAGGGGCCGCCGCCGACGAGGAACGTGGCCCACGGGTGCGTCACCGCGAACGGCACCGAGGTCAGGGTGCCCTGCGGCTTGTCGCCGTGCAGCTCGTAGCCGCCGATCCAGTAGCTGCCCTGGTGCTCGCTCTTCATGTCACCGCGGCGCGGGGCCACGGTGTCGCCCTTGATCGGCTGGCCCTTGAAGGCGTCGCCCTCGGCGGTCCAGTCCTTGAGCGTGCCGGTCTCGAAATCGAGGTTGAGCGGCTTGCCGTCGGCGCCGACCGGCAGGACGCCTTCGGACGGCGTCTTCGCCGGCTTCGGCGGGTCGGCCGCGAAGAGCGGCAGGACCAGGGGCAGGGCGAGCAAGAGTGCGAACGGAAAGTGACGGCGCATGAAAACACCCCGGAGACAACGGGACAAGGGAACCGCAGTCCGATTGTCTCGTCTCCGGAGCGATTGTCAACGGGGCCATCGATTTCTTCGCCGGCCCTCGTTCTCTGCCCTCTCCCCCAAAATGTCGTGAGATGTCGCGGGATGTCATACCCATCTCACCTCCCCTGGCGCTGTCATGTCATGTCGTGGTAGTCTGTTCAGTAGTCCCGGCCGCCGTGTACGCAACATTCGTTGCATTCGTTGCGCACGGCCGGGGGCGCGCAACGAATCCTGAACCGCGCAACGAATGCAACGAATCCCACGAAAGGAGATTGTCATGTCAGACGCGAGTCACCCCGACACCCCGTCCCCCCTGCCGCCCGCACCGGCGCTGTCCACGGTCTGTCTCCCCCCCGAGGTTTGGGGCGCGGACCTGGCCGCCGCGGCCGCGGCCAAGACGTCCTGGCTGTGGGACGGCTACCTGGCCCACGGCAACGTCACCTTACTCACCAGCCAGTGGAAGTCCGGCAAGACCACGCTGCTGTCGATCCTGCTGGCCCGGCGCGAGACCGGCGGCGAGGTCGCGGGACTGGCGCTGGCGCCGGGCCGGACGGCCGTCGTCTCCGAGGAGTCCGCCCTGCTCTGGAACGAGCGCCGCCAGAAGCTGGGCTTCGGCCCATCGGTCGCCTTCCAGTGCCGTCCCTTCCGCGGCAAGCCCACGACGGAGCAGTGGCTGGCCCTGATCGACCGCCTGGCCGACCTGAACGTCCGCCGCGGCGTGGACCTGGCGGTGATCGACACGCTCGCCTCGTTCCTGCCCGGCCGCGACGAGTCCAACGCCGGCCTGATGCTGGAGGCCCTGCTGCCGCTCCAGCACCTCACCGAGCGCGGGATGGCGGTGCTGCTGCTGCACCACCCGCGCAAGGGCGCTCCCGCCGACGCCCAGGCCGCCCGCGGCACCGGCGCCCTGGCTGGTTACGCGGACATCGTCCTGGAGATGCGGCATTACACGCGCGCCGCGGAGGACGACCGCCGCCGCGTGCTGCACGGCTACTCGCGCCACGAGCAGACGCCGCGCGTGCGCGTCAT
Organism: Gemmataceae bacterium; assembly: GCA_035266225.1. Lineage (GTDB taxonomy): Bacteria > Planctomycetota > Planctomycetia > Gemmatales > Gemmataceae > DATFNV01. The sequence goes on from DATFNV010000563.1 coordinate 21,960, forward strand.
CGAGCTGAACCCCGAGGGGACCGATTACCGGTGTCTCGGGGCGCTGGCCGACCTGGAGTTCGAGGAGACCTGGGAGCAGTTGCGCCGCCTGTTCGAGGCGGCGCACAGCAAGCGGACGCGGGCCGAGGTCCTCGCCGCCTGGCCGGTGGACGCCGTGGCCCCCAACGAGGGGACGCTCTGGCGCTGGCTGGACCAGGCGGTGGCCCGCGGGCTGCTGCGCTGCGAAGGGGCGGGCCGCAAGACGGCGCCGTTCCGCTACTGGCTCCCCGGTCAGGAGGAGAAGTGGAAGGA
>DATFNV010000564.1:0-11490 GCA_035266225.1 Gemmataceae bacterium
GGCTCAGCTGCCGGCGGTGTTGACGGTGGAGCCGACCTTGTTGAAGGTCCCTTCGGCGTTGGAGCCGAGGGCGCTAATGGCGGCGATGCAGACGACGATGATCAGGGCCAGCATGACCGCGTACTCGACGGCCGTCGGGCCGTCCTCGTTCTTCAGGAAATCCAGCGCGAACTGACCGAGCTTACTCATGTTCCGTTCTCCCTTGCTGATGAAGAGCCACCCATTTATTGGAGACCTCGCCGCACCACGGCGGGTTAACTCCCCGAACCGGCCGGGCCCACCGCGGACCTGGCCTCGTAGCAGGCGCCCTCGACTCCGACGCCGAAGGCGGTGACGGGCGCGGCGGCCGTCGGGCCGCCCGCCGCTCACGAACCCGAGCCGCCGGCGGCGGCCGTGTTGAGGACGATGTTGTTGAAGGTGTTATCGGCGTTAGAGCCGAGGGCCCCGATGGCCGCGATGCAGACGACGATGATCAGCGCTAGCATGACCGCGTACTCGACGGCCGTCGGGCCGTCCTCGGACCGCAAAAAGCGGTCCGCCCTGTCGAGCCATTGCCTCATGTGCCTTCCCCTGTTCTGGACTGGGGCCCGGGAGTACGGGCGTGGCCCCGCCTCTTCGTCTCGGAGGAAAGGGAGTTGGAGTCGGACGCAGGGGGGGGGCCGGGCGCCGCCAGGCGCCGGAGGGGAGGTACTGCGCGGGGAGTCCACTCATCCCTTCGGTAGCCTGGCGACCCGGCCGGGCCGGGCCCGTGGCTTTGCGCCCCCGCCTCACGGCAGGTTCGCCTTTGTCGAGGATGAAGAGGCTGTCTTGGTGACTGTTCCGTTTAACCGCCGCGGAGGTGCCCGGCGGCCGTGCTGCCGTGGACATTCCGCAAAGCGCTCATGAAGACAGCGTAGGTCGTGGCGCTGCTAAGTCAAATATTGCGGAACCGATTTCGCACGTCCCGAGCAAAGCGCGCGGCGAAATGCTACACGCCTCCGGCGAACAATTCCGGCCCGGCCCGAAAGGCGCGCCCGGGCGCCGTGAAACGATACACCGGGCGGTCAGAACTGCAGCCGCAGCCGCCCGAGGCGCTCGACCGTCGCGCGCATCAGGGCGTCCTCCTCGGCCTCGTCGCGGGCCAGGTAGGTCACCGAGAAGCGCAGAAAGGCGCCGGCGTCGTCCCAGGGCACGCAGCACAGCGACTGCTCGGCGATGAGGAACTGCGAGACCTCCTCGGCGTTGGCGAAAGTGCGGCCGCCCCCCGCCTTCGGTGCCTTGGCGTAGAGGAAATAGGTCCCGCTCGGCATCTTGGCCTGGAAGCCGACCTGCCCCAGGGCGGCGACCAACTTCCGCAGGCGGCGGCGGTACTTCTCGCGGGTGCGCTCGGCGATCTCGGGGTGCTCCAGCGCCACCTTCGCCGCCTGCTGGATCGCCATGAACTGGCCCGAATCGCAGTTGTCCTTGACGTCGGCGAACGCCTGCACCAGCTTGCCGTGGCCGGCCACGAAGCCGATGCGCCAGCCAATCATGTTGAAGCCCTTGGACAGCGAATGCACCTCGACGCCGACTTCCTTGGCCCCGTCCATCTGGAGGAAGCTGGTCGGCGGGCCGTCGTAGGTCAGCAGGCCGTGGGCGGCGTCCTGCACGACCACGACCTGGTTGGTCCGGGCGAAGTCGATGACCTGCTTGTAGAAGTCGCGCGTGGCGGTGGCCCCGGTCGGGCTGTTGGGGTAGTTGATGACGAGCAGCTTGGCGCGACGGCGGACGTCGGCCGGGATCGACTTCAGATCGGGGAAAAAGCCGTTCTCCTCGCGCAGCGGCAGCTTGTAGACCTCGCCGCCGTAGTAGGCGGTGTGGGTGCCGGCGACGGGGTAGCCGGGGACGGTCATCAGGGTGACGTCGCCGGGGTTGATGAAGCAGGCGGGCAGCATGGCCAGGGCCGGCTTGGAGCCGATGCAGTGGTTGACCTCGGTCGCCGGGTCGAGATCGACGCCGAACTGGCGCTTCAGGAAGGCGGCGGCGGCGTCCTTGAACGCCTGGATGCCGTTATCGGCGTAGCCGCGGTTCTCCAGCCGTTCGACCTCGCGCTTGAGGGCCTCGCGCACCACCGGGTCGGCCATCTCGTCGTTTTCGCCGATGCCGAAGTCGAGCAGCTGGCGCTCGGGGTGGGCGGCGAGGGCGGCGCGCTTGGCGCGTTTGATCTTCTCGAACTTGTAGATCTTGGTGTCCTTGCCGTAGCCAGCACCGCCGATGCGGTCGGCAAAGAGAGACTGGAACCAGGGGTCTTGCGCAGTGCTCATCGCTGAGTCGGCCTCGCTAGGGTCGGGGAATCCCGGGACAGTTTAGCGACGCTTCGCGGGAGCGTCCGGGACCGCGCTCGTAGTGACCGCATTTATGCGGTCGTTCGCCGACCGCGCTCGTAGTGACCGCATTTATGCGGTCGTTCGCCGACACGACCGCATAAATGCGGTCACTACGAGCGCCGCTCAGTAGCACCCGCCGTCAGGAACTGTTCGCAGAACGGCCGCAACGTCTGCTCGGGGTAAAGGACGAAGGGATAGTCGCGCCGCTTCAGGATCGCGTTGGCCCGCACCTCGGCCTCGCACTCCGCCTCCCCCTGGCGCAGCGCTTCCAGCCCGCCCTCGACGAACGCGCGCAGCAGTTCGTTCACTTCACGGATCTGTCGGAAGCGCTCGCGCCGGCCGCGCCGGTCGGCCGGCTCCTGGCGCACCAGCGCCTCCTTGCGCGCCGCCAGCCCCGCAACCTGCGGCTGTGACAGTGCGCTGTCATCGAGATGGCACTGCGGGTTGAAATAGAGGTCGCGCGCCTCGCGCCGGAGGCGGCGGCAGTCATCGAGGTTGACGGGGTAGTGCGGCAGCGGCAGCAGCAGCGTCGCCGACAGGACGAGGTAGGCCGGCGGCTCGACGCCGTAGTAGCGGCGGATGATGGCGTCGGTCACTTCATCATATTTTCCGCCGCCGATGCCGTGGATGAACAGGTCGCACAGAAACAGCCGGGCGTACATCGTGTTGGTCAGCGCCCGGCTGCGCACCTTGAAGCCCTGCTTCCCCAGGTCGAGGAAGGCCCGCACGATCGCCTCGGGCTCGCGCGGCAGCGACGGCCAGTATTCGCCGCCGGCGCGCAGCTCGACCGTCTCAGGCGTGAGCCGTACCATCAGCCGGCCGCGGCGCGCCTGGCCGGGGCGCCAGGCCCAGAACGGCGCTTCGAGCCAGTCGCCCTCCGCGGCCAGGTCCGGCACCGGATGGCTGGGGCTGCGCAGGCCGTAGCAGTGGCGGTAGTCGTGAACGGAGTCGTTATAGGTGGCGTGCAGTCGCGGCAGGTTCGTCAGCAAGTCGCAGGCAAACCAGGCGAACGGCTCGGTTTGACAGACGGCACTGACCGGCACTTCGAGATTGTTACAGCCCCAGCGTCGTTCGATGGCCCGGCGCGCTGCCGCGAGGCGGTCGCCGAGCAAAGATGTCCGCGGGGCAACTTTCATCGCCTCATTCCAGAACTCCTGGACCAGCGGTTGGAACGGCCAGGCGACACGGACGCGCTGTGGCAGACTGGCGAAGAGGGCCTCATCCTGCACCTTGCGCTCTTCGTAAGGCTCGCCGACCGCGGGGGTGTCAAAGGGCTCTGTCGCCCGGTACGGCGTCTGCTCGTCCATCGCGGGGAAATGAAGCATCGTCGATTTGACCGCGTCGTTGTCCACGATCAGGTTGAACGACACCGCCCCAATTCTCCCAGCGATGCTGCGTAGGGCGTAGTTCTTCACCCACACGCCGGGGTGGAAAAGCTCCGGCTGGTGGCCTGTCATGACGAAGCTAGCGACTTTCCAGTAGGTGGAGACGCCGTCCACTTCTTTCAAGTAAGCGACAGCCGCGTCTCTCATGGTGCTACGCGCGTCATACATGAGGTCGCGCCACCCGCGGCCGAGAATTGTGAGGGAAGAGTTGTCAAGCGAAGTTGCGTTCGCCGACGCCAGCCCCGGCGCCTCACTGAGCGGCGGCTCCGCGACCACGGCGCCGTCCTCTTTCGGCGCCCGCACCTGATGAGTGGCGCTCACCGGCACGTCCCTTCGGACAGCGGGCTGGACGTAGGACACGCCGGCAGCCACGGGCAAGCAAAATCAGCCTCGGCGGCGGCGAGGATGCGGCGGTAGTAGGCCAGCCGCTCCTCCGCGTCGTTGAGGACGCCGCCGAAGGCCCGCTTGGGGTCGAGGTACAGGCGCGGGACGCCGACCTCCTTGATCCGCAGTCCCATCAGCGCCGCCTGAGCCCACAGCTGCAACGGCATCCCCCAGCCGGTCTCGGTGATGCGCAGCCGGGCGAGAGCGCCGGTGCGGTACGCCTTGAAGCCGCAGAAGGCGTCGGTCAGGTTCAGGCCGAAACGGTCGTTCAACTCCTGCGTGATTTGCCGGTTGATCCGGCGGCGGTCTTCCGGGGCGAGGGTGTCCTGGCGAAAGTCGCGGAGGTAGCGGCTGCCGGAAACGATGTCGCAATCGTGGATGGCTTCGAGCAGGACCGGGATGCGGGCCGGCTCGTGCTGGCCATCGCAGTCCATCGTCACCAGCACGTCGAAGTCGTGCCCCAGGACGTAGTTGAAGGCCGAGACGAGGGCGGCGCCGTAGCCGCGGTTGTGCGCGTGGGTGACGACGCGCGGCCCGTGCTGCTCGGCCAGGAGGTCGGGGGTGCGGTCGCTGCTGCCGTCGTTGACGACGAGGATTTCCGAGGTGTGGCGGCGCACCTCGCGGAGGACTTTGAGCAGGTGCCGCTCTTCGTTATAAACGGGAATGGCGGTAAGGACCTTCACGACGCGGCTCCTTTCTGGCTATTCTTCACCCCCACCTCACGAAACATTCTAAGGGCGAGGAGGGGGTTGTCAAACGAGGTGGGGGGCGGTCGCCTGCTTGCCTGTCGCTGACTCGCGCCGCCCCGGGGATAACTGCTAAAACTATACCGATCAAGAGGCGCCGACCTTACACGAGGGGCGAGGCGCCGCCCAATCTCCTCCCTGTCAAAATGACCTCCGCCAGTGGCCGCGCGCGCCAAATCGGCGCAGGGCCCTTCCCACACTTATCGGCCGTTCTCGCCGGAAATCCTTGCGAATTTCGCCCTTGCGGCGACCCGGCAGGAACGAGCCGGCACTGGCACGCCCCTTGCACTTACTTACCAGGGCCAAGACCGACATTTCCCCGGCGATTCACCGGGCTGACACGGACCCTCTCATGAAAGGAGACCAATTCATGACAACGTCGCGCTGGCAAGTAGCCAACCCGGTGGGGACCAACTCCACCAGCTGCAGGAGGAGATGAACCGACTCTTCTCTCGCTGGGGGGAGGACGGCGGTCCCTGGGGCGGGGCCCGGCCGGGGGCTACCCGGCCGTCAACGTGTGGGAGGACGCCGAGCAGGTGTTCGTCGAGGTGGAGCAGGCCAAGCCGCGACAGATCAGCGTCCGCGGGGCGTGATCGAATCGCTGCGGCTCGATTTATCGATTCGCGCTCGCGCTGCAGCGCGAATCGATAAATCGTGTCAAAGGAGTCCCCCCCATGAGCGCCTCACCCCGCATCGCCCTGATCGACGACGACCGCATCTGGCTGGAAACGCTCGCCGAGTACCTGCGCGACCGCGGCTACGGCGTCGAGACGGCGCTCGGGGGGAGGCGCGGCCTGGGTCTGCTGGAGCGCGGCGGCATCCGGCTGGCGGTCGTCGATTTCCACATGCCCGACCTCGACGGCGTGGAGTTGCTGCGCCACCTGCGGCGGCGGCGTCTCGACGTCGATGTGCTCCTGATGTCCAGCGACGACGACCCGGCCCTGCCGGTGCGTGTCCTGCGAGAAGGGGCGGCGGCGTTCCTGTCGAAGAACGCGGCGCCCGGGCTGCTGCTGCGGTCGCTGACGCAGACGCTGTCGGCGGTCTTCGCCGAGATGGCCCTGCGGCCGCCGGCCCGCTCGCGCTGGGACCGCTTCCTGCCGGTGCCGCGCCGTGCCGAGCCGTGGCTGCCGATGCCGCTGCGGCCCGGCGAAAGCGAGCGCAACTGATCCCTCCCTCGGCCGCTCGTCCCATTCTCGGCGGTTCGCGCTTGCCCCCATTGCCGCCACAATCGATAATCTCAGAAGAACCGAGGCCATCGCCCCCGGGCCCCAGCGGTCGGAAAGGACTGCCCTCATGAAGTACGCGCGCGTGTGGCCGCCGCTGCTGCTGGCGCTGCTGGTCTGCCCACCGGCGGCCCGGGCCCAGGCCATCGTCCTGCCGTCGCCTTACATCGCCGATTACTCCGCCGGCGGCTTCGGCATCGGTTTCAGCAGGACCGGCCGGCACAGTCATCTCTCGGCGTTCGTCTCGGGCGGCTCCGCGCATTATTCCACCTATTATGGCTATCCCTACTATCCGGTGGGCGTCAGTCGCTTGACCCTGGTGCAGGTGGTTACGCCGCCGCCGCTGGTCGTCGCGGCGCAACCCGTCGTCGTGGAGGTGGCCCGGCCCCTGCCCCGGCCGCGACTCGAGGAGGTCGAGCCGCCCGAGGAGAAGCCGCGGCCGGGCGGCTTTCGACCAGTCCGTCCCGAGGAGCGCGGCCGTCCGGTGCCGCCGGTCCCCCCGGCGCCGAAGCCGCCGGAGGCTCCCCCCGCCAAGCCGCCGGCGAAGGAGAAGCCGCCCGAGGAGGCGCCGGAATTGCCGCGGCCGCCGCGGCCCGAGGCCGACCCGCGCGCCGAGAGCGCTCGCCTGAACGCCCTGGGCAAGGCCGCCTTCGCCGCCGGCGAGTACGGCCGGGCCGCCCAGCGCTTCCGCCAGGCGGCCCACGTCAACCCCAACGACGCCCGCGCCGACTTCCTGCTGGCCCAGGCCGAGGTCGCCCTGGGCAAGTACGACGAGGCGGTCGAGGCCATCCAGGCCGGCATGCGCCTCGAGCCCGACTGGCCGACCGCGAAGTTCCGGCCGGTGACGCTCTACGAGGACAACGTCAGCGACCTGCCCGAGCACCTGCAGGCCCTCGAAGACGCCCTGGCCCGCCACCCGGACGACTCGGTTTTGCTCTTCCTGTATGCCTACCAGTTGTGGTTTGATGGCCGGCAAGAGGAAGCCCGGCCGCTGTTCCGGCGCGCCGCCGCCGTCGCCCCCGACAAGAGTTTCAGCGAGCGCTTCCTGCTGGCGCGGCCCGATCAACCGGCCCTGTGAGACCGGCGAGCGGGGGGCGTAAGCCCCCCGGTGCCTACCCTACCGAAAACCGGGGGGCTTACGCCCCCCGCTCGCCAATCAATGAAACTATGCTTCTACTGAGTTGCTCTCGTCTGACGCGCGGCTTCGACGAAGGCCCGCTGTTCGAGGACGTCGCTTTCGAGCTGTACGCCGGCGACCGCGTCGGGTTGGTCGGCCCCAACGGCGCCGGCAAGACGACCCTCCTGCGCCTCCTCGCCGGACTCGACAAGCCCGACGACGGCGAGTCACGCCTGCACGCCGGCGCCCGCGTCGGCCTCCTCCAGCAGCACCCCGACCTCGACGCAAGCCACACCCTCTTCGCCGAGGCGCGCAGCGCCCTCGACGAACTGCTCGCCGCCCACGACGACATGGTCCGTACCGCGGAGGCGTTGGCCCGCGCCACCGACGACACCCAGCGCGCCGCGCTGGCCGCGCGCTACGACCGCCTCAACGAGCTGCTGCGCCACCACGACGCCTACAATGTCGATCACCGCGTCGAGGAGGTCCTCGACGGTCTCGGCTTCCGCAAGGAGGAATACCACCGCCCGCTCAGCACGTTTAGCGGCGGACAGCAGCGCCGCCTGCTCCTGGCCAAGATGCTCCTGGCCGCCCCCGACGTAATGCTGCTCGACGAGCCGAGCAACCACCTCGACATCGACGCCACGCGCTGGCTCGAAGACTACCTGGTGCGCCAGCCGGAGGCGATGCTCCTGGTCAGCCACGACCGTTACTTCCTCAACCGCGTCGTCACCAAGGTCTTCGAGCTGCACGACCACCGCATCGCCTCGTTCCCCGGCAACTACGCGGCCTACTGGCGGCAGCGCCAGGAGCGCTACGAGCGCGAGCTGAAAGAGTGGGAGACGCAGCGGGAGTACATCGCCAAGCAGGAAGACTACATCCGCCGCGTCCACTACGGACAGCTCGCCAAGCAGGCGCAGTCACGCAAGAAGGCGCTGGACCGCCTGGAGCGCGTCGAACGGCCGACGATGATCGAGACCCCGCAAATGCACTTCGGCGAGGTGCGCCGCACCGGCGACGTGGTCCTCGAAGCGTCCGACCTCGGCAAGGCGTACGACGAACCGCTGTTCGAGGGGCTGAGCTTTCAACTTCAGCGCGGCAAGCGCCTGGGCATCATGGGCCGCAACGGCAGCGGCAAGACGACGCTGCTGCGCATCTTGATGGGCGACGAGGAGCCGACGTCGGGGGAGGTACGGCGCGGCCACCTGGTCGATTTCGGCTACCTCGACCAGCACCTCAAGGGGCTGCCCGAGGACCAGCCGCTCCTCAAGGCGGTCTGGCCCGAGCCGGACCCGGAGATCGACGAGCCGCGCATGCGCAGCCTACTGGGGCGCTTCGGCCTGACCGGCGACCAGGTCTACCAGCAGGTGGGCAAGTTGTCCGGCGGCGAGCGCAGCCGGGGCGCCCTGGCCCGGCTGGTGGCCCTGGGCGTTAACGTCCTGGTGCTGGACGAGCCGACCAACCACCTCGACATCTGGGCCTGCGACGCGCTGGAGCGGGCGCTGCTGGAGTTCGAGGGGACGGTCGTCGTCGTCAGCCACGACCGCTACTTCCTCAACCGCGTCGTCGATCTGCTGGTCGTGCTGGGCGACGGCCGGGCGCAGGTCATCCACGGCAATTACGACACTTACGAGCGCATGCGGGCCGTGCAGGCGGAGATGCAACCTCCGAAAAAGGAGGAGAAGCCCAGGGAGTCGTCGCGGGCGGCGGAAAAACCGGCGAAGCGCAAGCGGCGCTTCCCCTACCGCCGGACCGAAGAGATCGAAGCCGACATCGCCGCCACGGAAACGCGGCTGCGCGCCCTGGAAGAACAAATGGCCTCGCCGGAGTTGTACCGCGACGGTGACAAGGTGAAGGAGACGACGAAGGCGTTCGAGGAGACGAAGGCCGAGCTGGCTCAGCTCTACGAGCACTGGGAAGAGGCGGTGGAGCTGAATTGACAGTGTGTTGCGACAGCCGCTTGCGGCTTAGCGGAAGCCTGGAATCCGCTAAGAAATCATTTCACTAATGGCGAGCGGCGCGGCGTCAGCCCGCCGGTGAAGCCGAAACCGGCGGGCTGACGCCGCGCCGCTCGCCATTAGTGAAACAGTTTCTAAGCCGCAAGCGGCTGTCGCCTCCGCCGCGTCTGCTCCCTACAACAATTCCCTGAAGCTGTTCCATGTCCCTTCATTCCAGTCATCCTCAGTGAGGACTGACGAAAGGAGTCGGCAGATGCGCAATGTATTCGTCACCCTGATTCTGGCGGCGTCCCTGGCCGTGCCGGGCTGCACCGGCGGCAACGGGAGCGGATCCTCCGGCAAGACTTCCCCGACAACGACGGACGGCAGCGGCAAGCCGAAGGACGACAGCACCCACGTCATCACCGGCGACCTGACGCTGCACGGGACCACCAAGTCGATTTCATTCCCGGCGAAGGTGACGGGGACGGAAGACGCACTCACGCTCAACGGTACCTTTACGATCGACCGCACGGACTTCGGCATCAACTTCAACCCGGCGCAGGTGAACAAGGAGGTGATGATCAAGGTGTCGGTGAAGGTCGGCCGGAAGGGCGCCGACGCCGGCGCGATCACCCCGGAAAACACCAAGATCGACTTCATCGGCAGCAAGAAGGAGGGGATGCACGACGGCGGCTTCAAAGCGTTCTCCGGCAGCATCAAGCCGATGGATACCGACGTCACCAAGAGCACCATCACTGTCGAGATCGACACCGACTCGATCTGGACCGACGATGACGAGAAGACGAAAAAGCTCACCACGCACCTGAAGGGCCCTGACTTCTTCGACGTCAAGAAGCACCCCAAGGCGTCCTTCGTCTCGAAGGAGATCAAGGCGGCGAAGTAGGCTCGCTCCGTCCTTCGCGGCGGCGGGCCAGGGGCTCGCCGCCGCCCTCTCAGTCCGCCTTATGCTGCCTTCGCCGGACGTCATCCTGAACGCCGTCGGCTACGGCCTGCTGGTGCCCGCGCTGGTCACCGTGGTTGCGCTGCTGCTGGCGGTGCGCCTCGGGGGCGGGGAGCCGGCGGCCGTCGGTGCCGGCCTGGCGGCGGGCTTCGCGGCCCTGGCGGCGACGGGGCAGATCGGCCGGGAAATCTACAGACCGGTCGAGGCGTGGGACTGGCTGCCGCTGCTGGGGCTCCTGGCCGCCGCTGCAGGATGGATCGAACAAATCGGGAAAGGCTCGCGCGCCGTTCGCTGGGTCGGCCGCCTGCTCGTGGTGGGGCTGACGGCCGGGCTCCTCGTCCGGGCGCAGGCGGCGCGGGAACCCAAACCCATCGCCCTCTCCTGGTATCCGGTCGTCGCGCTGGTCGTCCTCGCCCTGTGGGGAGTCCTCGACCTGTCCGCCCGCCGCCGGCCGAGTGCCGTGACGCCGGCCCTGCTCGCTGGAGTCGGCCTCGCCGCGGCCGCGGTCGCCGAGTTCGCCGCCTTCACGCGGGTCGCCCAGATGGGGGGCGTCGTGGCCGGGACGATGGGCGGTTGGGCCATCGTTGCCTGGCGGCGGCCGCGCGAGGGAGTCGTCCAGGCCGGCGTCGCGTGCCTGAGCGTGTTGCTGCCCGGGCTGCTCTTTGCCGCCTACTTCAACGGCTACGGCGACGTGCCGGCCGCGAGCTACCTTCTGCTGCTCGCCGCCCCGCTCCTCCTTGGTGCGGTGACGCTGCTGCCCTCCCCCGATCCGGCACCCCTTTGGCGCGGACTCCTCCGCGTCGCTGCCGTGCTGCTGCCCCTCGGCGCGGGTCTGGCGCTGGCCGCCCTCTCTTGACCGGGCTCATCGCACCGGCGCGAAACGGCAAGCCAAGAAGCCGACAACCACCGGTTCCCCCTTTGCGGCGGCGCCGCGCGCTTGTTACCATGCAGACAGAGTTGCCGGCATTCCTTTCTCATCCCGGCCGCCCTTGCGGGGAGGTGCGATATGATCCGCATCCGAAAGATCCTTTACCCGACCGATTTCTCGCCCTACTCCAACCAGGCCTACTTCCACGCCGTCGCCCTCGCCGAGAGTCACGGCGCCAGCCTGACGATCCTTTACGTCTACCCGGGAGGGTTCGGCGCCCCGGAGACGGCCGGCGACGGCGAGGACCGCTCCTACTGGCAGGAACAACTCGAACAGATCCGCCCCGTCAACGAGGGCATCCTCACATATCACGTCCTGCTCGAGGGCGACCCGGCGGCGGAGATCGTCGATTACGCCCGCGACGCCGCCATCGACCTGATCGTGATGGGGACGCACGGGCGCTCCGGTCTGGAGCGGCTGCTGATGGGTAGCGTCGCCGAGAAGGTGATGCGCGAGGCGCC
>DATFNV010000565.1:0-13658 GCA_035266225.1 Gemmataceae bacterium
AGCGGCCCCAGCGGGTCGGTCGCCAGCGCCGTCGCCGCCTGGGCGTCTTTCTTGTAGTGTTCCCGCTCCTCCTCGAACAGCGCCACGACGCGCTTCACCTGCTCCGCCGACGCCGGCCGTGCCAGTACCAGCCGCAAGCCGTACTTCGCTCGATCCTCGGCGCCGGCCCCCCCCTCCTTCAGGATTCGCCGTGCCAGCGCCTGCGCCGCCTCGACGAACACCGGATCATTGAGAGTGACGAATGCCTGCAGCGGCGTGTTGGTCCGCACCCGGCGCACCGTGCAGGTTTCGCGGCTCGGGGCATCGAACGTCGTCATCGAAGGGTACGGGATCGTTCGCCGCCAGAAGGTGTACAGCCCACGGCGGTAGCGGTCCTCGCCGGTGCTGGTCGGGTAGGTGCGCTGGCCGTTGAACGCCGCCTGCCACAGGCCCGGCGGTTGCGGCGGGTACACCGACGGCCCGCCGACCTTCCGGCTCAACAGGCCGCTCAGCGCCAGCGCCTGGTCGCGCACCATTTCCGCCTCCAACCGGAAGCGCGGCCCGCGCGTCAGCAGACGGTCCTTCGGGTCTTTCGCGATCAGTTCCGGCGTCACCCGGGACGACTGCCGATAGGCCGCCGACGTCACCATCATTTTCAACAGCGCCTTGGTGTCCCAGCCGAGGCGAACGTATTCCGTCGCCAACCAGTCGAGCAGCTCGGGATGGCTCGGCAATTCGCCCTGCGTGCCGAAGTCCTCCTCCGTGGCGACGAGGCCGGTGCCCCACAGCTGCGCCCAGAACCGATTCACGGCGACGCGGGCGGTCAGCGGGTTCTCCGGCGCCACGATCCACTTCGCCACGCCGAGCCGGTCGAGGGCCGACCCCGGCGGCAGCGGGTGGAACGACGACGGGATGCCCGCCTCGACCTTGTCCCCCTTGTCGAGGAAGTTGCCTTTCACCATCACGTTCGTCGCACGGTGTCGCTCCGGCGGCAGCTCCACCATCACCGGCAGCATCACCGGCACCGGCCGCGACTTCTCCAGGCGGGCGATCTCATCGCGGAGGGTTTTTGTCGCCGGCGCCACCGTGCGGTAGTGGGCGGCGAGGCTCGCCTGCTGCTCCAGGGTGCGTTTCTCGGCCGGCGTGTCGATGATCGCCAGGAGGGCCGCGGGGACGGCCGAGCGCTGAAGCACGCGCGCGTCGTTCGTCACCGACAGGCGGAAGCGCCCCAGGTTGTGGCCGGCCGTCTTGAAGCGATGCTCCAGGCGGAACGTCAGCAGCGTCGGGCCGCCGCCGAGCGGCGCGGCGCCCACGAACACCGCGGCGTGCCCCGACTTCATCTCCGGGCCGACGGCCCAGCCGCTTTTCGTCGCGTCGGGCTGGTCGATCGCCGCCGCGACGGGGAACTTGTCCTGCGCGTGATCGGCGAGCGCCTGCGCCAGCGCCACCATCTGCTTGCCGGTCGGCGATAACTCGCGCTTCGGCGCCGGCGGCTCGGCCACGCTCTGCTGCCAGACGACCTTGCGGGCGTCGTCGAGGACCGACACGCGGAAGTTGGCCAGCCGGGCGCCGGTGCCGCCGTCGGTGCGATTCCAGATGACGATCTGCTCGATCGAGGCCGGCGCGTCGAGTTTCACCTCCCACCACGGGTTGGCCTCGATCCGGGTGTGCGTGACCGACTTCGAGCGGAAGTAATCGCCGTCGGTGTTGCCGTCGATGGCCAGCTTCGCCGGGCCGTCGTAGTCGGTGCTGGACTGCGACGCCTCGCCCTTGCGCGCCAGGTTCTGACCGCCGCCGAAGACCTGCACCTCGGCCAGCGACAGGCTCTTGCCTTCCCCGGGAACCTCGACCCGGACAAAGCGGCCCGCGGGCGCTTTCCCTTCCTGCCCGGCCGGCTCCGCGGTGACGGCGAAGCGCGACAGCACGAAGTTGCCGTCGCCCGCCCGACCCGACCCGCCGCCCGGCAGCGCCGCGTCGGGGATGACCTCCAGCCGGAACGCCGTGATCCCTTTCAGATCGACCTTCGCCGTGATCGTGTAGGTGTCGTTGGCCGGGTTCGTCCCCTCGGCGCGGATCGATTTGTCGGGCAGCGTCTTCAGCGCCGCCCCGCCCTCGGACTTCGCCGACAGCGGCTCCGGCACGACCCACTCGGAGTGCGGCCGCAGTTCCGCTTCCCACTTCGCCTGGGCGGCCGCCAGCTCCGGCGTCGAGACGTCCAGTTGCTTGCGCAGCTCGGCGATGCGGGCGTCGGCCCGGGTGACCTGCACCTCCTGGCCGCGCGTCGGCGCGGGGATCGTCGGGCTCTCGTCGGGCTGATCGTTGTCGGCCGTCTGGTTGAAGACGGCGAAGAAGCGGTAATACTCCTTCTGCGTAATGGGATCGAACTTGTGGCTGTGACACTTGGCGCAGCCCATCGTCAGCCCCATCCACACCTGCATCGTCGTATCGACGCGGTCCTTGACGGCGGCGACGCGGAACTCCTCGCGGTCGGTGCCCCCCTCGGTGTTGGTCATGGTGTTGCGGTGGAACGTCGTCGCCACGCGCTGCTCCAGCGTGGCCTTCGGCAGCAGGTCGCCGGCGATCTGCTCGACGGTGAACTGGTCGAACGGCAGGTTGCGGTTGAAGGCGTCGATGACCCAATCGCGGTAGCGCCAGACGTTGGGCCGCAGCGGGTCGGAGCCGTAGCCGGCCGAGTCGGCGTAGCGCGCCAGGTCCAGCCACGTCCGCGCCCAGCGCTCCCCGAGGGCGCTGTCCTTGAGGAGGCGATCGACAGCCTTCTCGTAGGCGTCGGGCGCCGTGTCCTTCTCGAAGTCCGCGACCTCCTCAGGGGCCGGCGGCAGGCCGCGTAGGTCGAGGCTGGCGCGGCGCAGCAGCGTGTACCGGTCGGCCTCCGCCGACGGCTTCAGGCCCTCCCTCTCCAGCCGCGCCAGGACGAAATTGTCGATGCCGTTGCGCAGCCACGCCTTGTCCTTCACCGCCGGCAGCGCCGGCCGTCGCGGCGGGACGAACGCCCAGTGCTCGGCGTAAGTCGCCCCTTCCGCGACCCAGCGCTTCAGCGTGGCGACCTGTTCCGGCGTCAAGCGGTTCTTGGCCTCCGGCGGCGGCATCCGCACCTCGTCGTCGCCGCTGCCGATTCGGCGGACCAGTTCACTCTTCTCGGGGGCGCCGGGGACGATGGCGGCGTTCCCCCTCTTGTCCCGGGCCGTGGCCGACTCGCGACGGTCGAGGCGCAGCTTGCTGGCTCGGCCGGCGGCGTCGGGGCCGTGGCAGGCGAAGCAGTTCTTGGACAGCACCGGCCGCACCTCGCGGTTGAAATCGACCGGCGCGGGCTTCGGCTCGGCCGCCTCGTCCGCCCGGACGGCGACGAGGAGGACCGACAGGCCCAGGAAGGGAAGACCAAGGAGGGAGCGCTGCGACATCGGGAGCCTCGCTGTGGGGTGGTCGCCGGCCGGGCGACGGGCGGGTGGGATCCTCAGTATACGGCAAGCGGAGGGGCGAGGACAGCAAGGCGTTTCCTTTTCCGAGTAGCCGTTGCACGAGCCGCGGCTCGTGCCCTTAACCACTTTGTTCTTGTCGCTCCCCCGACCGTCGGGTATCGTACAGCGCAAAGCTCCCGAAGTAGTCCGATTGTCGCACCGCTGCCAGCCGCGCAGGCCACTCCTCTCCCGCACCGCGGGCGGCAGCGAGAGCTTCCGCCGTCGCACGGCCCTCGCACAGTCCGGTGCCGGCTTGTCTCACTTCACTTCAGAAAGGGAAGGGTATGTTCAAGCACCTCTCCGTACGCGACGGGGCCAGCCTGGTGCTGCGCGTGGGCCTGGGGATCATCTTCATCTTGCACGGTTACCAGAAACTCCGGACCGACTGGGGCACCAACTGGTGGGAGGAACTCGGCCCCTACTTCCAACCTGTCGTGGCTTGGACGGAGTTGCTCGCCGGGGTCGCCCTGCTCCTTGGCCTGCTCACGCGGATCGCGGCACTGGGCCTCAGCTGCGACATGCTCGGCGCCTGGTACATCGTCGGCACTACCAAGGGGTTCATGCCGGGCGAAGTCGGCCCGACCGCTCGCCCGCTGTCCTCCCTGGATGTGGGCGCGGAGTACAACTTCGCGTTGCTCATCCAGTGCGCCGCCCTCATCCTGCTCGGCAGCGGTGTGCTCTCAGTCGATTACTGCCTCCGGCGCCGGCCGCGCGCCGCCACCGCCCCACCGCACATGGATGTCGCCTCGGCACCCGCGCATACGGCCCAAGGGTAGGCCCCAAATGAACCGGGCGTGGACACCGCGCGGTGTCCACGCCCGGCACAGTTCGGCGGGGCGTCACTTGCCGGCGACCTTCGGCAACTCCTTGAGCACCTCATCCACCTTGGTGTCGCTCAGTTCGCCGGCGCGGAAGGCGAAGTTGCTGACCACCTTCTGCTTGACGTAGAGCAGGACTGTCACGTCGGCGTCCTTCGCCAGCTTGTAGGTCGGGGGTCCGCCGACGTCCTCGAACACGCCCAGCGGCACGTCGCGGACCGCGTGCTTCTTGGCCCAGGCCACGAGCTTCGGGTCAAGGCTCGTCTGGTCGTCGCTGAGGAAAGTCACCCAGGCCCGCAACTCCTTGGCCTTGTGGTCGGTTACGCCCTTGTCGAGTCCCTTGACCAGCTTGGCGAGCGGGTCGCTCATCGAGCGGGCGAAGACGATCACCGCCGGCCGTTCCCCCGTCTCGCAGATGTAGCACGTCAGCTGGCCGCGCTGCGGCCCGGTCGCCACGAGGAAGGTGTAGGGCCCCGGCTTGCCGCCGACGGCCGTGCCGGAGACACACGGCTCGTCCGCCGCCCGGATCGTCACCACGAAACACACGAAACACACGAAAAGAACAGGCAGTCGTCGCATGAGCAGGCTCCCTCGTCCGGTTAGCGGCGGCTCGCAGAGCCGCGCGGCACTTGCTCCGGATGCACACACGGCGCATCAATCGGCCGGGCTTCAGTCAATGGGGGTCTGGTTAATTTCAATCGTGTTCGATGGCCGTGCCGGGAGGGCGGTGCGATGGGATGTGCTCTCCTTGTCGCGCATCGCGGCCAGTTCGGCCTCAAAGTCCTTCGCGTCGGCCCGGTTCCAGCACTTGCGGGCCAGTTCCGCGAAGCGCCTCGCCTCTTCGGTCCGCCCCTGGCGCTCGCACAGCACCTGCATTCCCATCGCCCCGCGCACGCTGGCGGGGTCGTGAGCCAGCGCCTCCAGGAACGCCTCCTCGGCCATGTCGAGGCGGTCGCCGTGCAGCGCCTCGGTGCCCCAGATTTCCATGAAGTAACCGCCGCCGCCCCATGAGTGATAGAGGAAGTCGCTCTTCGTCCGCTCCACGGTGCGGGCCAGCAACTTCAGCCCGGCATCGACGCCGCCGGTCCGGCACATCAGCACGCCCTGCACT
Organism: Gemmataceae bacterium; assembly: GCA_035266225.1. Taxonomy (GTDB): domain Bacteria; phylum Planctomycetota; class Planctomycetia; order Gemmatales; family Gemmataceae; genus DATFNV01. The sequence continues at coordinate 5,385 of DATFNV010000565.1, forward strand.
TCCCACAAGCGCGTCTCCAGCGTCCGGTCGTCCTTGTGATCGACGAACGCGTGCTGCAGCGTCTCGACCTCGGGGGTGGCTCGTTCCGCGTCGCCCTGGTGCAGATAGACTTGCGCCGCCAGGTAGGCGGCCCGCAACTTGTCGTTCTTGCGGTAGCGCTGCACGACCTTCAGCGCCTCGTCGTAATCGCGCGCGGCGAGGTACAGACGGAACCACTGCTCCCAGTGGCGCAGCCCGGCGTCCCACGCCTCCTGCTTGATGGCCCGGCCCTCGCGGAAGCGGCCGTCGTGGATCAGCGAGCGCGTCAGCACCTCCATGTGATGGTCGAACTGCGGGTCGTCCCGGGGGGCGACGTTCATCTCCTTGTGGTAGGCGCGTTCAAGCTCAATCGCGTGGGCGGAACGGTCGCTGGTCTTGTCCCAGCGGCCGAGGCGCGTCGCCAGATGGGCCTGCATGTGGAACGGGTGCGGGATGCCCGGCGACGACTTGATGTAGTTCTCGGCGTAGACCCAGCCCAGGGCCGGCCGCTTCGACTGCTCGTAGTAGTGCAGCAGCTCGTGGTTGGCGCCGGGGTGCAGCGGATTGACGCGCAGCAGCGCCTTGTAGAACGGCACCGCCGACAGCCGCCGCCCGAAGAGGTCCGCCCCGCCGTCGAGGTGCGCCCGGTAGTACCACGCCTCCTCGTCGTCGTCGTACAGGGCGAGCATGTTGTCGATGGTGGCGATGGCGGCTTTGCGGCGTGTCTCCGGGTCGCCGACGCCGGGCAGCAGCCCCTTCTCCTGCATGCGGGCGAGTATCAACTGCTGTTCGCGGTGACTGGCCTTGTCGCGCAGGTCGTACGCCTTCTGGGCGGCCTTGGCGGCGTCCCCGTGGCCGGGGAAGTGCTCCAGGGCACGGCTCAATCCCCACGAGGCCAGGGCGCAGTCGGGGTCGTACCGCAGCGCCGTCTCGAACGAGCGGGCCGCCTCCATCCAGACGTAGGAGTAGGTGTAGCCGAGCCCCTGGTCGAAGAACTTCTGGCAGTCGGGCGAGTGGGTCGTGACGGGGTAGGTGACGCTGCACAGGGCAGGGACGTACTTCGCCGGGGCGAGGCCGGTGATCGGCAACTTGGCGTCGGTGGCGGTCGGTAGCCCGGGGGCGGGGAAGAGGGCGGCGGTCAGGAGGAGCCAACTCATCGGATGCGAACCTCGCGGTGGGAGTGCGAGCGGTGTCTTTCCTCATTGTGCGGTGTCGCGGCCGGCGTTGCCAGGGTAAAATGCACCGCGGCGCCGCTTGGCCGCTTGCGGCTTCGCAAGTGCGAAGCCGCAAGCGGCTGTCGGCACCCGGAGCCTCCCATGAACCACCGCCTGCGCATCAAGGTTTGCGGCGTCACGACCATTGAGGACGCCCGCACCGCCGCCCTGCTCGGCGCCGACGCCGTCGGGTTGAACTTCTGGGAGGGCTCGAAGCGCCACATCACCCCCGTCACGGCCCAGGCCATCCTGCGCGAGCTGCCGCCGTTCGTCGAGCCGGTCGCCTTGTACGTCAACCAGCCGTTGCGCGGCGTCTTCCAGGCGCTCAACGCGCTGGGCCGCATCCGCACCTTCCAGTGGTACGGCACCCAGCGCGAATTGTGCGACGCCTACCCCTTTCAGATGATTATGGCGTTCCCCGTGCGCGACGCGAAGGGCCTGGCAGAGATCACACGTTATCTCGACACCGCCCGGGGCATGGGCAAGGCGCCGTCGGCGATCCTGGTCGATGCCCACGTGCCGGGGCAGCCGGGCGGCACGGGACAGCGGGCCCCCTGGCACCTCCTGGCCGAATTCAAGCCGCCGGAGCCGCTGATCCTGGCGGGCGGCCTGACGCCCGCCAATGTCGCCCAGGCGATCCGGCTGGTGCGGCCTTACGCGGTGGACGTGGCCAGCGGCGTCGAGAGCGCCCCCGGCCGCAAGGATCCGGAGCTGATGCGCCGCTTCATCGCCAACGCCCACGAGGCCGCGGAAAAACTAACCCGGCTGTAAAGCGGACCATCACCGAGCCTCTTGCGGTTTCGCGTTCGCGCCGCCTACGCGCTCGAAAAAGTCCTTCAACGCCGGCACCGCCACGTCCAGCGAGTATTTCTCCTCGACCAGCCGGCGCCCGGCCTCGCCCAGCGGCGCATGGGCGGCGGGGTCATCCAGCACGCGCAGGGCGGTCCGCGTCAGCTCCTCCAGGTCGAATAGCGGCGCCAGCAGGCCGTGCCGCCCCGGCTCGATGATTTCGCGCACCGGCGCCACGTCCCCGGCGAGGACGACGCAGCCGCACGACAGGGCGTTGCGCAGCGACCACGACGACACGAACGGCACGCTCAGGTAGACGTGCAGGTCGCTGCGGGCCAGGACGTCGGCCAAGTGCGGCGGATCGATCATGCCGAGGAAGTGGAGGCGCGACAGCTCGCCGTCGAAGCGACCCAGGACCCACTCCTTGAAGGTGCGGCCGCCGGTGAAGATCGGGTCCCAGCCGTAGTGGGTCGTCTCCCCGCCCACGACGACGAAATGGACGTCGGGCCGGGAGGCGGCGACGCGGCGGGCCAGTCCCAGGAACAGGTCGAACCCCCGCACCGATTCCAGCCCCCGCGCCACAAACGTCACCACCCGCACACCGTCCGGGATGCCTTGCGCGGCCAGGGACGGCACCAGCCGGCGCGGCCGGTACAGCTCGACATCGACCCCGTCGGGATGGACCTCGATCTTGCCCCGGAAGCACTCGGGGAACGATTGTCGTTGCCAGTGCGTCGGCGTGTAAGCGGCGTCGCAGGCAGCCAGGTTGAGCAGCGTGGCCGCGTTGATGCAGCGCGGGTAGAAGAGGGCCGGCTCGACCGGCGGCAGATCGACGCGATAGGTCAGGTCGTTGTGGCGCGGGGCGAAGTAGTATTCGCAGTAGTCCACCAGCGGACAGGCCAGCGACTGGCGCAGCAGCAGCGTCGGCACCAGCCCACCGTGTCCGACGACCCGGTCGGGGCGCAGGTCGGGCCGCGCCCGCACCAACTCGAACACGGCGCGGGCACAGGCCAGCGCCCGGCCGTGGACCTGCGGCCAGGGCGTCTCGGCGTCCGTCTTGCTGCCGGCAGGGCGCGGCCACTGGCGCACGTCGAGCGCCGCCAGCATCTCGGCCGACGGCGGCGGGCAGTGCGACAGGTGCTCGACGAGGAAATGACAGTGCCAGCCGTGGCGGCGGCTCAGTTCCGCGGCGAGCCGGCCGAACTGGGCCGGGAACGCCCGGTGGACGAACAGCACGCGCAGCCTCACTTGCCGCCCCCCGCCAACTGGGCCAACCACGCCGCCAGTCGCGGCAAGGTCACGTCCCGGTCGTATCGCTCCCGGACCAGTGCCGCCGCCCCTTGGCCCAGCGGCCGGTGCGCCGCCGGGTCGTCCAGCACCCGCAGCGCCTCGCTGGCCGCGGCGGCCGGGTCGTCCCCGCGGACGAGCAAACCGGCGCAAGCCATGACCACGACGCACTTCACCCAGGCGGCCGCCGTCAGCGCCACGGGGTACTTGAAGCCTGCTTCCCGGGCGGTCGCAGACACATCGATCAGCACGCCGTCGCGGAGCGCGTCGGCGCGGGTGTAACGGTGGATCAGGTCAGCGCTCTCGAACATGGTTTGTTCCTCTCTCGGGCGAAGGGAAGGGGGCGGGGGATCGATCCCCCGCCCCCGATGCGTTGTTCAGCGGCCAGCCGCCTCTTCGACCGGCGACCGGGCCAGCGCCGCGAACGTGACGACTCCGCGGATGCGATCCGGCGGGATGTCACGCGGACAGTACCACAGCCCTTTCTTCGAGCGCCGCAGCCAGGACCGCGGCACGTCGATTTCCAGAATCACGACTCCCTCGATCCGGCCGCCGTGGCGCCGGACGGTGTGCCATCCGGCCCACGCGGAACAGGACGGCGAGTGCAGCCAGACGGCCGGCAGCTTACCCTGACTCTTGCTGGCGAGCAGCCCGGCCCGGCAGATGCTCGCGAGGTTGCGCGCGAGCGTGGCGTGGCGTAGAAGCATGGTGCGCCCTCCTGAAACGGGGGGCGGGGTGAGGGCGAGTCACCCCGCCCCCGGCTGCCGGTTACGGTTGACCGGCAGCCCGGAGGGCCGCCCGGAGGGCCTTGCTGTGCTTGCACTGCCGGCCGCGATAGGTCGCGTCGGGGCAGTCGCACTCCCACGTCTGGCCGTTCACGTCGTAGGCCGTGCCGTCCGGCTTCACCAGCCGGTAGCCGCCCGCCATGACCAGCACGCCGTAGGGCTGGCCGTTGATGACCAGCACGCCGCTTTGCGGGTCGATGCCGCCTTCCCCGATGCGCCGCGCCCAGCGGCAGACACCAGACACGGGCTTGACGGGCTTAGTTGACTTCGGGACAGTAGCCATTGCGTTCGCTCCTTAGCAGCGAATGCCACGGCCCCGGGCGGCGCCAACCGCCGCGGGGCCAACTGATTGCCTCATCCCTCTCTGTCCCTCCCGTTTGCCTCCTCTCGCCTTCGTCCCCCGCCACAAGTCCCGGCTGAGCGCGTGCGCCGCCGGGAGGTTGGCTGTAGCGGTTTCGGGTTGTCAAAGAGCGGTGTCGTAGCTGAAGAGGCGGAACCCGGGCGCGGCAGGCGCCCGGGCCGATGCCGCCCGCGGTCAGTTCGCCTTGCGGCAGCGACGGCCGGGCAGCTTCACCCCGGCCTTGCGGCAGCGGCCTCGCAGGGTGGACTCAGCGATCCCCAGGGCAAGCGCCGCAGCCCGCACCGTCCCGTGCGTATCCAGGGCCGCCCGCAGCCCGTCCGCCACCGCCGGGGCGGGGACCGGCTCCACGGTCGCCAGGGCGGCCTGCGCCTCGACGGCCTGCGCCGCCCCGGCCGGCTCGTAGGGCTCGCCCCCCTGGAACGGGATCACCACGTCCGCCACCGGAGGCAGCGACGCCACCGGGGACACGGCCGCAGTCGCCACCGGCACCACCCCGCACCGCTGGGCCACCGCCAGCGCAGCCAGGCCGATCCGGCGCCGCAGCCAGGACAGGCCACGCCGCACGCCGTCCGCTGCTGCCGTCGCCACGTCCGCTAGCGCTGCGGCCGGGACCAGCGGCATCCCCACCAGCGCCATGTCGCCACGGTCTGCCCCGAACACCGACGCCATCAGCTCGCTCGTCAACATCGCAGTACCCTCCGCTCGCCGCGGCCCCGCCGCTCGCCGGCCGGCAGCTCGCCGCGAACGAACGGGATCTTAGCAGATCGTTTTCCGCAAGTCAAATCACTGCAATGACTTGAGGCGAGACTACCGGCTGGGGGCGGCCGGCTGGAGGCGGCCGGGCCGGGGAATCGTCGCCAGACCCTGGCGGGGGTCGCGCGGGTCCCTCCGAGGCTTACGCTGCCCCCGGCGCCTGCCGGAAAACCGACCTGCGGGGGAAAGGGCGGAATGGGTCCCTCCGCAGTGGCGGCGCTGCGCATGGTGAAAATGGGGAAGGGTTCCGAACGAGCGAAAGAGGCAGGTAGGGTGAAAAGCGCGGGAAGGTGGCCGGGACTCAGGAATGGGCTGTCTGTGCTATCGCCCGGCCGATGCCACGATTCGAGAATCGCGACTTTGGCTTGACAGGTTGGGCTGTAACGCCGATAATAATTATGCCACCGGGCGCAGAGGGCGGCCGGGGCGAACCTGGGGAGAAGGGCATCTCACATGGGCGAGTGAAATGTTCAGTCCTAGTGCGCCACGCTCAGGCAGCGGTAGCGGTAACCAGTCCGCCAGGCAAAACGACCATTGACCGCTGCCAAAAAGGTCTCTCCTATGAGGACCGCGTGGCGATGACTGGTTCGCCAAAAGCCGCACCTCGACCCGATGCGAAGGGGCCTCTCGGAAGACGAGAGGCCCCTTCGCCTTTCACGGCAGCTGGCGGATATCCAAGCAGCCCTGAGTAAGGAGCTTGCGATACTCGGGCGTGTCCCAGCGAGCTGCCCCGCAGACCATGTCAGCCAGTTGAAGAAGGTTCGAGGAGGCCGACTTGCCCGGTTTCGGCTTTTTCGCCATCCTCAAGCCGTCCTTTGAGTGCAGCTTGCCGAAGGCAGCGTCAAGATGCTTCCAGTAGTCCGGATCCGTGCATTCGTCCGCCACCACGGAGACCCTCAGAGGCTTGTCCTGGGCGTCGTCTACGGTCTTGAAGTAGACGCCAAGAACAGCGACCAGATCGCGCATTACTCGCTCGTAAACGGAAGTTCTTTGTAGCCAACTCTTTCCCATTGCGGCCTTTTTGCGCAGGACACATGAGGCGTACCGGAGAGGTGAATCACGAACCCGCTGGAAAAACTCCGTCCGGCGGTCCGGATCGAGCTTCGAGAACTTGAACTCGAAACCGTCCTTCTTGCCCCAGTTCTTACGCAACTCATGAATCCTGTCGCCGATGCCATCTGTCTCCGCTTTGATCCGGAAGGCAACCGCCGAGAGGGCGTAGTAGGGCCGTACTTGAAGGTTGGCGTCGCCCGAGTCGTCGATGAACACGAACATGCACGCTATCCCCCGGCGTCCCGCCTGGGGCCCTGGATGATGTTCCCTTCCCCGCAGCCTGTCAACGGCAATGCTCCGGGCCGCTTGCTCCCGAGTCCGGCGGCCAGGGTGCCGCAGGCGGCCCGCCCCGCGGTACAATGGCGATATGCGGATCCCAGCCCCGCAACAACGAGAAGTGACCTGAAAGTGACAGCGGCCGGAGGGCAAGTCAGATGAGCGTTGAGCACCTGATGGGGAAGAGAACAGGGCGGCGACCGGGCTCGAAGTCAACGCCGTGGCGAAAGGCGGCACTGTGGGCGTTCAGGCATTTGAACGACGGCGACCATGCGACACCCCCGAGCGAGTTCGCCAGGCGGCTGCGCGATCAGGCCCGCGAAGATCCCGCGCAGCTCCTCACGGCCCTGGCACTGCTGGACGGGTCGGCGTGCGTCTTGCCCGCCGGCGGTGATGACGCCGATGAACCTGATCCCGGCCGCCGGAACGGGCAGAAGGCGACTGACACCGGGGCGTCAGTCGCGCCCGTGGGCGGCATCAGGAAGCTGTCAGTGCCCGTGGTAGGCGTCATCAACTGGGCGAATAACTTCGGCGAGCCGACCTGGATGGCGCGGGTGCCGCAATCCTTCGAGATCCTGAACGTCGTCCTCCAGCGACCACAGAGGCGCCTCATCCTCACCATCCGAGCCCCCTCGATTCAGCCGGCGCCGCCGGGGCAAGAGATCCCCGTCGAGGTCTGCAACTGACCGCGAAGAGCGAAAGAAAAGCGAAAGAAAGCGAAAGAAAAGCGAAAGAAAACGCAACTCTAACCCCCCTCGTAACCTGCTGCGCGTCGTTTCAGGGTTACACGACGCGCAGCAGGTTTGCCCGCTTCTCGCCTTGTTTCTCTCCACATACCCCCTTGTCGTCTGCTGGCCGGGCCTCCCCGTGCGGGTGTGCCGAACCCCCGCGGGCGTAGCCGGCGGCGCCTCGGCTGCGCCGCCGAAGAGTGGAACAAAAGCGGAAGAAAGTGGAAGAAAAGCGGAAGAAAGCGGAAGAAAGCGGAAGAAAGCGGAAGAACGGAAGGCTTGCGGCGCTCCGGAAGAGCGTCTTGCGGCCCCGTGAGGCTGGACGCAATTCCCCACTTCTGCCGGACTTCTTCTCAGTTGCCACGCCGTTCCCCGCCGGCGCGGACCTCTGGGGCGGCAGCCCGCGCACCCGCTGGCGTAGCCCACCCCCGTCAACCCGTGCCGCCGCCCTCGCTCTTGCGGCCGGAAATTGCTTGCGGGAACACGGACACGGCTGGAGTCTGCGGGGACACTAAGTGCGCTATGTCTGGTATGCCTCGGCGGCCGTCCTCCCGCCCATCGACCTCGCCCAACGGCCTCGGCCTTGGCGAGAGGGGCGAGACGACCATCGGGGCGGGCGCGGCAGCTGGCAGCCCGCCTGAGCGATCCTAACGCCGCGACGGGCCATTTCTCTCAGCGGCTCGCAACCCCTGCAACCAGCCCGGCCGGCATACCCCGCACCGCCGGCCTTCGATAGTGCGGCCCAGGCCGCGGAGCTTTGTGCGGACCTGTCATCGCCGCCGGCTGCTGTCGATGATGGGGTAGCGGGACGGCGGGAGTAGCTACCCGTCGGCCGGCCCGGCGACCAGTCGCCTTGCACTCCGCGACGGCGACCGGGCCGGCGCTGCCCGCCCTGGAGTGCATTCATGTCCCATTCTCCCCATGTCGCAGATAACCGCCCTCGCCTGGCGGAAATCCTGGAACGGCTGTACTGGTCTTTCGTTTCCTCCGGAGACAAGAGCAAGCGCTTT
>DATFNV010000566.1:0-9337 GCA_035266225.1 Gemmataceae bacterium
GTCCTTGGGCAACTCGCAGCGGCGCAGCTCCTTGGCGCCCTCCACGTCCCACAGCCGCAGCGAGTGCTTGTCGTGGCCGTCGATGCCGCCGGAGGCCAGGGTCTTGCCGTCCGCGGAATAGGCGACGCAAAGGGTGGACAGGTGGCCATCGAGCTTGCCGGTTTCCTTGCCGGTGGCGGGGTCGAAGAAGTGAAGGACCTTGGCGTCGCCGACGGCCAACGTCTTGCCGTCGGGGGCGAAGGCAAGGGCGGTGTCGCGGTTGAAGCGCCAGGGGTTGACCTTCGACAGTCCCTCGAACTTGCGCAGCTCGGCGCCGGTGGCCGGGTTCCAGAGGCGCACGATGCCGTCGAGGCCGCCGCGCGAGGCAAGGTACTTGCCGTCGGACGAGAAGGCCACCGTCGCGACCATCGCCTTGTGGGCGAAGATCACCCGCAGTTGCTCGCCGGTTTTCACGTCCCAGAGGCGCACCATGTCGTCCCAGCCGCCCGAGGCCAGCACCTTGCCGTCCGGCGAGAAGGCCACGGAAGTGACGTTGCCCTCGCCGACCGAGGAGACGAGCAGATCGAAGGGACTCTTCGGTTGGGCAGGCGGCTGGTAGGTGCGCGCTTGGTGCCCGGCCAGCTCGCGGACGATCTTGCCGGTGGCGGGGTCGAGGAGGCGGATCTTGTTGTCGGAGCCGCCCGCGGCCAGGAGCTTGCCGTCGGCGGTGTAGGCGACGGAGGCCGACGGGGCGCGGAAGCGCACGGTGCCGAGCCGGGTGAGGGCGCCGGCGGGGAGCGGGTCGCCGTGCAGGTCGGCGGCGTGTAGCGTCGCAGCCGCAAGCCCCACGGCCGCCAGCATCGCCAGGCGACACAAGGCCCGGCGCCCTCGAATGTCGAACGAGAGCATCAAACGACCTCCGGTGAATCGTGAACTGGGCGACGTCCTCTACAGAGCGTGGGGCAGGCCGCCAGCCTGCCGTTGGTTTCAGGCAGGGCGCCGGCCTGCCCCACCTTCTGTTAGTCCCTCTTACTGACTAACTCTCCTGGTAACTCTAACAGTTCACCGAGTTCCTTACCGACCTCGGCGTCGGAGCCGACCTGCTTGGCACCTCCGCTCGCAAGAGGATCCGGTAGCACGGCGGATCATCGCTTGATCGAGCACTGGGGTAACGCCTCCCTGAGGGCCGGCGCTGACGACAACATCGTGGACAGGCCAAGGGGACATTTTACGTTGGTCCCGAGCACAGCATCACTTACGTTGAAATCGCTCCGCCGGCCAGCCGGCGGAGCCATTCGACGTCGCTCCTTTCGCCACAATAGGAACCGCAAATCGTTCCCATCTCCCCCTCTTGTGGGCCGGCCTCCCTCCAAGACGACGGCTGTCTTCGCCTACACCTTCTCCACCACCATCCCGCCATACGCGAGGCCCGCAGCCGGGTCTTTCCTCATCTCGAAGCGGAGCACGTCGAGGAGCTGCAGCGGCTGGAGGAGCTTCCTCGGCACGACGCCCGCGGGGGCGTTAACGCTCGGCCGCGAGTTCGGGTCGCCGAGGAAGAGGCAAGCTAACGCGTACTCCGTCTGGTCCATCCCGACGATCTTGAAGCGGAGGAGCCCGGAGCGAATCTCGAGGCCGGTCTGTCCGTGGATGGCGTGTCGCGTCGGGTTCTGCGGCATCGGGCAGCCTTCCTGCTTCGCGAGCCAGGCCGGGAAGGTCGTAATCTCCGTGCCGGAATCGACGAGGATCGTCTCCGGCCTCCAGGCACCCGAGGAGGTCTTGATGTCCAGGTCAAGCTCCACGCGAAGGAGGACGTCTCCGGTCGCGTAGAGCGTGCGGTCTCTTACGGGCACTTCGAGGCGTGACATCAGGGGAGCCAGTGCTTGAGCCTGTGTTGGGCTTCGATGGGCATGTCCCTGGTGTAGGCCAGCCTCTCCTCGTCGCCCACTGCCAGCACCTCGGGCCCTTCGGGCGTTTGCCGGTAGAGCACCTCGTGCCCGAGTTGGTCGAAGAAGTACTGCAGCGTGTGTTCGCTTAGCGCCCGCTCCTCGGCCTGGACGGTGTAGACCCCCGGGCCGAATGTCGCCTTCTGCTTCGCCACCAGCTGCCGGACAAACTCCGGGAGCGTGATGAGACCGTGGGGCAGCTCCTCGGGCGGCTTCCCCCGGAGTGACGGGGCGGCGTGTTCGATTGGGATGCTCAGCATGGCCGCCTCTCACTTCTTGGCCGTCTGAAACTGGACGATCAAGTCGTTGGCGTGTTTCTGCATCGGGGCCAGCTTGCCGTTGTAATTGTCGATGGCCTTGGCCATCTCGTCGCGCTGCTTCTGCGCCACGGCCGACAGCGCCTGCTCCTGCTCGTAGAGCTTCTTGCCCAGCTCCATCAACTTCGGCTCGAACTTGGCGTGGATGGCCCGCTCCTTGGCCGGATCGAGCGCCTTGCGCATCTCGTTCTGTTCCTTGGCCTTCAGGACGAGCACCTTGAGTTCCAGCGCCTCCTCGGACGGATCAGACTTCATCATCTGGGCGTGCCAGGCGGCGATGATCTTGGCCTCCAGTTCCCGCTTCTTGTGGGCGAGGTGTGCGATGTCGCCTTCCCGGCTCTGCATCTTCTTGTTCAGCGTTTCGATCTGGGCGTCGTACTTGGCGTGGACGGCCTTGACCTTCGCCGGGTCGGCACTTTTGGCGATTTCGGCCCTCTCTTCCTCGTAGAGGAGGATCCTCTTGTCCTCGAGCCGGTCTTCGGGCGGGTCGAGCTTGGCGATGGTGGCCCAGTAGGCCGCCTCGGCCGCCCCCCTTTGATCCGCCGCCAGGCGCTGGGCATGGGCCATGTCCTGTTCGAGGTCCTTGGCCTTGGCGAGCAGTGGTTTGATCTGGGGGTCGAAGCCGTCCTGAACTTCCTTCTTTTTCTCCAGGGTGTCGGCGTCGGCCAGGGCGGCCTGCCGTTCCGCGCGCACCTGGGCCACCTGGGCCGACAGCCTGTTGTCCGGCGGGTCGAGCGTGTCCAGCTGGGCCTGCAGCGCCGTCTGGATGGCGGCGTTGTCCGCGAGCCGCTTCGTATTCGCCTCGGCCATCGCCTTGGTCAGCGCCTGAGACTTCTTGTCCAGCTCCGCGAATTTGGGGCTGAACGTGGCCTCGATCTCCTTCGCCTTCGCCGTGTCAATGAGCCCTTGCAACTCGGCGCGCTCCTTGACGCGCAGCTCGGCCGCCTTGATCGCGGGCGCGTCGAGCTTGGCCAATTCGGCACTCCAATCGCTCTCGAGCTTGGCGATCTCGGCGTCCCTCTTGGCCGTCACCTTGACCATCGCCTCTTCTTTCGGCTTGATCTGCTTTTCCAGCGCGGCGAGGTCCGGCGCGTACTTTTCCTTGATCGCCTTGACCTTGGCGGGGTCGATGGCCTTGGACAACTCGGTCCACTCTTCGTGGCGCAGTTTGCCGATCTCGGCGAAGGTCTTGTACAGGGGCTTGGCCAGCTTGGTGCGCTGGGGGGCGTAGCGGGTCCAGATCTTGCCCAGTTCCGCGGACTCGTCGGCCTCGACCTTGGTCATGTCGGCCTGGACCTTGCGGAGCCTGCCGAGCAGTTGCTTCTTGGTCGGGGGAGGGGGGGGGTAGGCCGCGACGGGGGGCCAGAAGCCGAGGCCGAAGGCGACGAGCAGGACGGCGACGACGATCATCGGACGAAGCATGGACGACTCCCTATTTCAGTGAGGGCGATGGCATCAACCACCTGGACCCCCTTCTGACAAGGTTTTCGGACCACGACGCAGTAGGATCGAGCTTCAGCCATTGTTCTCGCCCCGGGGGGTCGTGTCAAGAAAAAACGACCCTTGCTTGAAGTCGTGAGTCCTGACCGGAAAAAAGGCGATTTCCTCGCCGGGCCCCCGGCAGTACAAGGTAAGGAAGTCCCCGCAGCGAGGGCCGCCACATGACTGCCGCACCGCTGGACACCGTCCTGCGCCACATCCGCAAGCTCACCGCCGCCGTGGAGGAGCCGAGCGACGGCCAGCTCCTGCACGGCTTCACCGCCCGCCGCGACGAGTCGGCCTTCGCGGCCCTGGTGCGGCGGCACGGCCCGCTGGTCCTCGGCGTCTGCCGCCGCCTCCTGGCCAACCCGTCCGACGCCGAGGACGCCTTCCAGGCGACCTTCCTCGTCCTCGTCCGTCGAGCCGCGACCCTCGACGGGCACCGCTCCCTTGGCCCCTGGCTCTACGGGGTCGCCCGGCGCACGGCGTTGAAGGCGCGCGCCGCCCTGCGCCGTCACGCCCGCCAGACGGAGGTATTCGACATGCCCGCCCCCGAACCCGCCGGCGCCCTCGAAGACCGCGAGCTGCATCAGCTCCTCGAAGAGGAACTCGACCGCCTGCCGGAGAAGTACCGGGCGCCGCTGGTGCTCTGCTACCTCCAGGGGCGGACCCACGAACAGGCGGCGCGGGAACTGGGGCGGCCGAGCGGATCGATGTCGCGCCACGTCGGCCGCGCCCTGGAATTGCTGCGCGGACGACTCGGCCGGCGCGGCGTCGTTCTGCCGGCGGCCGTGGTGGCGGCGGTACTGACGAACGAGCTGGCCGCGGGGGCCATGCCCTCGGCGCTGGCCGCGGGGACCGTGCGCGTGGCCCTGCTCGTCGCGGCCGGCGGGTCGGCCGTGGCACCGGTCGCCGCCCTCGCCGGGGCCGTGGCGCGCGAGCTGGCCGCCACCAAGGTCAAGACCGTGACGGCGCTGTTGCTGGCCCTGGTCGTCCTCGTCGGCGGCGCCGGCCTCGCCGCCCTCCCTGTCCCCGCGACCCCGGCGGAGCCGGCCGAGCCTCCAGCCAGGACCGAAGCCCCCGCCCGCGCCGACAGCGACGGCGACGCGCTGCCTGCGGGAGCGCTGATGCGCTTCGGCTCGCCGCGCCTGCGCCACGGGCAAGCGATCGGCGCCCTCGCCTTCTCGAAGGACGGCAAGGCTCTCGTCTCGGGCAGCCTCGACCTGACCGTTAGCCTCTGGGAATTGCCCTCGGGCAAGGAGAGGCGGCGCTTCGCGGGACACGCCAACTACATCACCTGCGTCGCCGTGTCGCCGGACGGGAAGTTCGTCGCCGGGGGTGCCGAGGACTTTCGCCTCTGGGACGCCGCCACCGGCAAGGAACTGTACCGCTCGCTGCTGCCCGCCGAGGTCTGGGGCGCCGATTTCTCCCCGGACGGCAAGCGGGTCGCTTACGCCGCCGCGTACCCCAAAGGTATCGTAATCCTCCACGTCATCGACGTCCCGACCGGCAAGCCCGTGGTCCAGATGAGCCCCGACACCCGCACTTCCGGCGGCAGCCCACACAATAGTATGGGACAGATCGCCTTCGCCCCCGGCGGCAAGACCCTGGCCTCGGCCGGGTACGAGAACGTCGTGCGCCTCTGGGACGTCGCCGGCGGCAAGCAGACGGCCGAATTCTCGGGCCATACCGCGCTGGTCCTCGCGGTCGCCTTCGCGCCGGACGGCAAGACCCTCGCCTCGGGCAGCTATGACGGCACGGCGCGACTCTGGGACGTGGCGAGCGGCAAGGAGGTGAAGATGCTCGACGTGGACGCGGGCCTCAACCACGGCGTGACCGGCGTCGCCTTCTCGCCCGACGGCAAGCAGCTCGCCGCCTGCACGACCGGCTCGCGCCTCGTGCGCGTCTATGACACGGCGTCGGGCAAGGAGACGCACACCCTTGCCGGCGGCCGCTTCCGCCGCGTCGTCTTTTCCCCCGACGGCAAGACGCTGGCCGCCGGAGACGGCAATAACGCGATCCGCCTCTGGGAAATGCCGAGCGGCAAGCTTCTCCACCCGGCCGAGCCGCACCATTCCGGCGTCCACTGCATCGCCCTGTCGCCCGACGGCAAGACGCTGGCAGCCGCCACCACCTTCAAGACCGTGTACTTGTGGGACGTGACCACGGGCAAGCCGCTGCGCCGCCTCGAGGGGCACGAGCACGGCGTCTACCCGGTGGCGTTCTCCCCGGACGGCAAGCGCGTGGCCTCGGGCAGTCGCGACGGCACGGCCCGCGTCTGGGACGTGGCGACGGGGAAGGAGCTGCACCAGTTCCTTGGCTACGACGGCCCGAAGGTCGCCGACGTGTGGGTTTACGGCGTGTCCTTCGCCCCCGACGGCAAGCGCCTGGCTGGCGCCTGCCGCGACGGCTTCGTGCGCGTCTGGGACCTGGGCACGGGCCGGGAGGTGGTGCGCTGCGAGGGGCACACCGGCTTTGTCTGGGGCGTCGCCTTCGCGGCGGACGGCAAGACGCTCGTCTCGTGCGGCGACGACGCGGTGCGCCTGTGGGACGCGGAGGGGAAGGAAGTGCGGCGGCTGGCCGTCGGCGGCCGTTACGAGGCGGTCGCGTTCTCCCCGGACGGCCGGCTGGTGGCGGCGGGGACGAAGGACGGCGGGGTGCAGCTGATCGACGTGGCGTCGGGCCGCACGCTGCATACCCTGAAGGAGCACGCCAACCTGGATTATCGCAAGCGCCTCATCTACCGCGACGGCCGGACCGTGGCCTTTTCGCCCGACGGCCGCATGGTGGCGTGGGGGAGTTGGCAGGTGGCACAGGTCTGGGAAGTGGCGACGGGTCAGGAGCGCCTGTCGTTCGACGCCCACCGTGGCGAAGTGATGTCGGTCGCCTTCCTGCCCGACGGCCGCCGTCTGGCCACGGGCAGCCCCGACACGACGGCTGTGGTTTGGGACCTGCCGGGGTGTGTACTCGGCGGGCCGGCCGCGAAGGTGACGGCGGCGAACCTGGAGGGGCTGTGGAGCGATCTGTTCGGCGACGACGGCCACAAGTCGTACCGCGCCCTGTGGACCATGGCCGCGGCCCCGACGGAGGCGATGCCGCTGCTGCGCACGCGCCTGAAGCCGGCGGCGCCGAGCGAGCGCGACCGACAGGAGCGCCTCATCAAGGACCTCGACGCCGATGAAGTCGACGTCCGCGAGAAGGCGACCGACGAGCTGGCGAAACTCGGCGGTGCCGCGGAGCCGGCGCTGCGCAAGGTGCGGGAGGGGAAGCCGTCGGCGGAGCTGAAGCAGCGCGTCGAGCTGCTGCTCGGCAAGCTGCAAACGGCGTCGGCGTCGCCGGAGCGGACGGGCGAGTCGCGGGCGCTGGAATTGCTGGAGCAACTGCGGACGCCCGAGGCGACGGCCTTGCTGAAGGAGTTGGCCAAGGGCGACCCGGACGCCTGGCTGACGAAGGAAGCGACGGCGGCGCTGAAGCGCGCCGCGCGGTAAGCGGGCACCCACATCTCAGTTCCACGTTTCGCCGCGACCCGGAGGGGAGCGCTTGTTCCAAGCGCTCCCCTCCGGGTCGCGGCTAAGAAACTGTATCAAAAACTCTCTTGCCGCTTGCGGCTTCGCAGGAAAGATTGCGAAGCCGCAAGCGGCCAAGTCATTTGTGTTACAGTTCAGCGAGGGGCCGCGCCCGACCGGGGCACGGCCCCTCGCGCTCACTGACCGCCCGTCGGTCGGCCGCCTTGCCTTCTCCCGCCCCTTCTGGTACTTCTGTACGACGAGGAGGCAATACTCATGGGACTGCTGAAACGCACCTACGCGCTGCCCCAACAGACCCTCGAAGAGTTCGAGCGGACCACAGCGCCCGGGAAGCGCAGCGCCCTCGTCGCAGAACTCCTGCGCGAGTGGCTAGAGCGCCAGAAGCGCGACCGGCTGCGCAAAGAGGTGATCGAAGGCTGCCGCGAGATGGCCGACGTTTACCTCGAAATCGAGCGCGAATACCATCCACTCGAGGAGGAGGTCGAACGTGCCCTCGATGACCAGCCCCGACCGCGGCGACGTGGTGCGCGTGCGCCTCGACCCCGTCGAGGGATCTGAGCAGGCCGGCGAGCGCCCGGCACTCGTGATTTCGCCCGACGTCATCAACCAGCACTGCCCCGTCATCCTCATCGCGTCGATCACCAGTCAGAAGACCGAAAAAGTGTACCCTTACGAGGTGCTGGTCGAGTTCCCGACCCCTTCTGTTCCCTCTGTGGCCACTGGTTTTCGCTTCTGTTCCCAGATGCGTTGGATTTCCCTGTTGCGTCGGAAGACAGACTCTCGGTTTGTCCAAGGAAGCGGCGGCGCCACATCAGCCGAATGCCCGATTTCAAAGCTGGTCCGGGGGACATCGTGCTCGTAGGCCCATCCAATGTACGAAATATCGCTGTACTCGACGCCGATGGCGTAGAGGGCCTTGGTGGCCGGCCCGTTGAAAAACGGAGAGGTCGTCGCCTCGTGGAGAAACACCTCCAGGAATTCCTTCTCTTCTGGGGTGAGAATCGTCATTTTCACGGCCCCTGTTGCTTTGTCTGCTGGTTCGAGTCCGCTTGCTGTACCTCTTGAGGAGTCCAGTAGTTCGCGTACTGGCTGCCCGGTCCAGCCGTTGAGATATACCCCTGCAATGTCCCTCCCGCGTACATGGCTCCTAACAGGGCCCATTCCGCAGCTTTGCCAGCGTACCGTCGCACCAGGGGGATCCCAGGCGGCGCCGGCCCGATCTTGCCCTGTTGAAATCCGACTGGCTGCCCACATAACGGGCAGTCCATTGCCGCCAGCCCTTGGTAAAGGGACGGCCCTTCGGTCTGGTACCACTCGACGTGCCAGTCGTCTACTTTCTGATCGCAGTTCGGGCACTCTTCGTTTGGGGCATCGCTGGGGTCGCCTTCCCGTCGCTTACAACACGCTGATTATACACTCTCACCTATTCGAGGCCACGCTCGGCGAGTGTCGAAGGCGGCAGTGGAGCCCTGAGCGGCCTGCGCTGCTCACGCTGGCGGGAAGCTCCCTTCTCGCCGCTTTTATTGTAGCGGCGCTGAAGCGCGCCGCGCGGTGAGCGGACAACCGCCCTTCAGTTCCACCTTTCGCCACGACTCCCGACTCCTACGACCGTTTTTGCCGTCAATATCACTTTTCGGACCGCATGCTTGCCGCTGCCCGCTGCGGGTGTGACAATACGAAGCGCCCCGGTCAATTCGTCCGGTCAACGGAGGACCCCTCCCATGCGCGGCGCCTGGTTCCCCCTCGGTGTGACCTGGCTCCTGCTCTC
The DNA here is from genome assembly GCA_035266225.1 of Gemmataceae bacterium. GTDB lineage: Bacteria > Planctomycetota > Planctomycetia > Gemmatales > Gemmataceae > DATFNV01. The sequence goes on from DATFNV010000566.1 coordinate 9,014, forward strand.
GCATTTCCCGCCGGCAGTCTTCGCCGCACCGCCTCCGACAGACGCTTACGGGGATCGGTTGCCCAGGGGGGCCGTCGTCCGCTTCGGTAGGGTGCCGCCCGGCGCACTCCGGGCGAATTGCGTCGCCCTGAGCCCCGACGGCAAGACGGTGGCCACCGGCGATGCCAATTCCACGGTCTATCTCTGGGAGACGTCGAGCGGGCGCGAGGCGCGCCGACTCACCGGTTGCCAGGGCGGCGTCGCGGCCATCGCCTTCACGCTGGACGGCAAGCGACTGGCCTCGGGCGACGGCGACGGCGGCCTGCGCGTCTGGGACCTGAGCAC
>DATFNV010000567.1:0-4751 GCA_035266225.1 Gemmataceae bacterium
TGCTTGCTGCTCGGCCAATCCGCCGAGGCGTTCGAGCAGGGGCCTGCTGGACTCGTCGTGCGGCTGAAGTCGGGGCAAACCCTGCCCGCCCAACTCGTCGTCCTGGGGGTGGGCGTGCGCCCGGAGAACAAGCTGGCGGTCGCCGCCGGGTTGGAGGTTGGGCCTCGTGGCGGCATCCGGGTCAACGAACACCTTCAGACGAGCGACCCCGACATCTATGCGGTCGGAGACGCCATCGAGGTCAAGGACTTCGTGACCGGCGAGCCGGCGCAGGTGCCGCTGGCAGGACCGGCCAACCGCCAGGGCCGCATCGCGGCCGATCACATCTTCGGGCGGGCGGTCCGCTACCGGGGCACCCAGGGCACGGCCATCGTGCGGGTGTTCGAGCGGACGACGGCGCTGACCGGGGCCTCGGAGAAGGTGCTGCGGCGGGCGAACCGCCCCTACCGCAAGGTGTACGTCCACCCGACCCATCACGCCGGGTACTACCCCGGTGCGGAGGTGATGACTCTGAAGCTCCTCTTCGAGCCGCAGACGGGCCGGGTGCTGGGTGCGCAGGCCGTGGGCGGTGCCGGGGTGGACAAGCGGATCGACGTGCTGGCGGTGGCGATCCAGGCGGGCCTGACCGTCTTCGATCTGGAGGAGATGGAACTGGCCTACTCGCCGCAGTACGGCTCGGCCAAAGACCCGATCAACATGGCCGGGTTCGTGGCGAGCGGGCTGCTGCGGGGCGACCACCCCCAAGTGGATGTCGAGGCGGTCCTGGCGGTCCCGTCGCCCCAACGTCCCTTCCTGGCGGATGTGCGCACAGCCCCGGAGTATGCCGCCGGGCATCTCCCGGAAGCGGTGAACATCCCCCTGGATGAGCTACGCTCCCGCCTGGGGGAACTCCCCCGCGGGCGGGAGATCGCCGTCTACTGCCAGGTGGGACAGCGAGGCTACCTGGCGACCCGCATTCTGAAACAGGCGGGCTTCCAAGCGGCGAACATCGGCGGCGGGTACAAGACGTACCAGCTTCTCCTTCCGAACACCAAAGGCGTCTGCGGGACCGGATGATGGCTTGAACTGCGTGAAAACCGCTGCTTCGAGGCTGGGACGGACGCTCCTTTTCAGTGCCGAGGGCAGAACATCGTTCACCGACATTACTTCCCTGGGGAGCGATGTACCAACACCGGCACTGAGGCGCCACGGATCCACATGCCCAGGCTGCGGCACAGCAACCAGGCGAACACGCCGGTGGTCATGCCGTTACTGCCGGTGAAGCGGCCTCGCCCGTGAAAGCCCGGCCACGGGGCGGCGATGTCAGTGCTTGGGCAGGAGGATCGTCAGCAGGAGCGAGGCGTCCTCGATCCCCTTGACCGTGTGCGGCTCACCCTTGGGCAGGTAGAGGAGCTTCCCGGCCTCAAGGTTCTGCGTCTTGCCGAAGGCGGTGAAGGCCACCCGCCCCTCCAGGCATTGCACGACGATCTCGCCCTTGGCTTTATGCTCCTCGATCTCCTTGCCCGCCGGGACGACTAGGCGGATGACCTCCACTTGCTCGGCACGAACCAGGGTATTCGTTTGGGCCGAGGCCAGCGCCGACCCCAGGGGCCGAACGTCCACGATTTCCCCAGGCTTTGCGTGCGGGATAGCCATTGCGGTGCCCTCCGATTCAGTGCCAAAGGAAGCATCTTCTGCGGGTATTCTAGGCGAGCGACATGCCATCGGCCCAACCCCAGGGCCAGCGAAGGGGTGCGACGGGCAAGCAGGCGTTCGCAGGGCCGGCGTCCTCGCAACAAGCCTGTCGAGGCCGGCCGGGGTGGCGGCGGGTGGTGCGCCGTTGCCCGCGCGGGGGAAAAAGTCACCGCCGGCAAGCTGCGACGATGACGACATCGCCGCCCGTGGGGCATCGGACCCCTGTTGATGCGGCGGGTTGTGCGGTCCGAACCCGGCGGGTCAACAGCGGTCCGGTGCCCCACAGCGGATACGGCGAGTTCCGAGCACTGCAATCCCCGACCGGCACCGCGATTGCATAACCCTTGCGCAACAGTCCAGAACTGAGCCTCTGCCCCCAGGCCACTGCGTCGGGCGAGCGGTTCTCCCGCCTGCCTCTGCCCGCGGTCCCACCCAGGAAGGGAAGGTGCCGAACCATGTCCCGCGCTCGGCTGATCCCCTACGGGGTGTCCATCCTGGCGGTCGCAGCCGCTGTCCCTATATCGCTCCTGGGGTTCCCTGGCCCCTCGGGGTTGGCGTCCCCCTTCCTGGCCGCCGTCATGCTGAGCGCCTGGTATGGCGGGTTGGGGCCCGGGCTGCTGGCGACGGGCCTTTCGGTCCTGAGCCTCGATCTCCTGTCGCCCTCGCTGTACTGGCCCTGGGCGGGGCGCGAATACGCCATTCGACTGGGGGTCTTCCTGCTGGCCGCCCTGCTCATCAGCTCGCTCAACGCCCGTCAGCGCCGGTTGGAGGCGGCCCTGAGGCGAAAGGACCGCCAGAAAGACCAGCTGCTCGCGGTCCTCGCCCACGAGCTGCGCAACCCCCTCTCGGCCATCGTGACCGCCCTCCGAGTCCTGCGCGTGCAGGGGCCGGGCGACCGCGAGACCGCGATGGAGGACATCGCCGAGCGGCAGGCCCTGAACCTGGGGCGCCTCATCGACGACCTGCTCGACGTCTCGCGGATCGGCCTGGGGAAACTGCGGCTGTGCCGCACGACGCTGGACCTGACCCGCGTGGTAACCGCCGCTGTCGAGGTGGTCCGTCCCTCGATCAAGGCCCGCGGCCAGCGGTTCGAGGTGTCTCTGCCCGCGACGCCAGTCCTCGTGGACGCCGACGCGACCCGCGTGGAGCAGGTGGTGGTCAACCTACTCAACAACGCCGTCAAGTACACCGAAACGGGAGGCCAGATCTGGCTGAGGCTCGAGCGCGGGGAAGGCTGCGCGGAGTTGCGGGTCCGCGACACGGGCATGGGCATCGCCCCGGCCGTGCTGCCCCACGTCTTTGACCTCTTCGTGCAGGAGGAGGACGGCGCGCGGGGGGGCCTCGGCATCGGCCTGAACCTGGTGCGGTCGCTGGTGCGACTGCACGGCGGCGACGTGGAGGCGTTCAGCGAAGGTCCCGGGCGGGGCAGTGAGTTCGTGGTGCGGCTGCCCACGGCCGCCGAGGCGGGCCGCGAGCCGGCCCTCCTGGTCCCGGCAGCCGCCCTGGAGGGCCCGTGCTTGCGCGGCCAGGCGGCCGGTCCGCAGCCGTAGCGCAGCCTTACCCGGCGGCGCCTTCCTCGCCTCCGCCCTCGGTCACGACCTTGTCCACGCCCAGGCCGAGGGCACGGAGCTTGTTGCGCAGCGTGGTGCGGTTGATACCGAGGACGTCGCTGGCCTGGGCCTGGTGGCCGTGCGTGTGCCGCAGCGCGCGGTTGAAGAGGGTCCGCTCCACGACCTCCATCACCCGGGCGTACACGTCCTTCTCGCCGCGCTCCAGTAACCCATCGATGAGGCGCTCGAGGTCCCCCGCGGCGGGGGGCGCCTCCTGGGTCGGCCGCACCTGGCGGATCGCCTCGGGCAGGAACTCGGGGAGGATGAGATGGCCCGAGGCGTTGAGCAGCGCCTGCTTGACGGCGCTCTGCAGCTCGCGGACGTTGCCGGGCCAGGGGTAGGCTTCTAGCAGCGCCAGGGCGGCGGGGTCGAAGCCGCGCAGATCGAGGCCCAGCTCGCGGTCGAAGCGGAACAGGAAGTAGTGGGCCAACTCGGCCACGTCGCCGGGGCGCTGGCGCAGCGGCGGTACGGGGATCGTCACCACGTTGAGGCGGTAATACAGGTCCTTGCGGAAGCGCCCCTCCTCGACCAGCCTGGCGAGGTCGTGGTTGGTCGCGGCCAGGACGCGCACCCGCGTCCGCACCGTCTCGCTGCCGCCGAGGCGCTCGAAGCGCTGGTCCTGGAGGACGCGCAGGATTTTCGCCTGAAGCGGCGGAGCCATGTCGCCGATCTCGTCGAGGAACAACGTCCCCTGATCGGCCTGCTCGAACTTGCCGATGCGCTTGCGCTCGGCGCCGGTGAAGGCGCCCTTTTCGTGGCCGAATAATTCGCTCTCCAGCAGGTTCTCCGGGATGGCGGCGCAGTTGATCGCCAGGAACGGCTTGTCGGCCCGGCGGCTGTGCTGGTAGAGGGCGCGGGCGACGAGTTCCTTGCCGGTGCCGCTCTCGCCCAGGATGAGGACGTTGACGTCCTGCGGGGCGACGCGGCCGATGGCCTTGCACATCTCCTGCATGACGGGGCTGCGGCCGACGATGCGGTCCTCGCCCTCTTCCTGCGGCAGGACGGCGGGCGTGTGCATCAGCCGGGCAGCGTCGAAGGCGCGGCCGAGCAGGGCGCTGAGGCGGTCGAGGTCGAGCGGCTTGACCAGGTAGTCGAAGGCGCCGCCCTTCATCGCCTCGATGGCCGTGTCGGTGGTGCCGTGCGCCGTGATGAAGATGACCGGACGTTTCGGGTCGTGTTCGTGCAGTTCGCGGAACAGGTCAAGGCCCGACCCGTCGGGGAGCTGGATGTCGAGGACGATCACGTCGGGGCGGTCCGCGACGGCGCGGGCGCGGCCCTCCGCGGCGGTCTGCGCCGCCAGCACCGTGACCCCCTCGTCGCCGAAGACGCGGCGGAAGGCGTACTGGACGCTCGGCTCGTCGTCGATGACCAAAAGGGTCGGCATAGGGATGATCTCACCTTGGTCGCTTGCGGCTTAGCGTTCGGGGGATTTATCGTTTCGCGAAACGATAAATCCCCCGAACGCTA
>DATFNV010000568.1:0-10266 GCA_035266225.1 Gemmataceae bacterium
TCGCCAAGAACATCCTCCCGTATACGCAACTGCGCCGGCTAATCCGCCCCGATGAGATCGCCGACGCCATCTGCTTCCTGGTCGCCAACTCGGCGATCAGCGGCGAACTTTGGGCCGACGCCGGCTGGCACCCCTCGGCGTGAGGGATGCGCTGTCGCCGCCCGACCTGTCAAGTGGGACCGGCGTCCCGCCGGTCCCACCAGTGGTCGCCAACCACGCCTTGCGGAAGGAAGGTAATCTCATGATCGACCTGCTGTTCCCGCAGTATCAGGGCGTTTACGTGTCCTGGTCGCAGGCCATGGCCAGCCTGGTGCGGAACCAGTGGAAGTTGCTCGACGCCCAGTACGCGGCCGGCATCGAACTGCTCGACGCCGTGACCGGCGGGGCCCCCGCGACGCGACCCACACTGCAAACTCTGGAACAGTATGCGCTGGAGCGCACACGGAAGGGGTTGCCCCCGCCCAGGCAAGTTTACGAGGCGCAAAACCGCAGCCGGATCGACTGGTCACGCTTCCCCGCGTGGGCCAGGCCGATCGACCCGGAAGTCTTTGAAGGCACCGCCCACGAGGGCTGAGGCAAGAGGCTCTCCATGCGTAATCACACGGATTCGACACTCAGCGCGGAACAGGCTGAGGCGGTCCTCCGACAACGCTTGTGCGGGCGCGTCCGGCACCTGCGCGTACACATCCGTGCGGAGGGAGTTGTCCTGCAAGGGGTGGCGGCCAACTACTACGGCAAGCAGATGGCGCAGCACCTCGCCCACAAGCTGCTCGGAATGCTGGTCCTGACGAACGAGATCGAGGTCCGCTCCTTTTCCTCACCGCCCCCAGGGGACGGCGAGGCTCCCGGGTAGCGGGCGCTCGTCGCCGTCAACCCGCCAAAACCCACCGGCCCGCCGTGCCCGCGAGGGAAGTCCCTCGCGGGCGCGGCGGGCCGGTTTTCTATCACGCCGGACCCCGTAGCCGCAAGCTGCCAGCTTGCGGGCTGAGAAGCCCGCAAGCTGGCAGCTTGCGGCTACGGGACACGTGCCTGTGCGTAACTTCCGTCCCAGCGGAATAATCACGGCTCAGGCGTACTCGCGGTGGGGCGGGCCGAATCGCCGGGGCGCCTCACCCAGGCCGCGCAGGTTTTGCCCGTGCCGCGATAGGTAGCCGAACGTTCGCACGGCGGCGTCCGGGCAGGGGAAGTTGGCGATGCCGGCCCGCTGCAATGCGGCCACGCTCGCCGGCGTAGCCGCCCCCCACAGCCAGTTCGCCAGGATGGGCTTGTGGGTTGTCGCGGCCAACTCGGCGAGCAATTGGGCGGTGCGCTCGGGGTCGATGGTGGCGGCGGGCGTCAGGATGGCCAGCAGTCCATCCGCGCCGGGATCCTGCAGGGCGGCCGCCGCAACGCGGGCGAAACGCTCCGGCGGGGCGTCGTCGCCGACGTCGATCGGGTTGTGGCGGGCGCAGTGGGCCGGCAACAGGCGGTCCAGGGCCGCGACCGTCTCCGCCGACGGCGCCGCCAGATCGCCGCCGTCGGCCAGCAGAGCATCAGCGGCGAGCGCGGCCGGGCCGGCGGCGTTGCTCACGATCGCCAACCGGCCCCCGACCGCGGCGGGCCGGCCGGTCAGCAGCTGGCACATGCGGAACAGCTCGGCGAGCGTCTGGACGCGGAGCACGCCGGCGCGGCGGAGCGCCTCGTCGAAGCTCGGCTCCTGCCCGGCGTTGGCCGCCCTCGCGACCCCTTCCGCCCGCCGCGCCTTGAGCAGCACCACCGGCTTGTTCGGCGTGACGACCCGTGCCGCGGCGAGGAAGGACGCCACGTCGCCCAGGGCATCGACGTAGACGCCGATGCTCTCCGTGTGCGGGTCGTCGCCAAGGTGGGCGAGGCAGTCGGCCCAGTCCACGTCGATCATCGAGCCGACAGAGAGGAAGGTGCTGCAGCCTGCCTCCGCCTCCGGGCAACCGCTGGCCAAGGCGGCCAGGAGCGATCCGCTTTGGCTGATGAAGCCGATGGTCCCCGGGCGGACCATCCGCGGGGCGAAGGTGGCGTTGATTCCGGTGTACGAGCAGGCAACGCCAATGCAGTTGGGCCCCAGGAGGCGCAGGTCACTCTGCCGCAGCTGGGCGACGATTTGCCGTTCCAACTCCGCGCCTGCCGGCCCCAGTTCCCCGAAGCCGGCCGAGAGGATCACCGCCGCCTTGACCCCGGCCGCGATGCACTCCGCGACGACCCCCGGCACGGTCGGGGCGGGTGTGACCACGACGGCCAGATCGACGTCGCCCGGCACGTCCGCCAGGCGGGGGTAGGCCCGCACCCCGAGTACGCTCGGCCGGGTACGGGAAATCGGGAACACGACCCCCCCGAAGGGGTTGCGGATCAGGTTCGACATGACGGCGCGGCCGGCGCTGTCCGGCGCCTCCGTCGCGCCGAAGACGGCAACCGTCTCCGGCGCGAAGAAGACGTCGAGAGAACGACGAGCCGACCGACCGGCGACCGGTAGGGCCTCGGAGGGGACGTGAGTTGTCATCGCTGGGTCTCCTGGTTCCGCGGACGGGGCACGGCGCCCGCATCTGGGGTCGATCTTCGGGTGGAGGACAGGGGTGGCGGAGGCGAGCGCCGCGCCGTGGCCTGCGAACGTCCCCGACGGTGCCGGCGCTGTTGTTGCAAGCGGGATACCAAGAGGAGTCATTGGCGGGCGCCGCAGCAGGATTGTTCCGAAGTGACGTATTTGCAAGTAGTTATCGCCGCCGATCCTCGCGCAGAGGGCGGCGGCTGCCTGTGCGGAAGGCGCCTGCGGGAATGGCAGGTATGTGCGGATTCGTGCTGCTGACCTCGGATTTCCTAAGAGTCCGTTGTGAAAGCCGCTTGCGGCTTAGCGGATTCCAGGCTTCCGCTAAGCCGCAAGCGGCTTTCGCAACAGACTCTAATAGTCGGTAAGCGAGCGCGGCGGCAGCGCCATCCGCAGCGCATTGAGCACGGCCAGCACATCGACCACCTCCTGCATCAGCGCCCCCGCGACCGGTGGCAGGTAGCCCGTGGCCGCGACCCCCATGCCGACCAGGCTCAGGGCCATGCCGCCGACGGCGCTCTGCAGCGCGATCGCCCGCAGCCGCTTGCCGATGTGCAGGAACTCGTCCACCTTCTCCAGCGTGCTGTCCATGATGACCGCACCTGCCGCCTCCGCGGTGATGTCGCTGTTCTGTCCGAAGGCGATACCGACGGTAGCGGCCGTCAGCGCCGGCGCGTCGTTGATGCCGTCGCCGAGGAAGACCGTGTTCGCCTTCGCCGTCTCCGCGCGCACGATGGCCAGCTTTTCCTCCGGCGTCTGCCCCGCGCGGACCTCGGTGATGCCGACCTGTTCGGCGAGGTAGCGGACCTCCGATTCGCGGTCGCCGGAGACGAGCATCACCCGCCGGAAGCGATGGCGCCGGCTGAGGTGGCGGATGAACGGCGCCCCGTCGGCCCGCGGCCGGTCGCGGAAGCGGAAGGTGGCGGCGTAACGACCCTCGACGAGGACGACGCACTCCAGCCCGTCGGCCGCCGGCGGCAGCAGCGCCTCCACTTCCGGGTGGCGGACGAGGAGCTTCTTGCGGCTGGTGACCTCGACGGCCCGCCCCGATACCGTGCCGGTCAGCCCGTGGCCCGGCGGCTCGCTGACGGCGCTCGCCTCCCGCGGCGGCGCCCCCTGCTTCTCGGCGGCGACGAGGATCGCCCCGGCGAGCGGGTGTTTCGAGTAGCGCTCGAGGCCGGCGACGAGGCCGAGGACGTCGCGCCCGTCGTGCCCCGGGGCTGGCAGCAACTCGGTCAGCTGCGGCTCGCCGTAGGTGAGCGTGCCGGTCTTGTCGAAGATGGCGGTGCGGCAGGTGGCGACCTTCTCCAGCACCGCCGGATCCTTGATGATGATGCCGCGCCGGGCCGACAGCGACACCGAGCCAATGATCGCGACCGGGATGGCGATGAGCAGCGGGCACGGAGTGGCCACAACCAGGACGGCGAGGAAGCGAGAGGCTTCGCCAGTTGCGGCCCAGGCGGCCAGGGCGATCACCACGGCCACCGGCGTGTAGAAGGCGCCGAGCTGGTCGCCGAGGCGGCGCAGGCGCGGCCTGCCTTGCTCGGACGCCCGCATCACCTGCATGATCCTCGCGTAGCGCGAATCGACGGCCAGCCGGTCGGCGCGGATGGTCAAGGCGGCCTCGCCGTTGATGGCCCCCGACAGCACGGTCGCGCCGGGCGCCTTGGACATCAGGTACGGCTCGCCGGTCAGGTACGACTCGTCCATCACGCCGTGCCCCTCGAGCACCGTGCCGTCTACCGGGCAGGTTTCGTGCGGGAAGATCACCACCATGTCGCCGACCGCCACCGCGTCGAGGGCCACGTCCGAGACGTGCCCCTCCACCCTGCGGTGGGCAACGGAGGGCATGCGGCGGGCGAGCGCGGCCAGGACCGACGAGGCGCTGCGCACGGCGTAAGCCTCCAGCGCCTCGCCGCCGGAGAGCATCAGCACGACGAGCGTTCCAGCGAGGTACTCCTCGCCCCCCGGGCGCATCAGGCCGAGAATCACGGAGGTGACGATGGAGATGCCCGCCAGCAGGTCGGAGCCGAACTCGCGGCGCAACAGCTTGAGGAGCAGCTCGAAGACCAGGGGGACGCCCCCGAAGGCGAGGGCCCCAAAGAGGGGGAGGTCGATGACCCGCAAGCCGTGGACCTGCGACGCGGTCCCGACCTGCCATCGCAGCGCGAGATGACAAGCGATGGCCGCGATGGCCAGGATGGCGATGGCGGCCTGCTTGCGACTGGAGGCGGGCATCTGTCCTGCGCCTGTGCCGATGCTCATGAGGGTCGTCTCCCTGTCCTTGTGCGAGAGGTCGTGCCGACGTGGCGGCGGAGGTAGCTCAGCGCCTCGTCCATCCCACGGGCCGCGGCCGAGGACAGTTCCTCGCCGAAGTCCAGGTCCGGGGCCGGCACGGTCACGAGCCAGGCTCGCGGCCGGCGGCCGTACAGCACTTCTGCCAGGGCGAGCAAGGCCGGCGGACTGCTGGTGTGGCCGAGCAGCGGCTGCTCAACCTCGGGCCGCACGGGGCGGACGCGAACACCCGTGTCGTTGCCCGCGGACGCATCGACGAAGAAGACCTCGCTGGCGCCGGCCACGGCCTCGGCCAACTCGGGCGTGAGCTGAGGCAGCGCCACCGCCAGCACCCCAGGCACACCCCAGGCCGCCACAGTCCGGGCGACGCGCGGCCCGACGCCGTCGTCGCGGCGCAGCTCGTTGCCGTAGCCGATCACCAGGTACATGGCTTCACTCCCGCCGGACTTCGTCCACTATCGAGCCGTCCGCCCCGATCAGGCGCACGATCATCGGCATCGCCCCGGCGGCATGCGTCGAGCAGCTCAGGCACGGGTCGTAGGCGCGGACGCCGGCCTCGACGCGGTTGAGCATCGCCTCGGGAATCTTCGGCCCGCGAACGTAGTGCTTCGCGATCTGCGCCACCGTCCGGTTCATGGCGAGATTGTTCTGACCGGTGGCGATAATCAGGTTGACCCGCGTCAGCAGGCCGTTCTCGTCCACGTTGTAATGGTGGAAGAGGGTGCCGCGCGGCGCCTCGCTGACGCCGACCGCTTCGAGTTGGTTGACGCCCGCCTCGGCCCGCAGCCGGCCGGAGATCAGGTCGGGGTCGTCCAGCAGCCGCTCGATGTACTCGGTCGCCGCCAGGATCTCGATGAGGCGGGCGTAGTGGTAGAAGAAGGAGGCGTTGGCGGTGCCGCCGGCCCGCTCGCGGAACTCGGCGTGCTCGCGGTCGGCCAGCGGCACCCCCATGCGCTGAGCAATGTTGAGGCGGGCGAGCGGGCCGACGCGGTAGGCGCCGTTGGGATAGCCGTGGGGGCGGTAGTAAGGCGACTTCAAGTAAGAATCGTGTTCGACCGCCTCGCCGATGAAGTCCACGTAGCGGGCCGGATCGATGCCGTCGGCGACGACCGCGCCGGTGCTGTCCACGAAGCGGAGGACGCCGTCATAGTGCTCCCAGGTGCCGTCCGGCTGGATCAGGCCGAGGAACAGCGACGGGAAGTTGCCGAAGGTTTCGGCCTCTTCGCGATGCGTGTCGAGCAGTTTCTTGATGCGCCCCAGGCCGGCCAGCGTGGTTTCGCGGGATTCGGGGAGCCAGCCGCGGAGGTAGTCACGTCGCTCCGGTGTGAGCGCCTCGCGGACGCCGCCGGGGACCGCCCAGGCCGGGTGGATGCGCTTGCCGCCGAGACTCTCGATGACCTCCTGCCCGAACTGGCGCAGGCGGATCCCGCGGCGGGCGAACTCCGGCTCGGCGGCGATCAGGCCGAACAGGTTGCGCTTAGCGGGGTCGCCCTCCCAGCCGAGGACCAGGTCGGGGCCGCTGAGGTGGAAGAAGCTGAGGGCGTGCGATTGCACGATCTGACCGAGGTTCATCAACCGCCGCAGTTTTCCCGCGGCGGGCGGGATGCGAACGGCGAGGATGCCATCGCCGGCCTTGGCCGAGGCGATCAGGTGACTGACGGGGCAGATGCCGCAGATACGGGCGCTGAGGCCGGCCATCTCCCAGAAAGGCCGGCCGACGCAGAAGCGCTCGAAGCCGCGGAACTCCACGACGTGGAAGCGGGCGTCAGTCACGTTGCCGGCCCCATCGAGGAAGATGGAAATCTTGGCGTGTCCCTCGATGCGCGACACCGGGTCGATGACGATACGCTGGGTCATGGCGGGAATCTCCTCCGGCTTGTGGTTTCGCGGTGCTGATTCATCGTTTCGCGCTCGCGGCCTAGTGGTGCGAGCGCGAAACGATGAATCAGCACCGCGAAACCACAAGCGGCTACCCAAACCGCCTCTGCGTCACGTCCAGCTGCGGACTCTTCCCTTCGACGAGATCTTGTAGCACCGCCCGGATGCGCCGCGCGTCCGGGGGGCAGCCGGGGAGGTAAAAGTCCACCGGCACCACGGCGTGGACCGGCTGCACTCGGTCCAGCAACACCGGCACGATCTCGCGTTCTTCGGGGATGTGTTCGCCGTAGACTGGCCGCAGCACCTCCAGGGCCACGCCCAGCGGGTTGCGCAGGGCCGTCACATTGCCGGTCACGGCGCAGTCGCCGAACGACACCAGCACCCTGGACCGCGCGCGCACCTTGCGCACCACGTGCAGGTTCTCCTCGTTGGCCACTGCCCCCTCGACCAGCGCCACGTCCACCCCCTCGGGATACTCCTTGACGTCGGCAATGGGACTGTAGACCAGTTCGACGTGCCGAGCCAACTCGATGAGCCACTCGTCCAGGTCAAGGAAGGACATGTGGCAGCCGGAGCAGCCCGCCAGCCAGACCGTCGCCAGCTTCAGAAGACCCATTGCTTCTTCTCCCGGGCGGTGATGAGGAAGGCCAGCTTGCCCTTGTCGTGCTCCGACTCGGCCACGGTCGAGCCCTGGTGGAATAGCGCTCCGGTCGGGCAGGCCGCGACGCACTTGCCGCAGGAGGTGCAGGTGGCGGCGTCGCCCCACGGCTGGGCCATGTCGGTGATGACGCGCGAGCTGGCCCCGCGGCCGGCCACGTCCCAGGTGTGGGCCCCCTCGATTTCGTCGCAGGCGCGCACGCAGCGCGTGCAAAGGATACAGCGGTTGTGGTCGAGGGCGAAGCGCTCGTGACTGGCGTCCACGGTCAACAGCGGGGATTGGTACTCGAAGCGGACATGGTCCACGCCGGTCGCCGCGGCCAGGTCTTGCAGCTCGCAGTGGCCGTTGGCCACGCACACCGAGCAGACGTGGTTGCGCTCGGCCAGCAGCAGTTCGACGATCATGCGCCGGTAGTCGCGGAGCTTCTCGGTGTCGGTGTAAACCTGCATCCCTTCGGCCACGGGCGTCACGCAGGAGGCGAGCAGCTTCGGCGTGCCAAAGACCTCGACGAGACAGAGGCGGCAGGCGCCCACGTCGGAAAGGCCGTCGAGGTGGCACAGCGTCGGTATGGGGATGCCCGCCTCGCGCGCCGCGCTGAGCACAGTCTGCCCAGAGTGGGCGGTGATATCCTGGTCGTTGACGCGGAAGGTCAACACGGGCATCGGCAGGTCCTTCAGGCTGGGCCGCTTGCGGCTTCGCAAGGCGTGCGGGCCCGCACGCGGATGGTGGATTCCCTGTGGGCCAAGGGAGAGCATTTGGGGTGCCGCGGAGGCGGACACTCTCTCCCTGGACGCCAGCCAGGCGGCGTGGACGTCCCGGAAGGCGAGCGGCTCATCGCCTTCCTGCGGCGACGCGACACCCTCTTCAAGAAATGGTAAAGGCTTGCCGGGCTTCCGGTGTGCGGTTTCGGCCCCGCCCTATCCGATTCCGCTCACGGTGGCTGCTCGTGAGAGGAGGAGTCGGCCCTCGCTGGTCTCTTGACCTACCAGACAGTTGAGGGCTCGACCTCGAAAGTGGCGAGAAATGGGGCGCCGAACTTTCGGCGCCCCGAGTTCGTTAGCCTTCAGGCGAGTCGTTGATTTTCTTCAGTGCCTCGGCCGCGGCCTTGCGGTTCGAGGCTCGAGGGTCGTCCTTCCGCGCCTTTTGCAGCGCCTCGACCGCGGATGCGGCCGTGCCGCCCAGGGCGCCAAGTCGCTTGATCGCCGTATGGCGAACGTCGTCGTCCTTGCTCTTCAGCGCCTCGACCAGTGCGTGTACGGCGTCCGGCCCTCCGATTTTGCCGATCGCGTCGGCCGCCACCCACCAGCCACCCCCCTCGCCGCGCAGCGCCTCCCGCAGCGCGGGGATGGCCGATGCGGCCGCCGGGCCCATTTCGCCCAGCGCCCCGGCCGCATTGCGACGCACCTCGCGTTCCGGGTCGTCCTTCAGTAGACCGATCAGCGCGGCGAGCGTCTTATCCGGGTCCGCTCCGACCCGGCCGAGCGCGTGGGCCGCGTCGATGCGCATCTGGGCGTCCGTATGCTTCAAGGCGGCCAGGAGGTGCGGGGCGGCCGATTTCGCCTTTCGGCCCAACTTGCCGAGTTCGACCGCCGCATACGCGGCCGCCCCATCGCACGGCTCCTTCAGGTTGAGGAGGTCTGCCAGGGCGCTGACTCGTTCCTCCGACGCGCCGGCGATGTGGATCAGCGCGACGCGGGCCATCACCCGGTTGGGCAGGTTCGGGTCGGTGCTTTCCTTTTCCAGGTCGCTTATCGCCGCCTTCGCTGCCGGCCCTTGCGCCCCCAGCCCCTGGATCGCCGCGCGGCGAACGTAGTGGTCCTTGTCCGCCAGCAGCGGTCGCAGCAGGTCCGTCAGGCCGGGGCCAGGCGGTTCGACGCGCGACAGAAGCTCGGCGGCGACCCGGCGGTCGTGTGCCTCCTGCGAATCCAGCCGCCGGCGGAGGGACGTCGTCGTCTGTCCGCCGAGGCGCACGATCAGCCCCTCGGCCCTCTGCGCATCTTTCTCGGCCTCACCGCCCCAGCCGGAGAGGTCGAGGAGTGGTTCGATCACCGGCCGAAAATCCAGCTCTCCGGCCCCCTTCGCCGGGACCAGTTTCTCCAGGGCCGCCAGGGCGGCGGAACGCTCGTCCAGGTTCTTGCTCCGCAGCTGTTCGGCCAGTTGGGCCAGACGCTTTGGATCGATCGGCACGGACACGTCTTCCTTCCGCGGTTCCGGCGCAAAGTCGGGCGCGGCGGCCTCCCGATTGCCCTCGACGGAAAGAGGCGTCTGGAGGCCCTGCTCCGCGGTCCCATAGCCAGCGATTCCCACGCCGGAACCCACGAGACAAGCGACGGCCAGCAGTCCGAGCGCGACCTGCGTGCGGGTCAGCAGGAACAGGCGCACCGCTCGGCCGGCCGTGGCACCGACGAGGCTGGAAAACGCCGTGATCGAGGGGGCCGCGACGGCCGCCTGAACAGCGGCGGATGCGAGCCGGGCCGACACGGCCGCTTCCACTGGCCGGCCCCAGAGGGTCGGGGCGATGAGGGCGGCCGAAAGCGTCACGCCGCGGCGGCCCAGTCGGGCGCGCAGTAAGGCGCGGCCTCTCTCCAGGTGACGCTGCAGCGTCCGCGGCGAACACCCCAGCCGGCGCGCGGCCTCGTCTCGCGTTTGCCCCTCGACGTGGCAAAGAATAATCGGACTACGGTAACGCTCAGGTAAGTGGCCGACCTCCTCGTCCAGCACGGCGCTCAGCTCTCGGGCGACCGCCTCGACGGCGGGGTCGCCCGAGGGACGCCCGGCTTCCGCCAGCGCCTCCCGTCCCCGACGGCGTGCGGCGTCGGCGCGGGCGTGGGCCGCGGTGCGGCACGCGGTCCCGTACAACCAGCCGGCGAGCAGGGTCCGT
>DATFNV010000569.1:0-2789 GCA_035266225.1 Gemmataceae bacterium
GATGACGACGATGACGACATTGACGACAGCGACCGGGGCCCGCGGCGGCGCCGCGGTGGCCTGGCGGCCGATTGGGGGCGCGTGTACCGCGGGCTCTCGCTGGTCCTGGCGTCGGTCGTTTGCCAGATCCTCCTGTCGATCGTGGCCGTCATTGTCCTGATCGCCATCGTGGGTATGGCCTTCGGGGCGATGGCCCCGGGCCCGGGCGGTGCGCCGGGAGGTGCGGGCAACCTGGCCGGGGCCACGGTCGGCGTCATCGTCCTTGGTCTCCTGGTGATCGTCGGTTCGCTGGCCATTTTGGCGCTGAAGATCACCGGGCACTATTTCTGTCTGCCCTCGCCCGATGCTTATGGTGCGCGGCCGTTGGCCATTGTGACGCTCGTCCTGGCGCTGACGCAGGGGGCGTGTACCCTCCTCCAATGGCTCATCAGCCTCATCGTGCTCGGGTCCGCGGGGTTCGAGGCCGTCGCCAACCCCATGGCGTTCGGCGCCGCGTCGAACGCCCTGTCAACCGTCATTGGCTGGATAAATGCTCTCGCGGGTCTCGGGCTATTCTTCGTCTTCCTCTTCTACCTCCGTGCGCTGGCCCTGGCCACGGGGAATACCAGTCTGGCGCGCAATATCGTCACCTACGTCATCGTCGTGCTGGTCGGTCCGTTCGTCCTCATCCTGGTCAGCTGCATCGGCATGTTCGTCATGGCGGCGGGGGCGGCCGCAGCCCAGGGCAAGGCAGGGGGCGGCGGCGGCAACCCGGTCGGTGCGATGGCCGCGATGGGAGCCACGGGCATCGTTTGCATGGGCATCTGGGCCGTCGCCTTCCTCGGGCTATTCATCTGGTGGATCATGATCTTGGTTCAGACGCGCGCCGCGGTCGGGGCGCGGGTGAGGGGCTGAGCAGTCCGTGTCGCCTGGTTGCCGCTGTCGTTGAGGTGTTTTCCGATGGCCATGCTCATCGATTGCCCGTCCTGCGAGCGGAAGCTGCGCGTGCCCGACGAGTTCGTGGGCCGGAACGTCCGCTGCCCCGGCTGCGGCGAAACCTTCCCCGCCCCGGCGCCGGCCGCAGCCCCCGCCGCCCCGTCGTCGCCGGCGGAGACGACACCCGCCCCCGAGCCGGCCCCGCCCCTCAACGTGGCGCTGAAGTTGGAACTCGACGACGGCCCGCCTGCGCCCCGGCCGGCCACCGCCGCGGCCCCGCAAGAAACCCCGCGCCGCGCGGAGGAGAAGCCCCCCCGGCAGCGGCGCAAGCCGGAGCCGGAGGACGAGGGCTGGGACGACCGGCCCCGCTCGCGGCGGCGCGATTTCGAGCCGTGTCCGCGCTGCGGCGACGACATCCGCCGCGGCGCCGTCGTCTGCCCCTACTGCGGCCTCGACCTGGAGGAGCAGGGCGACGGCTACACGCGACGGCCGCGCGTCCGCCACGATGCCGAGCCACACCGCGGCGGCACCGTCCTGGGGCTGGGCGTCGCTAGCCTGGTGCTGGGGATGATCTACTTCTTCGCCCTGATCGCCCTGCCTTTGGGGATCGCCGCCTGGGTCATGGGGCGGCACGACCTGCGCAAGATGGAAGAAGGGGTGATGGACCCCAACGGCCGCAAGAAGACCAAGGACGGCTGGCTGTGCGGCCTCATCGGCACCTTTGTGAGTCTGTTTTACGCGCTGATCTCCCTGGGCTTCATCGTCCTGTTCGTCGTGGCGGAGAGCCAGCCGGCGGCGCCGGCGCCCCCGCCGGTGGGGGGAAAACAGCAGTGGCGGCCCCAGCCCCAGCCCCAACCCCGGCCGCAGTTCGACAACTTTACCCTGCGCGGGCTGGCGCCCATCTCGCTCCGGCCCGGCGAGACGAAGACGGTCACCGTGACGGTGGACCGGGCGCTCACCTTCCGCGGCAACGTCGTCGTGAAAGTGGTGGACTCGGCGAACCTCGAGGTGACGCCGCACGAGGTGGATCTACCGGGAGGGCAACAGCAGGCGACGTTCCGCATCAAGGCCAAGGAAGACGCTGTTCCCGGGGAGAAAGGGGAGAAAATTGTCCAGTTGAGCGCCAGCAGCCTCGCCGACGAGCGGGTGCTCCTCGACATCCGTGTCAAGGTGGTGGCCGGCCCTTAAGAAACCGTAACGACACTGACTTCGCCGCTTGCGGCTTCGCAGGACAGATTGCGAAGCCGCAAGCGGCGAAGACAGTGTCGTTACAGTTTCTAAACTAGAACGCCTCGCGGTAAATTCCCTCCAGATCGTCCGCGGTGACCGGCCGCGGGTTGACGCGCAGGATGCGGCGGATGGCGAGCGCCTTCTCCGCGAACGGCCGCAGCTGCCCTTCGGTCACGCCCAGGTCGCGCAGCCGCCGCGGGATGCCGATGTCGTCGCGCAGCCGCTCCACCGCCGTCACCGCCCGCTGCGCCGCCTGGTGCTCGGTCAGGCCCAGCACGTCCTCGCCCAGCAGCTTGGCGATCAGGGCGAACTGCGGCACCCGCGCCGGCAGGTTGAAGCGCATCACCGCCGGCAGCAACAGGCCGTTGCCGGCGCCGTGCGAGCAGTGGACGGCGCCGCCGACGGGGTACTCCAGGGCGTGGACCGCCGCCACGCCGACGTTCGAGAACGACATCCCCGCCAGCGTCGCGCCCAGGGCCATCCCCTCGCGTGCCTCCAGGTCGCCGCCGTGGGCCACCGCCCGCCGCAGGAAACGGCCGATCTGGGCGATGGCCTTCTCCGCCAGCAGGTCGCCCATCGGGTGGCGTCCCTGGTAGACCGTGCGCTCGCCCGACGGCAGCGGGAACATCTCGTTATCGACGGCG
>DATFNV010000570.1:0-6244 GCA_035266225.1 Gemmataceae bacterium
GGCGAAGAGGCGGTAATACTCCGTCTGCGTCAGCGGGTCGAACTTGTGCGTGTGGCACTGGCCGCACTGGATGGTCAGGCCGAGGACGCCCTTGCCGATGGCGTCCATGCGGTCGAAGATTGCCTCCATGCGGAATTGCTCGGGATCGACGCCGCCCTCCTCGTTGATCATCGAGTTGCGCAGGTAGCCGGTCGCCGCCACCTGGTCCTGCGTGGCGCCGGGCAGCAGGTCGCCGGCGATCTGCTCGACGATGAATTTGTCGTAAGGGAGGTCGCGGTTGATGGCGTTGATGACCCAGTCGCGGTAGGCCCAGACGAAGCGCGGCTTGTCCTTCTCGAAGCCGTCGCTGTCGGCGTAGCGGGCCGCGTCGAGCCACAGCCGGCCCCAGCGCTCGCCGTAGTGCGGCGACGCCAGCAGCCGCTCCACCACCTTTTCGTAGGCCCGTTCGCTCTTGTCGGCGAGGAAGTCGTCCACCTCCTTGGGCGTCGGCGGCAGGCCGGTCAGGTCCAGCGACAGCCGGCGGATCAGCGTCACGCGGTCGGCTTCCGGCGACGGGGCCAGTCCGTCCTTCTCCAGCCGGGCGAGGACGAAGCGGTCGATGGGGCTGCGAGCCCAGGCGGCGCCCTTCACCGCCGGCAGTTCGGGGCGCTGCGGGGCGCGGAAAGCCCAGTGCGATGCCTTGCCGTCGTCGGCGAAGGCGTTCGGAGAGGCGAGGACGGCGGCGAGGCAGAGCCAGGCTCGGGGTGCGAGACGCATATGAGTGTCCTCCGGCGAGCAGCGGCAAGGCGCAGGCAGGCGGGGTGGGATTGCACAGATATGATACACGATCGCGCGCGGGGAGGTAAGGAGGCGCCCGGAAATGCCGCTTGCGGCTTAGCGTTCGCCTCATCGAGTTGAAGCGAACGCTAAGCCGCAAGCGGCTTGAAGTGTCTCGCAGAGTTACGGCTTCTCTTCCTTCGGCTTCTCCTCCTTCGGCGGCGGGGCGGGCGGCCGGGGGTCGAAGTCCTTCAGCCGTTCGCCCGTCAGCCGCGCGTCCGGCCGCAGCGCCCCGATGACGTGCGCCACCGCCTCGCGCAGATTCTCGTCGGTCCCCGGGGCGTTTCGCACCTCGTGCAGTTTCTCCGCCTCGGCACGGGTCAGCGCCGGCGAGGCCCGCTGGATGCGCCGCTGCAATTCCACCGCGGCGGTCAGGCGCACCGCCGGCTTGCGCTGCGGGTCAACGACGATCCGTGCCAACTCCGTCTGCGCCTTGTCGCCCCCCCGGGGGACCGGGAGCCGGGCCGTCGCCTCGATCGCATCCTTCAGTGCCTTCTCGTCCAGGGCCGACGACTGCAGCGCCTTGTAGAGCGCGTCCTCGGCGGGCGTGAAGTCGTAGCCGCTCACCTCCCCCTTGGCGATCCGAGACAGCCAGTTCAACGACTGCTCGGCGTAGTGCTTGCGCTCCGGCTCCGTCAGGGTGCCGGCGGCGTCGGCAAGCGGCTGGGCCAGGGCCCGCTTCAGGAAGGTCGCGTCGCGCGCCACCGATTCGGCCATCAGCCAGGTGTGGCGGTAGTGCTCCACCAGTCGCCGCAGCGCCGGCTCGCGCGCGGGCGGGGCCGACAGCAACTGCCGCTCGACCGCCTTGCGGGCCGCCAGCAGGGCGTCCTCCTTTTCCTGCCCAAAGCCCTCCAGTTCCTTATCGAGCCGGTCGAGGCGGGCCTTGAACGGCGCGGCCGCGTTCGCCTTGGCGTTGAGGTAGTTCGCCTCGGTCCGGACCCGCTCCTCGAACAGCATCCGCTTGCGCAGGCGGAAGGCGTGCAGGTCGCCCTCGAGCTGGACCTGCCGCTGCTTGAGGCTCTCCTGCGTGTCCCAGGGCGTCACCAGCCACAGCGGCAGGCCGGCGAAGGCGGGGTCCGCGCGCAGCTGTGCCAGCAGAGACGGCAGGCCGGGGTCGGGCAGCTGGGTATCGATCAGGAGCGCGTCCACGTCGGCCGATTTCTTCAGGCGCTGCAGCACCGCCCTGCCGCTGGCCGCCTTCTCCACCTCGAAGCGGATTTCCTGCTTCCCCACGCCGAAGCTAACCTCTCGGATCGCCCGGGCGACGGCCTCGGCGATCGCGTCGTCCGCGAAGGCGATCAGCACAACCGGTTTGGCCTTCGGTTGCGGGTCGATGGCGGCGAAGCGGGCGAGCACATCGACCACGCGGCCGGCGGCGGTCGGCGACGGCGCCGCCGGGATGCGCAGCAGGGCCTCGGCCGCGGCGAACTGCACGCGCCGGTCGGGGTAGCTGACCGCGCGCACCAGCGCCGGCTCGCCGTGCCCGGTCGGCTTCAGGGCCCGCGTCTCGGCCAGGTCGCCCAGCGCCCGCACGGCCCCCAGGACCACGGGCTGCCGGTCTTCGGTGAGGGCCCGTTCGAGCAGTTGATTGACCAGGTCGGGGTTGACCGTGGCCAACAGTTCGCGCACGTTCTTCGGCAGCGGTTGGTCGAGACTGCCGGCCCGCTCCATCCCCTTCTCCAGGGCCAGGGCCAGGAGCACCTGCTGCGCCGGGGTGTAGGTCGGCTCGATGTCGAGTGCCTCCCGGGCGAAGCGCAGGCCGTAATACTCTTCGGCGCGGCTGGGCGTGACCGGCCCCCCGCCTGGCAGCCCCGTGACCAACTGCTTCGCCTCGGGGTCCCAGCGCCAGATAACGACGTTGTCCACCGGCACCTGGTGGCGGTAGTAGCGCTCGGCCTCGCGGGTCAGGGCGACCGGCGCCGGCGGCAGCTTGGCGGCTTCGGTCCGGGTGAGGTAGGCGAGCGCTTGCCTGGCCTGGTTGCGGACGGCGTCCGGGTACTCGCGGTTGCCTTCGAGGTGCCACAGGTAGGGCACGGCCTCCTTCGCCCCGCGCTTCACCAGGACCGGGATCAGGTCGAGGCGCAGGTTCGTGTCGGGGATGTCGAGGGCGGCGAGGAGCGGCGGCACCGTCTCGGGGAAGAGGAACGGCAACAGCCCCATGATGGCCTCGTGCTCCTCGCCCCTGGTCAGCTGCAGCTGCTCGACGAGGGTGGGGATCGCCAGCGCCTTCGCCCGTTGCAAGTGGTCGGTGGCATATTTGCGGTCCTCGCGATCGCCGTTGAGGTCCTTGAGATGTTTGAGGATGGCTTCCCGGTTGCCGAGGACCTTCTGGAGGGCGCTGGTGACCCGGGCGCTCAGTTCGTCGGCGTCCTTGCGGGCCTGCTCGTCGAGCTTCCGATCATCCGACCACTTCGGGAGGATGCGCAGGCGCAGGAAGGCGGCGTTGCCGACCTTCTGTTCGAGGGCCACCAGCTCCTTGTCGTCAGTGGCGAGCTTGAGCAGCTCGTGCAGGTGGCGGGCGGCGAGGTCGGGCCGGCCGACTTCCAGCTCGAACTGCATCGCGTCCCAGTACTCGCGGACGTTCTCGGGGGTCTTGAAGAATTCGCGATAATCTTCCTTCGTGGGATCCTTCTTTTCGTCGGGCTTGCCCGGCTTGGCGGGCTTTTCGGGCTTTTCGGCAGGGGGGGGGTCGTCGGCGGCGGCGTGCGCCAGCAGGGCCACGAGGAAGCCGACGGCGATGCCGAGGCGGATGATCGTGCGATACACGGGAGATGCCTCCTCTGCCGCAGGGCCGTTTGCGGCTTCGCAGGCGGTGCGAAGCCGCAAACGGCTAGCTGACTTCAATTTCGGGTCGGATCAAATCTTCGTACGTCTCGCGGCGGCGGATCAGCCGATGGGCGGCGCCGTCCACGAGCACCTCGGCGGCGCGCGGCCGGCCGTTGTAATTGCTGCTCATCGCCATGCCGTAGGCGCCGGCGCTGAACGTCGCCAGCAGGGCGCCGCGGCTCAGGGGCGGCAGGCGGCGGTCCTTCGCCAGGAAGTCGCCCGACTCGCACACCGGACCGACCACGTCCTGCTTCTTCGTGCCGGGGATGTCGGCTTCGCAGTCGTCCGGCGGCGCCGGCAGCCCCGCGGCGGGGGCGACCGGCCAGATGCGGTGGAACGAATCGTACAGCGTCGGACGAATCAGGTCGTTCATGGCGGCGTCCTGGATGATGAAGCTCTTGCCGCCCGACTCCTTGGTGTAAATGACCCGGCTGACCAGCAGCCCGGCGTTGCCGACGATGAACCGGCCGGGCTCCAGGATGAGCTTGCACCTGGCCTGCCGAACCGCGGGCACGATGACCTCAGCGAAGGCGTCGGCCGGCAGCGCCTCCTTCTTGCGGTAGTGGATGCCGAAGCCGCCGCCCATGTTCAGGTACTCGATCGGGTGCCCCTGCGCCCGCAGCTGCTCGATCAGGGTCAACCCCTTTGTAATCCCTTGCTTATACGGCTCGGCCGACAGGATCGGCGAGCCCAAATGCATGTGCAGGCCGACAACCTTGACGTTTGCGTTGCCGACGACGCCTTGGGCAACTTCCAGGAT
This sequence comes from Gemmataceae bacterium, assembly GCA_035266225.1. GTDB lineage: Bacteria > Planctomycetota > Planctomycetia > Gemmatales > Gemmataceae > DATFNV01. The sequence continues at coordinate 4,403 of DATFNV010000570.1, forward strand.
GGTGTCAATGTCCAGGCCGAATTTGACGCCCTTGACGGACGTGTCGGTCTTGGCGTGCGTCTTCGGCGGCAGGTCGGGGTTGACGCGCAGGGCCACCAGGGCCACGCGGCTCATCGATCGGGCTACGCCGGCCAGGGCGTGCAGCTCCTCTTCGCTCTCGACGTTGAACATCAGGACGTTGCTTTCCAGGCCGTAGCGGTGCTCGGCCTCGGTCTTGCCGGAGCCGGCGAAGACGATCTTCGGGCCGGTGCCGCCAGCCTTGAGGGCGCGGTACAGTTCGCCGTAACTGGTCACGTCGAAGCCGGCGCCGTGTTCGCCCATGAGGCGGGCGATGTGGAGGTTGGCGTTAGTCTTGATGCTGTAACAGATGAGCGGGTTGGCAGGCGCGAAGGCACGCTGCAGTTCGCGCAAATGGTGCAGCAGCGTCGCCGTGCTGTAGACGTACAGCGGCGTGCCGTACTTCTCGGCCAGGGCGGGGACGGGGACGTCCTCGCAGTGGAGAACACGATTCTTGTAGTAGAAATGGTCCATGATTCCTGATTGCCCCGGGACTCGCCCGTGGTCCTTGTCCCTTTCGATCTCGGTAGCGACTTGTTCGGCCAGACTCACGATTTTGGCCGCACCTCGAACACGCCACTCTCGTCCTCTAACGCTTGCAGGAGTGCGGCGGCGGCGGTGAATGCCCGATCCGGTGACCAGACGGGGTAGGACCGGCCCGGTTCGATCAGGCCCTCCTCGTCCCGCTCGAGTTCTTGGGCCAGCAATTGAATGAGCCGAATCTTGTCGAGCCGGGACAACGTCTGGACTTCCGGCAATACGTCGGTCAAAGACATGGCCACCCCTCCAGGGACTCCAGAACCGCTCCCGTTGGATTTCGCCCGTGGTCCTTGTCACCTTCGGTTTCGGTCAGGCCGCCCCGCTATCCGAAGTCTGGTTGACGGCCAGCCGTAACTCGACTTGCCATCGCGAACCAGCTTTCCCCTCATTGGGAGACAGTTTGATTGGGTGCGCTCTCCAGTTGTACTTCTACTTCGTGGTCGCGAAGAACGGCGGCGTCCCGGTCCTTCCAGGGACAGGAGGGCAGGGTAGGATTGTGTTTCCCTCCCAATCCCACCTGGTCACGCGGGTTCTCCAGGTAATAGGCCGTCATCAAATGGGAGAGGTCGGTATAGTAAATGGTACGGCGATGGAGTTCCTCCGTGGCTGGCCCCTTGAAGGGATCCGTCGTGGCCTCGCTAATGAAGGCAGCCAGGAACTCTCGTTCGGTGCCAGTCAGAAGTCGCCTGTAGCGCTTCATGAAGCCACCTCCAGCCACTGCGCAGACAGCATGAACTGACCACCCTTCTTGGACACACTCACACGGAACAGGTTGTCTCTCTCAAAACGGTACGTAAAGGCAACCTCCTCCTCCTGGCCGAGACGTTGCTGTTGCTCGGCACTCAAAATCGGCAACAACAAATGCTCGAGATCCTCATGCGACAAGGGTCGCATGTCGGCCTCTCGCGTGACACCTTTAAGCCTTATCAAAGGGGCTAAGCCGACGTGAAGGTAGAGATCCGACGCTTGGTGTTTTCTAGCCAAGCGGAAAAGCTTGTTAACTTCCGGCTCGCGTTGTGGCGATGCGTTCATTCGCTTATCTCAACCCATGTGCCAGGCGACCGTTGCCCATGGACGCGCTTACCGCGCCTGGCGCCCCACTGTCGGAGAACCGACGCTGTTGGGGTGACCCTGCTCGTCCGAGGCGTGTCGAACGGCCGACCAATCGAGGTGCGCGACCCAGGCGTGTTCGGCCTCGTTGTAATGAACGACGCCCTCGGCGAGGAGTTCGTCAGGCCGTCCCTC
>DATFNV010000571.1:0-9822 GCA_035266225.1 Gemmataceae bacterium
ACGACGCGGCAAGGTCTTGACCGGCGCAGGCCCTCATGTTTGCAGGCGCCCCTGCTGGGAGTTCTGCCCCGCGTCCAATAGCATGACACAGGAGGCACGGCCCAACGGAGTGTGACCGGATGCAAACGGACGACACCGACAAGTTGATCCCGCTCGCCACCGACCGGCCCATCTGGGATCGCTTCTTCGGTGTGTTCCCGCTGGTCATCGTGGGCAGCAAGGAGGAAGATGGCCGCTGTAACCTCGCGCCGAAGCACCTGGCGATGCCCCTGGGCTGGGAGAATTACTACTGCTTCGTCTGTAGCCCCCGGCACTCCACCTACCACAACATCCGCCGGCACCGCGTCTTCACGGTCAGTTACCCGCGCCCCACGGAGGTGTTGCTGGCGACCCTGGCGGCGGCCCCCCGGTGCGAAGACCTCTCCAAGCCGAGCCTCCTGGTGCTGCCGACCTTTCCCGCTCGCCAGGTGGACGGGGCCCTGGTCAAGGGGTGCTATCTGTTCCTTGAATGCACGCTGGACAAAATCCTCGACGGCTTCGGGCCGAACAGCCTGATCATCGGCAACGTGGTGGCAGCCGCGGCGCACGAAGACGCCCTGCGCGCCGAGGAGCGGGATGAGGCCGATCAGCTCTTTCAGTTCCCCTTGCTGGCCTACGTGAGCCCGGGCCGCCTGGCGGAGATCCGACAGACCACGGCGTTCCCGTTCCCCAAGGGCTTTTCGCGTTGACGGGGCCCCGGTTCGCGGGGTGGAGCATGACGGACCACGAGCCTCGCTGTGTTCTGACCTACTTGCGGGAGCACCGCCAGGACATGGTGGGGCTGTTGCAGCGCCTGGCGCTGGCCGAGTCTCCTTCCGACAACCCGGCCGCGGTGGCCCCGCTGCTCGCCATGTTAGCGTCCGAGCTGGAGCAAGCCGGGTTGTCCGTTCGCCTGTTCCCGGGTCGTGTCTCGGCAGGCACGCTGTTCGCCCGTCCGCGACGGAGAACCGACACAAGCCCGAAGCGCAAGCGAGGGAACGAGCCGTTGCAGTTGCTCGTCGGCCACTGCGACACCGTCTGGCCGGTCGGCACGGTGCGACAGATGCCGGTTCGCGTCGAGGGGGAAACCCTCCGGGGGCCGGGCGTCTTTGACATGAAGGGCGGCCTGGTGCAGATGCTCTACGCGCTGCGGGCTGTGAAAGACCTCGACCTGCGGCCGCCGGCGGGCAGTGTGGTTGTGATCAACTCCGACGAGGAGATCGGCAGCCCCGACTCCACCCCGCTCATTCGCCGGCTAGCTCGCCGCGCGGCTCGGGCCTTCATCCTGGAACCGGCCTACGGCCAGGCGGGAAAGCTCAAAACTGCCCGGAAAGCCTCCGGCGGCTTCACGATCACCATCAAAGGCCGAGCCGCGCACGCTGGCGTCAACCCCGAAGAGGGGGCCAGTGCTATCCTGGAGATGTCCTACCAGGTCCAGAGGCTCTTCGCACTCAACGACGCAGCGCGGGGCATCACTGTGAACGTGGGGACGATCGATGGCGGGCTGCGGTCGAACGTCGTCGCCCCCGAGGTGCGGGCCGCCGTGGACGTGCGGGTGCGGACGCGGCAAGACGCCGCCGAGGTCGAGGCCGCCATCCGTGGTCTCCGGCCGGTCAACCCCGAGACCACGATCCAGATTGAAGGAGGGATCGAGCAGCCGCCGATGGAGCCGCTTCCCCGTAACCAGGCCTTGTGGCGCCTGGCGCACGACCTCGGCCGTCGCCTGGGACTGGAACTCGACCAGGCGGCGGTCGGCGGCGCCTCCGACGGCAACACCACGAGCCAGTACACCGCCACCCTCGACGGCCTGGGGGCGGTCGGCGACGGCGCCCACGCCGCTCACGAGCAGGTGCTGATCCCGCAGCTGGTGGAGCGCTGCGCCCTGCTGGTCCTCCTGCTCCTGGCTCCTCTTTCTCCATCCGAGGAGCCGCCATGATCACCATCCGAGAGGCGACCGGCCGGGACGTTGCCGCGATCCACGAGATCTTCCTGGCATCCTACGGGACCGATTACACGGACCCCCGCTACTACGACGACGCCCTGTTGACCCGGCTGGTCTACTCCGACGACAGCCTGCTTCTCGTGGCCGAGGACACCGAGACGGGGGGAGTCGTCGGCACGGCTTCCGTGGACCTGGAGGTCGGCGCCCATTCCGATCTCGTCGGGGAGTTCTGTCGCCTGGCCGTTCTCCCCACCTGCCGGCATCGCGGCATCGGCAAGCTGCTGATGAGCGAACGCCTCCAGCGCGTCCAGGACCGCCTTCAGGTCGGCCTGGTCGAAGCGCGGGCAACGCACCCCTACAGCCTGAGAATCGCCGAGGCCCATCAGTTCGCGGTCGTGGGCTTCCTTCCCGAAAGATGGCGCGTGCGCGAGCGTGAAAGCCTGGCCCTGCTCGTCCGCTACTTCGGCAACGCCCTGGAACTGCGCGACAATCATCCGCGGATCATCCCCGAGGTCCACGCCCTGGCCCACATGGCCCTGGAGAACTGCTCCTTGCCCCCGGACACGATCGTGGACGAGGACGCGCCCGCCTATCCGCCCGGCGGGGACTTCGAGGTGCAGGAATTGACCACGGAAGGATACGCCTCACTGCTTCGCATCGAACGGGGTCGGGTTCGCCACCGCGAGATCTTCGGGCCGGTTCGACTCCATTATGGCATTTTCAAGCTCCACGCCCGGCGCTCACGCTACCTGATCGCGCGCGAGGGCGGGCGGATCGCGGGTGCGGTCGGCTTCACGCTCGATCCCGTGGACAGGGCCGTGCGCATCTTCGAGCTGATTGCCCTCCACGACGAAGTGATTCGCTTCTTGCTGAGCGACCTGGAGCGCGCCTGCCGGGAGAAGTGGGATTGCCTCATTGAGGTCGATGTCAGCGCGCACTCGCCGCGGATGCAACGGACCCTGATCGAACTGGGGTTCTTGCCGGTAGCCTACCTGCCGGCCCTGGTCTTCCACGAGGTGGAGCGCCTCGATGTCGTGAAGATGGTTCGCCTTCTGAACCCGCCGCAGGTCCGGCCGGCCGGGCTCACCCCAAGCTGCGAGGCACTGGCGGAGTTGGTCCTGCGTCTGTTCCGCAACCGGACTGTGCTCCCCCGGATCGCCAAGGCCGTCCACGACTTGCCGCTTTTCGCCGGGCTGGACGCCGAGCAGGTTGCTCGTCTTGCCGGAGTGTGTGGCGTCACCGCGTTCGAGCCGGGCGAGACCGTCTTCCGCGAAGGCGAGGCCGGCAACCAGACGTACGTCGTGCTCCAGGGAGAGGTGGCGATTGCCGTGGCGGCCTCGGCCGCCCCCGTGGGCGTGGTGCGAAGCGGAGAATGCCTGGGAGAGATGTCGCTGCTCACCGCGGGCGCACACTCGGCGACCGCTACGGCCTTAACACGCGTCGAGACGGCGGTCCTGGGGCACCAGGACCTGGCCGCGCTCATCCGCCTGCGGCCGGACATCGGCCTCCACATCTACAGGAACCTCGCCGTGGGGATGGGGGAGAAACTGAAGCGCCTGAATGGTTCGCTTGCCGAGCAATAGACTCGCGCCGTTCGATTTCCGGTCGTTTAGCCGCCGCCCTCGATTTATCGTTTCGCGAACCGAGAAATCCGCGCCGCCCCGAGGGCGGCGGCTCAACGTCGGTTTTGCAACGGCGATGGCATAGGATGGATCTCATGACCAACCACAAGGCGAACCTTACGGAGGACGACCCACCCGTTGCCGGCCGCACGACGTCAGAGACTCAGGTCGGCGGCAGCCCGTATCACATCCTGGCTGCCGCCAGCATGGCCGATGAGCGGACCCGGGTGCTCAAGCACGGCGACACCTTCGCCGTCTTCGACCATTACGGCGACATCAAGCCAGGCGGGCTCGGCGAGCAGGGCCTGTACCACGAGGGTACGCGCTATCTCTCCTGTCTGCTGCTGGAGCTGGAGGGAGGCCGACCATTCTTCCTCGGCTCAACGATTCGGGACGAGAACGACCAGCTGGCCGTCGCCCTCACCAACCCGGACCTGCTCTGCGATGGTCAAGTGCGCTTCCCGCTTGGGACGCTTCACCTGGCGGTGAAGAAGTTCCTCTGGCGGGGGGTGTGTTACCAACAGTTGCGGCTGAAGAACCACGGGCTGGAGCCGGTCAACATGTCGCTCGCCTTGCACTTCAAGGCCGACTACGCGGACATCTTCGAGGTCCGCGGCATGAAACGGAAGGCGCGGGGCCAGGACCTGGCGCCGGAAGTCAGCGACGATTGCGTGCTCCTCGGCTATCGCGGGCGGGACGGCGTCGTGCGGCGCACGCTGCTGGAATTCAGGCCCCCCCCGTCTCGACTCACGGCCTCGGCCGCGCGGCTGGACCTGACGCTGGGCCCACAGGGGGACGCCACGTTCTCCGTTACGATCGCCTGCCAGCGCGACCCGGCGTCCCCGACGGTGCTTCCCTTCGACGACGCTCGGGCCGACGCCCAGGCCGACCTGGAGCGATACCGCGCCTGGTCCTGCCACGTCCGCACCTCGAACGGCCAGATCAACGCCTGGGTCAATCGGGCGGTGTCCGACCTGCACATGATGACGACTGAGCTGCCCACCGGCCCCTATCCCTACGCCGGCGTGCCCTGGTTCAACACCCCCTTCGGCCGGGACGGGATCTTCACGGCCCTGGAGTGTTTGTGGCTGCGGCCGGCCCTCGCCCGAGGCGTGCTGACGTACCTTGCTTCCACCCAGGCCAGGGAGGTCATCGCGGAGCAGGACGCCGAACCCGGCAAGGTCCTGCACGAAACTCGCAACGGGGAGATGGCCGTGCTGAGGGAAATGCCCTTCGGCCGCTACTACGGCAGTGTCGATGCCACGCCGCTGTTCGTCCTGCTGGCGGGCGCCTACTTCGAGCGGACCGGCGACCGGGCGTTCGTGGAATCCCTCTGGCCGAACGTGGAGGCCGCACTTCAATGGATCGACCGCTGCGGCGACCGGGACGGCGACGGCTTCGTCGAGTACCAGCGGCAGTCCGCTGCGGGTCTCCTCCACCAGGGGTGGAAGGACTCCGACGACGCCATCTTCCATGCCGACGGCTCGCCGGCCCGCGGCCCCATCGCCCTGTGTGAGGTGCAGGGCTACGTCTACGCGGCCCGGCGTGCCGCGGCGGCGCTGGCCGCCGCGTTGGGGCACGCCGACCGCTCGGCGGAGTTGACGCGTCAGGCCGAGTCGCTCCGCTTGCGCTTCGAGCAGGCGTTCTGGTGCGAGGAGTTGTCCACCTACGGCCTGGCCCTGGACGGCGACAAGCGCCTCTGCCGGGTACGCACGTCGAACGCCGGGCACTGCTTGTTCACCGGTATCGCAAGCCCTGAGCATGCCCGGCGGGTGGCGCGGACCCTGTTGGCCCCGGAGTCATTCTCCGGCTGGGGCGTCCGCACCGTCGCCAGCTCAGAGGGCCGCTACAATCCGATGGGCTACCATACCGGCTCCGTCTGGCCGCACGACAACGCCCTGATCGCTCAGGGGCTGGCCCGCTACGGCCTGGCGGAGAAGGCGCTGCAAATCTGGACGGGCCTGTTCGAGGCCGGGCTCTATTTCGACCTGCACCGGATGCCAGAACTATTTTGTGGCTTCCCCCAGGATCCGGGGGAGGGGCCGGTCCGTTACCCGGTGGCCTGCGCACCACAAGCTTGGTCAGCCGCCTCGGTGTTCCTCCTCTTCCAGGCCTGCCTGGGCCTGGAGATCAACGGCCTCGAGGCCCAAATTCGCTTCACGCGGCCTCAACTGCCGGCTTCCCTGGGCGAGTTGCGGATTCACAACCTCGAGGTGGCCGGGGCAGTGGTCGATCTGCTGCTGGCCCGCCACGAGCACGACGTAGGCGTCAACGTGCTGCGGCGCGAAGGGGACGTCGAGGTCCTCGTGGCGAAATGATGCGGAACAACTCCAGGGCGCGACGGAGCGTTACCTCTCAAGCGGAACAACAACGAACCAGAGAGGCACCCTGAGGAAGACAGATCAGGCGGCAAAGCAGGAAAAGCGTTGCCAGCGGCCGTCCGAGGGGGTACGCTCAAGCGCCGGAGTCAGGGCCCGCTGACGGAAGGCGTCTCTCTGGGAACGATTGGCGAAACGGGAGTCCGCTGGGAGGACATGCAATGGCCAGGCGAACCGCGATCTGCAACAGTATCCAGCGACGTGCCGTCCGGCGCGTCGGCACGGCGGGGTTCCTCGTCCTCCTCGCCGCTGCCCTCGCCGTCGTCGTCGGTCTCAGCCGCGCCGACGACGGCAAGGGGCCGGCGAAGGACGACACGCTCAGCGAGAAGGGCTTCGCGTCGATCTTCGACGGCAAGACGCTCAAGGGCTGGCACGCCAGCGCCGAGACGGGGCACAGCGCGGCCAGCAAGCACAAGTCGGGCGGCAAGTGGGTCGTCGAGGACGGCGCCATCGTCGGCAGCCAGGACATTCCCGGCAACGGCGGCCTCCTCATCAGCGACGCCCAGTACGGCAACTTCGAGGTGGCCCTGGAGATGAAGAACGACTTCGGTCCCGACAGCGGCCTGTTCCTGCGCAGCAACGACAAGGGGCAGGCCTACCAGGCGATGATCGACTACCACAAGGACGGCAACCTCATGGGCGTCTACGGCGAAGGGCTGTCGGGCGGCATCAGCGTGCGCAACTTCACCTTCCTCGACAAGGTCACGGACATCAAGGAGGACAAGTGCCCCTTCCCGCTGCCGGTGTCGCCGGAGAAGTGGCCGGCCTTCTGGAAGCACGGCGAGTGGAACGAACTGCGGGCCCGCATCGAGGGCAACCCGCCGAAGGTGACGACGTGGATCAAGGGGGTGAAATTCCTGGAGTGGAGCGACAAGGAGAAGCGCCACGCCGACAAGGGGGGCATCGGGCTCCAGGTCCACGGCGGCGGCGACTACACCAAGCAGTTCGTGCGCTACCGCAACCTCCGCGTCAAGGTGCTCGACTGACGCGCGGGCGACGGCCCGAGGGAAGCGGCTCGGCCCAGGCTGCCGCTGGGCCGGGGGGAACCGAAGCTCACCCGCCGTCCCGAAACCGTTTGGTCCCGGTCAGGAGGGTGAGTCGTCAGGAAATGTCAGTCGGGGCGACTGGATTCGAACCAGCGGCCTCATGGTCCCGAACCATGCGCTCTAGCCAAGCTGAGCTACGCCCCGTCACCAGACGTAATCGGCTGCCCGCAGGCACCCGTTACACCTGCTTATTTTTTGCAGGAAGCAACAGGAATTGCAAGGTCACTTTTTTGTGCAAGCCCTCGGGCCCGTGCGCTTGAACCCCTCAAACTCGCCTTGCCCGCCTTTAGCCGCCGGGCTATCATCCGCCGCTGCCGTCCTGGTTCCTCCGACCTTCGGGTCGGAGGCGGGTTGAAATCAGGGAAGAAAGGACGAGTACACGTGGCCATCACCGTTGGGCAGTTGGCGGCGTTGGTCCGCGGTGAAGTCTGTGGCGACGGCGACCTCGTCATCCAGGGGGCGCGGGGTCTCAGCGAGGCCGGCCCCGGCGACATCACCTTTGCCGAGAACGACCGCTTCCTCAGCCAGTTGCACGCCTGCCGGGCGTCCGCCGCCGTGGTGGGACCGGCAGTGGCGGTCAACGGCCTGACGGTGATCCGCGTCGCCGAGCCGCTCGTCGCCTTCGTCGCCATCGTCCGCCACCTGCAAGGGAAGGCGGACCTGCCGCCGCACGGCATTGACCCCCGCGCCTGCGTCGATGCCACCGCCCGCATTGGCCCCGCCGCGAGCATCCTGCCGTTCGCGAGCGTGGGCGCCGGCACGGTCATTGGCGCCCGCTGCCGCATCTACAACGGGGCCGTGGTCGGCCGCAACTGCCGCCTGGGCGACGACGTCACCCTCTACCCCAACGCCGTCCTGTACGAGGACTGCGTCCTGGGCCATCGGGTCATCGTCCACGCCAACGCCGTGCTCGGGGCCGACGGCTTCGGCTACCGCCTGCAGGGCGGCCGGCACGTCAAGGTGCCGCAGGTCGGTTACGTCGAAGTCGGCGACGACGTGGAGGTCGGGGCGGGTACGACGATCGACCGGGCCACCTTCGGGGTGACGCGGGTTGGCGCGGGCACGAAGATCGACAACCTGGTGCAGGTCGGCCACAACTGCCGCATAGGCCGGCACAACCTGCTGGTGAGTCAGGTGGGCGTCGCCGGCTCGTGTACCACCGGCGATTACGTCGTTATCGCGGGGCAGGCCGGCCTGGCCGACCATGTCTCGGTCGGCGACGGCGTGATCATCGGCGCCAAGGCCGGCGTCACCAAGGACATCGCCGCCGGGGAGCGCGTCCTCGGCGCCCCGGCCACCTCCGAGCGCGACCAGAAGCGCATCCTGATGAGCCTCGAAAAGCTCCCCGACATGCGCCGCGACCTGCGCCGCGTCAAGCGGCAGCTCGGCATCGGCGACGAATAAGTACCCGTTTCAAGTTCTCGGAGAAAAAAGACTCCCGATGGCCCAACTGGAAACTCGCGCGTCGCAGCGTGCCGACCCGATAGGACTGCTCGCCGGCTGGGGCAAGTTCCCCATCGCCTTCGCGGAGAAGGCCCGGGCGCTCGGCGTTCCGGTGGTCTGTGTCGGCCTGCGCGGCATGGCGTCAGCGGAACTGGCCGGCCTGTCGCACCGCTTCTACTGGGCGCGGCCGGCCCAGTTGGGGCGGATCATCCGCTGCTTCAAGCGCGAGGGGGTCCGGCGGGCGGTGATGGCGGGCAAGGTCCCCAAGGCCGACATCCTGCACAAGCCGTGGAAGGTCGTGTCGCTGTGGCCGGACTGGCGGACGCTGCGCTTCTGGTTCTTCCGCCCCCGCCGCGACAACCGTGACGACAACCTCATGCTGGCCATGATTGACGAATTCGCCCACGACGATATCCGTTTTGAATCCGCCTTGGAGTTGTGCCCGGAGTTGCTCGTGAACCCTGGAGTGCTGACGCGCCGCCGCCCGACGGCTCGCGAGGAGGCCGACATCGCCTTCGCCTGGGACATCGCCCGCAAGATGGGCGACCTGGACGTGGGACAAAGCGTGGCCGTAAAGGAATTGGCCGTGCTGGCCGTGGAGGCGATCGAGGGGACCGACCGCATGATCGCCCGCGCGGGCGAGTTGTGCCGCTCGGGCGGCTTCACGGTCGTGAAGGTGGCGAAGCCGAGGCAGGACATGCGCTTCGACGTGCCCACGGTGGGGGCGTCAACCATCGAGACGATCCACCGGGCGGGCGGCCGGGTGCTGGCGATCGAGGCGGATAAGACCATCGTCCTCGGCGAGGCCGAAACGGTGGCCCTGGCGGAGCGTTACGGGATCAGCATTGTGGCGTGGACCGAGGCCCAGGTGCTGCGCCGGACGGCGTGAGGGCCGGCCGCAGCTGCGGTTGACGGCCCGGAAAGGCACGGTTACATTACAACCATCGCTCGCCCGGCCCCTTAGCCAAGCGGTAAGGCAGCGGATTGCAAATCCGCCATCCCCGGTTCAAATCCGGGAGGGGCCTTTGACATAAGACTAGAAAAGGAAAGGGCTTGCGGCGACACTCGCCGCAAGCCCTTACGACGTTTTCAGGCAGCGGGAGGGTCAGCGGGAGGACGGGTTTCTTGACGCTTGTTCACCGCCTCTGCGGGAGGGTTGAACAGGGTCGGTAGGTCCCAGACCTCCGCGGCCACGTCTTCCATCTCCAGGTCAGCGTACAGGTCCGCCGTCATCCCGAGCGTCAGGTGCCGCATGAGCAGCTTGACCTTCTGGATGGGGAGCGCGGTCCCCACCGTCTTGCAGAAGGTGTACCGGAGCGAATGGAAGTCGGCGTGTCGGCCGCGGGCGTCCACCCGATCCACGCCGGCGCGGC
>DATFNV010000572.1:0-9432 GCA_035266225.1 Gemmataceae bacterium
CTCGGCGGCTGGATCGCCTGACGCGCCGCTACTTGGGCTGGGTCCAACTGGCCGCCTCCATCATCTTTCTTCGAGCGGAAAGCCATGGATTCTTTGGCCCACGTTCACTACTGAACAAGTGTTTTTTCCGCTAGCTCTAAGAGTCTGTTCCAAATGCGAACATCTGTTCAGTATGAGAGCAGGGTGACACCGGCCGGAACCCCGTGTTTTTCAGACACGCAGCACATGACAATTTGTTCAGATCACCCCTTATGGAACAGACTCTTAGTCCCTGGCCAGGCTGGCGCTGTGAGGCCGTAGCGGCTTGGGGACTAAGGTAGTCGCCCGCCGCCATCGCAAACCGACGAGCGCTGATTTCCGCCATGACCTTCCGCAAGACCGCCGACCTCCCGCTGCACTCCGGCCGCGCCCCCGTGGAGTGGCAAATCAGCGGTCTTGCGGGACGTCATGAGCACAACTCACTGCTGTTCGGGCTGGACAGCGCCAAAGCCAGGGTCGTCAGGGCCAGGCGCCGCCTCGTCCGAGTTTCGCCGCACCGCTCGTTTTCCCGATCAGCCTCTGGCCAGTGCGCGGCCGACAGACGCGGCGAGGGCGCCCATCACCGGCTCGACGCGGCGGGCGGCGTCGGGGAACAGCGCGCTGTTGAACAGGTTCAGGCAGCCGTGCGTCAGCTCCGGCTCGAGCCGGTACTCCACGGGCACGCCCAGGGAGGCCAGGCGATGGGCGTAGGCTTCCCCCTCGTCGCGCAGCGGGTCGCAGCCCGCCGTCATCACCACCGCCGGCGGGAGGCGTCGGAAGTCGTCGTCCGCGGCCAGCAGCGGCGACACCTCCGGACGACGCCAGTCGCGCGCGTCGGGCACGTAGAAGCCCCGGAACGCCTCGATAGCCCGCGCCGTCAGGAGGTGGTCACGGCCGTACTGCTCGTGCGAGGGGCGGTCGGTGCGCGTCAGGTCAGTGGCCGGGTACAACTGGAGCTGGAAGGCGACGGGCAGCCCCTCCTTGGCCGCCCGCATCGCGACCACGCTGGCGAGGTTGCCGCCCGCGCTGTCGCCGCCGACGGCCAACCGCCGGACGTCGGCCCCGAGGTCGTCGGCGTTTCGGGCGACCCACCACAGGGCCAAATGGGCGTCGTCCACCGCTGCCGGGAAGGGGTGTTCGGGGGCGAGGCGGTAATCGATCGAGACCACCAGCGCGCCGCTGCCGCGGGCCAATCCCCTGCAGAGGCTGTCGTAAGTGGCGATGCTGCCGAGCGTCCAGCCCCCACCGTGGTAGTAGACCAGCGCGGGCAGCCGGCCGTCGCGCGCCAACTCCGGCCCGGGGGGCAGGTAAACGCGGGCGGGGATTTGGCGGTTGCGGGCCGGAATACCGACGTCGCGCACGCCGCCGACCGGCACAGGGCCCAGGACGTTCGCCGCGAGAACCTCGCGCAGTGTCCAGAGGGCACCGACATTCTCGGCCGTCATCCGGTCGAGCGGGTTGCCCACGAGGTTGATCTCGTCCAGCACGCTCTGAAGTGCCGGGGCCGGGCGGTACGGCCGGTGGCGGTCCATGATTCCTCCGTTTGCCGCGGGGACCGGAGACCCCGGCGCGCCTCTCACGCGGCACTCCTCCCCGGGGCCACCCTGCCGGGATAGCTTATACGGAGTCCTCCGTCGGCGAGAGGTTCGCGTGCCTTGTCGCAGCCCTTGACGTACTCCGGGTAGTCCTCCGGGTGGTTGGTGCGCGTCCCCCGGCCGACAGACTTATCCCGGGCCACGCCCTGACCGAGGTTGAGCAGCACGGGGCGGGAGGGGTCGGCCTTCTGGAGCTTGTGGTAGTCCTCCACGATCTTCGCCGGCAAGACGGGAGGCCCGTAGCCGTTCCCGCACGAGCATCATGACCCCGGCGGACGTAGGAGGAAGGAAGCGTCTGGCCTTGGCGACTCATGTGTTTCTCAACCGTTTCGGCTTCCTGGGAGGTGATGCGGATTTGCGGGCCACGGCACGGTCTGTGCTCTCCGTTTGGAGGCCTGTGGGGCAAGCCCGCGAGCAGGCGGCACCCCAGCCGCTGCTTCTTCGTAGAGCACAAGGAGAGACCCATGCCTCGGTATACGCTCGAAGCGATCATCGTCGTCCTGCTCCTCCTCTGGCTGTTCGGCTTCCTGATCGTGCCCATCGGGGGAAGCCTCATTCACCTGCTGCTCGTGATCATCCTGGTCGTCGTGCTGGTCCGGGTGCTACAGGGGCGAAGTCCGCTGCCGTAGTGGGGGGCCGCTGCTGATGCACTGGTTCACCCCGCTGGGCACGCTCAACCTCATTGACGTGCTCACCTACTACCTGATCCTCTCCTTCGTCGTGGGCACGGCCGTCCGCCTCCGCAACTACCGAGCGATCGGCGGCTTCATCTACCGGTTTCCCGAGCGTTGGCCGAAGCTGCTGGGGCTGGTGAAGCATTACCGGGCCATCTTCTTGCGCTGGCCGACACTGCTGCCGATCGGACTGACGCTCGCCCTCACACTGGCCAACATGATCGCGTCCCGCCTGGTGTGGTCCCACGCCACGGTCTCCGTCGAAGACCTCTGGGGGCGATGGATCGCGCTCCTCGCCGTGACAACGTCGGCGGGGTTGATGGGCTTCCTCGACTGCCGAGCGATGTTCTTCTTCGGCCGCTTCAACCGGGCAGCGCTGGAGGCGGACCTGGACAGGGCGGAGCACTGGCTACAGACCTGGAAGGCTCCCGCCCTGCGGGTACTCACGTTCGGCCTCATCAACCCGCGCAAGCTCGTCAACGAGCAACTCCGGCAAGCGCTGGTCGATGCGAGCCTGGCCGTGAATGGCCAGATGTGGCGCTGGTCGCTGCAAATCGGCATGCGGCTAGCGTTCGGCCTCGCCTTATGGTCCACATGGGCCGTTGCCGTTCACGGGCCTGCCCGGTGATGTCTTGACGGATCCTCCACGCCGCGGAACGCCCGCCCGTTCAGGCACCGCCATCCTGACGCACCGGGCCACTTGCGGCCGACCAAGAGACGAGCAGGTGACCACGTGCTCAGTTTAAGAATTCTGATCGCCGGGGTTCTTGGTGGTGGTGTTGGGGCAGTCGCCGGCCTCGGCCTGGCTTTGGCGTATGTTGAGTATAGACTTCCTGGTTTTCTTCAGCGTGGCGGCGAGGCAGGTGCCGATGCCATCTTTGTCCTCGCCTTGATAGCGGCCGGGCTGATACCCGGTGGTGCGTCCGTTGGCGCGATCATTTCCATTCTGCTTCTGCGACGTGCAGATAGACGTGCTGCTGCTCACCGCGCTGGACTTCTTCCTCATCGAGATCAAGAGCAGGCCCGGCCGCGTCTACGGCGACCCCGGCACCTGGACCTGGGACACGGAAGGACGCCTGATCACCGCGGCCAACCCGCTGCTGGGGGCCAACCTCAAGGCCAAGAAGCTGCGACGACTCCTGGAACGGCAGAAGGCCGTCAAGGTCAAGGGCTCGCTGCCGTGGGTTGAGGCCCTCGTGTTCCTGTCGGCACCGAACGTCCAGTGCAACCTGTTGACCACGGGCACCCTGCCGAAGGGGGGCGACGGCCGCAGCGAGCCGTCGCAGGTCGACTGCGAGGCGACCATCGACGAGGAGCTGTTCGACCCCGCCCTGCGGGAGACGCTGGTGCCCTTCCTCAAGAAGGCCCTGAAACGGGAGGCCCGCGAGCGGTTCGACAACGCCGAGGACATGTTGCGGGCCTGGCGGGATTGCTTTCTGGCCATCGAGGCGGCCGACGCCGTGACCGAGACCGACGCGGAGGAGTTGCGGCAGCGGCTGGAAGGGGCGACCTTCGACTCCTCCATCCACGAACTGGGGCTGGGGACGCGAGCGACCAACGCCCTCGACCGGGCCAACGTCCTGACGGTCGAGGATCTGCTCACCGTGCCCATGCGTCGGCTGCTGCGGCTGCGGGGCGTGGGCAACAAGACCCGCCGCGAGATCGCTACCGCGGTCAAGGTGCTGCGGAGCCGACTGGGGAGCCCTCCGTCTGCTGGCGAGGCGGCGATGGTCGGCGAAGAGCCCGAGGAGCAGCCGGCTGGCGACCTCTCGCGGCGCAGCGTCGATCTCTTGGCCCAGCGGCTGACCCGCCCCAGCCCGGGGGACGGCGAAACGGTCCGTCAGACCGTCACCGCCCTGCTCGGCCTGGAAGAGGCCCGCCCCGGAACCTGGCCCGAACAGGCCGCTGTCGCCCGGTTCCTGGCGGTTAGCCGTGCCCGCGTCGGGCAGGTCGTCGGCAAGGTCGTGGACCGCTGGGCGAAGAAGGACAAGGCCCTCACCCGTCTTCGCGAGGACATCGCCGGGCTGCTGGCACGGCAGGCGGCGTGATGACGGCCGAGGAGCTAGGCGAGGCCCTCTTGGCGGCTCGCGGTTCGGTGCTGGAGGAGCCCCAGCGGTCCCGCCTGGGCCGGGCCGTGGCACGTGCGGCCGTCGAGGTCGAGCGGACGATGACCGAGCCGCGTTACCTGGTCCGCCGCGACGAGGTCCGGACCCTGGTCCCCCTGCACCCCGCCCTGGCCGACTACGCCGCCCGGCTGGGAGACCGGGCGGACGAGCTGGCCCGCGAGGAGCCGTGCCGCTGCTCAGCCCCGCTCAGCGGTCAACGTCCCGGAGGGCTGGCTGGCGAATGAACACAGAGCCTCACGCAAAGACGCAAAGACGCAAAGGAAGACAGAAGATGACGGAGAATGAACTGGCCACGATCGCGGTCGATATCGCCTTCAAGATCCACAGCCGGCTGGGGCCGGGCTTGCTGGAATCGGTGTACGAGGCGATCATGCTGTACGAGCTTCGTAAGCGCGGCCTCCGTGCCGAGAAACAGGTCCCCGTTCCCGTGATCTGGGAGGAAGTGAAGCTCGAGATCGGCTTCCGGGCGGACATCATCGTGGAAGGCAAACTGATCCTCGAGCTGAAATCCTGTGAGGCGGTCGAGCCGGTCCACAAGAAACAGTTGTTGACCTACCTTCGCCTCGCGGACTGCCGCCTGGGGTTGTTGATCAACTTCAACGTTCCCCTCATCAAGCACGGAATCAGCCGGGTGGTCAACAACCTCCCCGAGTGATCTTCTTTGCGTCTTTGCGTCTTTGCGTGAGGTTCTTCTTCGCATGATCGACCGCACCGCCTTCCTGGCCGACGCCCAGAAGCTGGTCGCCAAACTGGAGAAGGACCTGCGTACACGCTGCGACGACATGCCAGACGTGGGCCGGGCGGTCGAGGCCGAGTATCGCCGGGCCAAGGATGCCGGCCGCACAGGACAGACGCTGGAGGAGTGGCGGGCCGACGCCATCACCCAGCAGGCCACTCGTCTGGGTCCCCAACTTCTTCAGCCAGGACGCCCTGAAGGAGCTGGGCCTGCTGGTCGTGCTGGAGCACATCCTGGCGGGGGGGCGGTTCGCCGGCTACGCCTCGCACCTGTCCCCCCGGACCGGCTGGCGGCCCGCACCCTGCTGGAGAACCAGTGCAGCGAGCTGCGGCAGCGGGTCAAGCACCACCTGGAGGCGGCCTACGGCCTGGACTCCCTGCTGCCCGGCTCGCTCGACACCACCCAGGAGCTGGAGCCGCACGAGCAGTTCGCGTCGCTCAAGAACGGCTTCGACCCGCAGCCGCCGGCCGCCGCCAACCTGCGTGGTGCCCTGGAAGGGCTGCTCGACCTGGCTGTCGAGGGCGGCCCATCGCTCTCGACGGGCCTTGCGGAAGCCCGCGACGCCGTCCGCCGGCACGACCAGGCCAGGCGGGAGCCGCGGCGGCTGGAACGGGTCGAAGACGGCCCTGCGTCTGGTCCGCTGGCTGGGCGGAGCGGACTCGGCCGCCCCCCGTTCGCTGGGGGAGGCGGCCCGTGACTATCTGGCCCAGGGCAGCTTCGTGGACTGGGCCCGCTCGGTCCTGCGGGCGGGGGACCCCGTCCGCGAGCTGTCGGAGGGGTATGCCCGGCTGGTGGAGCGGGTCGCCGTCCGACGACAGGAGCAGAACCGGTGCTTCGCCGAGTTGCTCCGCGACCAGGTGGCCGCGGCCGGGCAGCCGTCGGACCTGGTCCTTGTGGAGCGGGTGCTGGACGAGGTGGTGGCCCCGCTCGCCGCCCTGGCCCCGGTGCTGGTGATCCTGCTCGACGGCATGAGCCCGGCAGTGTCCCGGGAGCTGCTGGCCGACCTGGCCCGCCTGGACTGGGTCTCGCTGGGGCCGGAGGGGCAGCCCATGCGAGCCGGGCTGGCGGCGATCCCGTGCGTGACGGAAGCGTCGCGGGCCAGCCTGTTCTGCGGGCGGCCCTGCACGGGAACGGCCGACAACGAGGCCGCCGGGTTCGCAGGGCATGCGGGCCTGCGTTCGCACTGTCGCAGCGGCTCCCCGCCGGTGCTGTTCCACAAGGTCGCCCTCCAGGAGGCCGCGGACGCCAGCCTGGCCGCCAACGTCCGCGAGGCCATCGCCTCGACGCAGAAGCGTGTCGTGGGCGTGGTCATCAACGCGGTCGATGACCATCTGCTCAAGGGCGAACAGCTCGACCTCCGCTGGACCCGGGACGAGATCAAGGTGCTGCCGTCGCTGCTCTACGAGGCCCGGTCGGCCCGCCGCGTCGTGGTGGTCCTGAGCGACCACGGGCACCTGCTGGACCACCAGACCCAGGGCCGGCCCGGGGAGGGCGGGGAACGCTGGCGGCCCGACGACGGCCAGGCGAGAGAGGGCGGCCCGACCCCGCAGGAGATGGTGATCCCGATCACGGTGCTGGCCGCGGGGGACATCCGCCTGGCCGGGTGGGCCGAGGCCCCCGACCCCACGCCGGAATGGTGGGAGGCCGCTCCCTTGGGGAGGAAGAATCTCACGCAAAGGCGCAGAGGCGCAAAGAAAGAAGAGAAAGAAGGAAGAGAGCTTGATACTCTTTCCTCTTCTTCCTTTGCGCCTCTGCGCCTTTGCGTGAGGTCTTCCGAGTGGATCGCCGCCCTGCTGGCCTCGCCCCTCTTCATCGAGCAGAAGAAGCTGGGCGGCCGGGCGGTGCCCGCGGACGACCTGTTCGGCAGGCTGCTCGCCGATGATGCGGTTCACCCTGGTCGATGGGAAGGCCCGGCGGTTCGCCGTCGAGAGGTGGTGCTTCCTGGGCTCCATCGACGACTGGTTCCCGCTGTCGGGCGGCGGCGACCTGAAGGGGCTGGTGGCGAGGTACTGCCCCCACCTGGGCCAGGAGTCGTTCTACGAGCTGATGTGATCCGTCCACCCTCCTCCAGGTCCAGTGAGAAGGAGCGCAGCCGCGTCCCAGTTGTTGACCCGGGCCGTATTCCCCAGGTACAGGTCGTAGATCGTCTTCCGCGAGGACTCGTCCCCCTTCTCGAACGCCCGGACGAGGACCAGCAGGGCCAGCATCCGGGCCTCGTGGAAGCCAGAGCACAGCAGCTTCCCGGCCTCGTCCAGGGGCAGGGGCTGGAACTCGCGGGCCAGCTTCCGCAGCGGCGGCACCTTGATCCCGAGGAAACGGTCGCCCTCGCCGTACTGGCCCGGCCCCGTCTTGAAGAAGCGACGCAGGCTCTGTGCGAGCTTCTCGTCGGCCAATGCGTGCAGCCAGGCTTCGGCTTCCCTTGCCGTCATGGGCATCCCTCCTGATCGCTCGGCAGGCCACGCGGCGATCGACCCGCCCGGGGCGTAAGGCTGCGGGCGTGGCCGGTCCCGTGCCTTCAGCCGGTCGTCTTCTCGTCAAGGCGGGCCGCCAGTTCTTGCTTCCGTTCCTCGGTGTAGGCCCACCACGGCCTGAGGTCCAACCGCCATCGGATACTGCCTTCGAGATCCAGACGAAGCAGGCAGCCCGCTCCCTGCTCCAACCGCACCAGCAGATAGACCTGATCAGGAACGGACATGCCCACGCCCATGACCGTGCCGCCGGGTTTCATCCTTCTTGGTTGCACGCCGGACATCTCCTTACCCCCCTCTTCACTCCGCCCGACCAAGGCCGTCCGCCAGCCCGGAGTAGAACGCCTCGATGTTCGCCTCCTCCGGTGTCCCCGCGACCTGCCCGTCGCCCAGTTCCACCACCAGCCAGTCGTCGCCCCGCCGTTTCGCCACGTCCATGGTGAAGAATCGGCTCCGCACCTTCGCGGCCAGGGCCGTGAACCTCTCGACCGGCGGCCCTTCGCCCCGGTAATCGCCCTCTTCCCAATACTTGGCACAGAGTAGCGGGCGGCCGTCGAGGCAGAAGAGGCGGTACTCCAGCGTCAGGGGCATGCCACTCCTGGGGTGCCGGCCGACCGGCTCCAACTCGACGAACTCGCGGAAGACCAGCCCGCCGGCGAGGTCTGGGCCTTGCAGCTCGAGGAACCGCCGCACCACCCGCTCGACGGCCGGGCGGTCCGACGCGGACGGGATGAAACACGCCTCGGCCCAAGCGTGCTTTTGCGACTTGACGTAGTCCTTGATGACAAGTGGTGCGTCGCCGAACGGCCGCAACAGGTCCATGACCTCGTCCCTGTCAATCTCGCCCGCGACGGGGAGCCAGACCGACCGCGGCGTGTGGCCCTCGATCACCGGGTACGATTCGGGCAGGTGGTGGCAGTGCCGGTAGGCGTCTGGCGTGTTGACCAGCCGGACGCCGCGGGCCGCCAGGGCTTGGTAGAACAGCCCGTATTGGTCCGCGGTCATCATCCAGCCCCGGTAGACGGCCGTCGTCTGCGAGTCCCGCGAGGGAACCTGGCGGACGGCCCGCCCGGCCTCGCCCTGGACGACGGCATCGTGGTCGATCAAAGCCCAGGGGATGCCCAGGCGTTCGGCGACGGCGGCCTCGGTGGCGTAGGCGTCGTCGGGTCGATGGCGGTCCAGCGGATCGAGAGGGTAGAGGACGATCATGGCGTCGGCTGGCCCTTTCGGAGAACCTCCTGCGTTCGACTTCTGCCCTTTCTCGGTGGGGTGTGAAGCCAGGAAACCTGGGGAAAAAGCGGCGGCTCTGGGTTTTTGCAACCCCCGCCCCACCCGGGGGTGTCGAAAAAGTCCTCCGGTTCTGCTAGAGCTCGAATGCTCGGCCCTCAGCTTTCCCGAGGTTTACCGCTCTGGCCCAACCGTGGCCGGCGCCTGCCAAAAGGGCAGAAGTCGAGCTCAGCGCATCGGTAAGAGAAATCGCATCGGGTGGCCGAATTGGCAAGGAGAGTTGTTGGAATTCGTCGTGGAGGAGTTGAATGGGGGCATCACCGCAGAGGTGCTTCCGGGCGGTGACTTCGGGAGATTTCATGTTGGCTGCCTAATTATTTGTCCAGATAGACAAGAAGACAGGCAAGGACGCCGGCTTTAGGAACGAGTCCGCCGGAACCCTCGGTTCGCTCGTAATCGCAACGTTATCGCAGGAAAGGACTTACAGCAGAGGGTCATTTTGGACGCCCGTTCACTATACTGATCGCAAGCCTTGTTCCTGCAATGAGTTGTGTCGATCACCATTGCCTCTCAAGCGAACCGAGGGCC
>DATFNV010000573.1:0-25879 GCA_035266225.1 Gemmataceae bacterium
GGCTGATGGTGTTGGCGCATAACTTGGTAACGGTGGAGGCGGAGGAGACGAAGCTCCGGGCCAAGCAGGCCAAGGCGGCCGCCGCAAACCCCGTGACCAACACCACTTAAAAGCTGGACGATCTCCAAGCCGGCAGGGGTCCAACAACAGGCCCCTTGTTCAGGCATTAGCGGGCGAGCTGTGCTAATGACTAATGACTAATGACTAATGACCATGAAGATCACCAAACTGAACGCTGTGCGCGTGCGCCTTCCGCAGAAGCCGCCGATCGCCCCGTACCAGTCGCGCTACCGGGCGTCGAGTCAGAAGGAGTCGCTGCTGGTCCGCCTGGAGACCGACAGCGGCCTGGTGGGCTGGGGCGAGACGCCCGACGACTGGATCAATCGCTCGTTCGAGGGGACGCCGGAAGAGCGGCTGCGCGAGCAGGCGCTGGGGCGGTCGCCGTTCGACCTGGAGGCCTGGTACGCTGAGAACACGCTGGGCAGCTACCTGGCCAGCGCCGTCGAGATGGCGATGTGGGACCTGATGGGCCAGGCGACGCGGCAGCCGCTCTACCAACTCCTGGGCGGCGCGGTGCGCAAGAAGATCGAACTGGCGGCCTGCATGGGCATCCGGCCCTACGAGGAGGCGAAAACGATCGCCCGCCAGTACGCCGAGATGGGCTTCAGCACCCTCAAGACCAAGGCCGGCCGGCGGCCCGAGGAAGACCTGGAAATGGTCCGTGGCATCCGCGACGGCGCCGGCGACCGGCTCAAGCTGCGCATCGACCCGAACATGGGCTACGCCCCCGAGGTCGCCCTGGCCCTGGCGCGCGATCTGGAGAAATACCATCTGGAATACTTCGAGCAGCCGATGCACCTCACCCTGATCGCCGAGTCGGCCCGCATCCGCCGGCAGACCACCACCCCGCTGGGGCTGAACGAATCGGTGACGACGCCGGAGATCGTCTGGCAGATCCTGCAACTCCGCGCGGCCGACGTCCTGCTGCCCGACACCTACCAGTGCGGCGGCATCCTTGGCGTCAAAAAGGTGGCAGCGCTGTGTGAGGCGGCCGGCGTGGTCTGCGTGTTCCACTGTGCCCACGACCTCGGCCTGAAGACCGCGGCCATGCTGCACGTCGTGGCCAGCTCGCCGAACTTCACCCTGGCCAACGACTGCACGTATTACGGACTGGAGGACGACGTCATCGCCCCGCTGCACACGATCGAGCGCGGGCACATGCCGGTGCCGGAAGGGCCGGGACTGGGCGTCACGGTGGACGAGAAGAAGGTCGCGAAGTACCGCGTCTGACCGCTCAGCGGCGGCCCCGGCGCGACAGCGGCGGCCCGAGGACCTCTTGCAGGATCATCGCCTGGCGCAGGCCGTCGCGGGTCTGGAGCAATTCCCGCAACCCCACGAGCGCCGGCGACTCCGGCACGGAAGCGGCCGACGTGTCGGCCGGCATCCGCGGGATCTCCGGCAGCGGCGGCGCGGTGAGGACGGACATCACCGGCGCTCCCCCAACCAGCTCGGAGGGCGCCACTTCCTCGACCGCCAGCACGACGGGGATGGCCTCCTCCCGCGAGGTGCGCCCTTTCCCCCGGGACTGAGGCGGGCGGCGGCGCTCGGCCTGGGCCGGCCGCGCTTCCTCGCGCCGCGGCCTCGGTTCCGCGGACTCCGCGGTATCCCGGCGGCGCTGGACCTCGCGCAGGAAGCGGTCGAGGTCCGTCGCCTTCTCCGGCTTCCGCTGCGCCGGGCGCCCCGGCCGTTTGCTGTCGTCGGCGCCGCGGAGCAGAGTGCTGACGATCCACACCGCCACGACGATGATCGGGATGATCAGAAATTCCAGGCCCATGACACGTGCTCCCTCAGTGAGCCGCTTGCGGCTTCGCCGGTCGGACGTGCGAAGCCGCAAGCGGCCTGTCGTTACCCGCCGATGCGCTCGGTGCGGTCGCTGTTCGCGCCGGAGCCCGCCCCGGCGATGGAGCGGCGCATTTCGGTGTCGGACTGGAGATTCTTGAGGTTGTAATACTCCATCACGCCGAGCCGGCCGTCGCGGAACGCCTGGGCGATGGCCAGCGGCACCTCGGCCTCGGCGAGCACGACCTTGGCCTTGTTCTCCTCGACCAGCGCCCGCATCTCCTGCTCGCGCGCCTGGGCCATCGCCTTGCGCGTCGCCGCCTGGGCCAGGGCCACCTGCTGATCGGCCTGCGCCTGGTTGATCTGCAATTCGGCGCCGATGTTCTTGGCCACGTCGATCTCGGCCACGTCCACCGAGACGATCTCGAACGCCGTCTGCGCGTCCAGCGAGTTGTGCAGCACGGCCTTGGAAATCAGGTTCGGGTTGGCCAGGATGTCGGTGTGGTGCTCGGCGCTGCCGATGGCCTTGACGATGCCTTCGCCGACGCGGGCCACGATGGTCTCGCGGTCGGCCCCGCCGACCAGGCGGTCCAGCTTCGTCCGCACCGTCACCAGCGCCCGGGCCTTGAGTTGGATGCCATTGCGGCAGACGCCTTCGAGCATCTGCTTGCCCTGGCGCGGGTCCGGGCAGGGGATGACCTCCGGCTTGACGCTCATCTTGACCGCTTCGAGCACGTCACGGCCGGCGAGATCGATGGCGGCCGCGATGTTCCATTTCAGGTCGAGGCCCGCCTTGTGGGCGGCAATGACGGCGGCGGCCACCTTCGGCACGTTGCCGCGCGACAGCACGTGCGCTTCCATGTCCTGCGTCCCCACCTTGATGCCCGCCTGCACCATCGCGATCTGCTGGCGCACGATCATGCCGTAGTCGATGTTCAGCAGCTTCATGCGCACCATGTCCACGATGCCGATCCGCGCCCCGGCGAGGAAGCACTGGATCCACAGACGAAAGAAGCTGAAGAAGATGAGCAGGAAGATTAGCCCGACGACGAACAGGACGGCCCCGAGGACAATCAGCACCGGGTGCTCATTCCACAGGTCCGGCAGGCCGCCTTGAGCGAAGAGGAAGTTCATGGGTTGGTCCTTTCGGCACGCCCAGCCGTTGCGACGGATGGGCCTGTCAACTTAGGTCAAATTTTTCCAGGTCTTCGATGTCCGGTTTATCCACGGGTCGGACGACGACCTTCCCGGCGCGCACGTCCACGCAGCGCACCCACTGGCCGGTCTCGACCATCATCCCCTCGGTGATCGTATCGACGCGCCAGCCGTCGAAGTCACAAACCCCGGACGGCCGCAGGTCGGACACCGCCCGCCCGAAGCGGCCACGCAACCGCTCCAACTCCAGGTTGACCGGCATCGAGGCGATGGTCGCGTCCTCGTCGGGGGCAGACAGCATCATGCGTCGGCCCATGCGCGTCTTCGGCCAGTAGCGCAGCAGCAAGCCGCCGAACACCGGCAGTGCCAGCAGCACGCCGATGAGGGTGAACAGGCCCGTGCTGCCGCCGCCGTGATAGAACACCAGTCCGACCCCCGCCGTGATCGACGTCAGCGCCAGCACCGCCAGCGTGCCGCTGGTGAAGAACAACTCCCCCACCATCAGCAGGAAACCCACGCCGATCAGGACGTAGGCCAGGATCAGGTTACTGCTCTGGTCCATGCGCTTGTCTCGTTGAGCGCCCGCCTTCTGCCGCTTGCGGCTTCGCATGCCGTGCGAAGCCGCAAGCGGCAGAAAGCGCGCGCCAAGCGGCTCACAACACTTCCTTTACCACAATCCGGTTGCCCTCGATCTCCACGACCTGGACGCGCGTCCCGGGATCGACGTAGGCGCCCTCGGCCACGACGTCGATGTACTCGTCGCCGAACTTCACCTTGCCGGCGGGCCGCAGCGGCGTGGCGGCCACGCCGATGGCGCCGAGCAGCGCCGCCGTCTCCGGCCGCACCGCGTCGGAAAGCTCCTCGCGCGTCACGTCCGCGTCCGCCCTCGGCCTCAGGATCAAACGATTGAGATACGGAATGTGCGGCAAGTACGACACGAGGAGCACACCCAACAGCACGGCCCCGATCAGGGCCATGCCGAACTGCGCCATCATGATCAGCAGGCCGACCCAATCCTCACTCGTCTGCGGCCGCTTCTCCAGCGCCACCAGCGCCAGGCTGAAGACGACCAGCAGCGCGCCGCTGACGCCGGCCACGCCGAAGCCTGGAAGCACGAACACCTCCAGGCCGATCAACGCCAGCCCCAGGATGAACAGCAGCACCCCCAGCAGGTCCAGGCCCGCCGACTGCGAGTGCGACCAGAAGAACAGGACGAAGCACACGGCCGCGATCACCCCCGGCACGCCCACGCCGGGCATCTTCAATTCGAGCATCAGGCAGACGATGCCGATCATCACCAGGAAGATACGCGTCAGCGGGCGGCGCAGGAACTCGGCGAATTCGTCCAGCCAGTCGTAGGTGCCGACCTGCACCTGCGACTTGCTCACCCCGTAGAGCGCGTAAAGGTCGTCGAGTCCCTCGACGGTGTGCCGGGCGACGTCGAACTCGCGCGCCTGGTCGGCCGTCAGCAGCAGCGCCTTGCCGTCCGGCCCGCCCGGCTTGATGAGTTGCGCGTTGCCCCACTTCGGCTCCTTCGCCAGTTCCTGTTTGCTGACGAAGGCCCATTCCCCCGTGTCCTTGTGGCGGACGCGGTAGATCTCCAGTTCGCGGTCCATCATCCCGCGCGCCAACAGCGCCGGGTAGCCCTGCTGATTCGCCAGCTCTTCCAGCGAGTCGCGCTTGGCCCTGTACTGGTTCGGATCGATGTACATGACCGCGCCGTTGCGCTTCTCGGTGACGACGTCGGAGAAGTCGCCGAACGTGGCGCCCTTCTGCATCACGATCTCGGTGCAGCCCAGCGCCAGGAAGACCGCGGTGTCGGGCGCCGCCCTGGGGACGAACGCGACGGTCATGATCGGGTTTTCGCCCCGGTCGTCCTTGCGGTCGCGCAGCCAGGCGGCCAGGTCGCGCGCCACCAGGGTGTCGCCGCCGCCGCACTCCAGTTGCAGGAAGATCAGGTTGGCCGGGTGGGCCCTGTCGCCGACGGCCCGCCCCACCTGGCGCCTGAGCGACTCGGCCGAGCCGGTGGTGACGGCCCCGCGGACGTCGATCCGCCAGGCGACCGGGTTGCGCCCCATCAGCGGATCCTCGCGCAGGCTCGCCGGCGCCAGGCGGTAAGCTCTCCTTACCTCATCCCGGGTGTCCCTGACGAGGGTGGCCACTCCGAAGTGCTCCGCCTGCTCTCGGCTGTAAAGTGTGCTCGATGCCCCGGCCCTTAGCACCGGCTCCGGGTTGACGACCAGGACGCCGTTCTTCGCCTCCTCGTCGGCCCGGCGCCGGTCGATGTACCAGTCGCCGCTCCCCTTCACCCGGGTCGCGCGGACCACTTCCATGTCGGGGTCGAGCATCTTCAGGGCGATGGCCGGGCAGCGGTGATCGGCGGCGACCCGGCGATAGGCCTCCATCATGTCACTGGCGAGCGGCTTCTGCGGATCCTGGTCGCCGCGCACGTCGCCGAGCAGGGCGTCGGACGACATGACGACGTCGCGGCAGGCGAGGATCGGTAACACGGTATGGCGCGTCGTCCTGGCGTGGACGAAGGCCACGGTGCGGACCTCTTTCTGGTCGAGGAGGAAGTCAGCGAGGTCGCGGCAGGGGCCGAAGTAGGGCGACCCCGCCGGCTTGTTGTCCGGGTTGAAGTCGTAAATGATCTTCAACTCGCGGCGGGCGCCGTCGCCCGCGGCCCCCTTGAAGCGAGAGACGAAGCGCTCGGTGGTTCCCCTGACCTTGTTGACGATTTCGCTGGTGATGGGGTTCGTGACGGTAACGAAGATGCCCTCGGACGGCGCGTCGTCGCCCCGGGCCGCCTGGGCCAGCGACGCCAGGAGGAGTAACAAGACGCTCCCCACGACCGCCGGGTGAGCGCCGGGGAATTGTCGGCTGGCTCTGAGCATGTGGACCTCGCCGAAAGGCATTCCGTGTCGAGGCGCTCCCCGCCCGCAGCGGGAGTGCGACTCCGCTTCAAGATGGGCGGCGAGCCTATCATCAATTATAGAGGGTCGCGCGCGGGGGAGTCAAAGCCTGCCGTCGGACTTGCCCCGAAGAGTTATTCGTCCGTCACCGCGCCGAATTGGTGAAAAGGGACCGGGAGGGGGCTTTACCTCCCGGCCGGCGGCTCATCAACCACGGGAAAGAAACGCATCCAACCGGGGTAGCGGCGGAACGGCAGGACGGTCAGGTTCTCGAAGACGAAGCCGTACAGGGCCGGCTCCTCGAACCAGGACACCTCGTTGAGGTGGTGCGGCTGGCCGGCCGCGAAGTCGGCCAGGTTGCGGTAGGCGACGCAGCCGGTCAGGTCGCCAGCGCCGAGGATGCCGCCGAGCAGCCGCGCCGCCGGCAGCACCTCGGCCGGCACGTGGGCCCAGGCCTCGGGCCGCTCGTCGGGGACGCGCGCCGCGTGAATCAGGATGCGCTCGCGGCGGGCCGTCGGCCAGCGGCGCACCTCGATCGTCTTGAGGCCGTGGGCCAGCAGCGCCGCCCAGGGCTGTTTCAGCGAGAGTGCAAACATGCGCCCCATTGTCCGCCGGCGCGGGCCCAGTTTCAAGCCCGGCGCGGGCGCAGGGCCGAGGCGCCGAGTTGCGGGGCCCCCCCGCAAGAGCTATGGTTGGCTAAGGACTCCGTCCGTACCGGGCGTGCGGACCGGGTCCGCGCGATGCGAACGAACGTGGCGGGCCGCCCGGGGAATGTCGCGCCCGCGCCTCCCCTGGCCGCCGGCCTTCGCCCCAGGGCGTGTTCATGGCGGTCCGAATCGAGAGCCACGCCGAGCCCATCCCGGGCTACCGGCTGATCGAACGGCTCGGCGGCGGCGGCTTCGGCGAGGTCTGGAAGGCCGAGGCCCCCGGCGGGCTCTTCAAGGCGATCAAGTTCGTCTACGGCGAACTCGATTCCGCCGGCGGGGACTCCGAGCGCGCCGAGCAGGAACTCAAGGCCATCAAGCGCGTCCAGACCGTCCGCCACCCTTACATCCTCTCCCTCGAGCGCTACGACATCATCGACAGCCAGCTCATCATCGTCATGGAGCTGGCCGACAAGAACCTCTGGGACCGCTTCAAGGAGTGCCGCGGCGAAGGGCTGCCCGGCATCCCGCGCGACGAGTTGCTCGGCTACCTTGCCGAGACGGCCGAGGCGCTCGACCTGATGAACGGCACTTATCAGCTCCAGCACCTCGACATCAAGCCGCAGAACCTCTTCCTCGTTCACAACCACGTCAAGGTGGCCGACTTCGGCCTGGTCAAGGACCTGGAGGGGATGGCCGCCTCGGTAACAGGCGGCGTCACGCCGGTCTACGCCGCCCCCGAGACGTTCGACGGCTGGGTGAGCCGCTTTAGCGACCAGTACAGCCTGGCGATCGTCTACCAGGAGCTGCTCACCGGGCTGCGGCCGTTCTCGGGCAACAACGTCCGCCAGCTCGTCCTGCAGCACTTGCAGGGGACGCCCAACCTGACGCCGCTGCCGGCCGACGACCAGCCGATCATCGCCCGCGCCCTGTCGAAGGGCCCCGCGGAGCGGCACCCCACGTGCCTCGACATGGTGCGCGGCCTGGCCCGGCCCGCGGCGCCGACGGTCCCCGAGACGATTGCCGATTGCGGATTGCCGATTGCAGATTCGTCTGGACAAATCGGCAATCGGCAATCTGCAATCCGCAATCCCCCAATGACGCCGTCGCGGACGCTCAACGTACCGCGGACGCCGCCGCCGGCGAATTCCGCGCCGGTCACGCCGATCACCAACGGCCAGAACTCGCAGCGGCCGACACGGTGGGTCGGCGGGCCGCGCGCGGCGCCGCCGACGCCGGCCTCGCGCCCGCCCTCCTCGCACACCACGGGCGAAGGCACCCTTCTCCCCGCCCTCGTCGTCGGCGTCGGCGGCGCCGGCCTGGCGGTCTTGCGGCGCCTGCGCTCGTCCCTGCAGGCTCTCGCCCCGCGGCCCGGGGCCTTCGACCACCTGCGCTTCCTCTACCTCGATACCGACCCCCAACAGACTCGGGAGGCGACGCGCGGCCGGCCGGACACCTGCTTTGGGGGGGGCGAGGTGCTGCTGGCCCGGATCAACCGCCCCAGCCACTACCTCAAGCCGCGCGACGGCCGGCCGCCGCTCGACGCCTGGTTCGACCCGCAGATGCTCTACCGCATCCCGCGGACCCAGACCACCGCCGGCTGCCGGGCCCTCGGCCGGCTCGCCTTCTGCGACAACTACCGCCTCATCGCCCCGCGCCTCCGCGCCGAGCTGGAAGCGTGCGCCGACCCCGAGGCGGTCACGGCGGCGGCGAAGCGAACGCGCCTGGGTCTGCGCACCACCCGGCCGCGGGTTTATGTCGTCGCCTCGCTGGCGGGGGGCAGCGGCGGCGGCATGTTCCTCGACCTGGCCTACGTTGCCCGCGCCGCCCTGCGCGACCTGGGCCACCCAGACGCCGACCTGGTGGGCCTGTTCCTGCTGCCGCCCGCCGACCGCGCCCCGGCCAACCCGCTGCCGCTCGGCAATACCTGCGCCGCCCTGACCGAATTGAACCACTTCTGGGGCGTGGCCGACTTCTCGGCCCGCTACCTCGAGCGCGAGGGCAGCGTGCGGGAAACCAACCCGCCGTTCGGCCGCTGCGTGCTGCTGCCGCTGGCGCAGGCCGCGGACGGCGGCTCGGAGGAGTCGGCCGCCCCCGCCGCGGAGTTCCTGGCCCGCGACCTCTGCACGGCGCTGGGCCGCACCCTCGACCAGGCGCGCGCCGTCGTCACGAACCCCGCCGCCGGCCCGTTCTGTCAGACTTTCGGCCTCTACAAGCTCGCCTTTCCGCGCCGCGACCTGGTGGTGCGGGCGGCCCGCCGCCTGTGCCGCACCCTGGTCCAGCGCTGGATGAGCAAGGACGGCGCCGCGGTGCGCGAGGCGGCGCGCGCCTGGGTCCGCGAGCACTGGTCGCGCGACGAGTACGGCCCGGAGGGGTTCATCGAACGCCTCCAGGTCGGCTGCGAGCGCGCCCTGGGACAGGCGCCCGAGAAGCTGTTCGCCCGACTCGTCGAGCCGGTCGCCGGCCGCGCCGCCCTCGACCCGACGACCATCGCCGAGGCCCTGACCCGGTTGGAGGAGCAGGTCGGGCGGCCCGGCGAGGAAACGATGGCCGACCAGCCGTCGCCCTTGCAGGAGATGCTGCGCACCGCCGGCGACGAGGTCGTTGACGAGTGGGGCGGCCGGCTCGGCGAGCTGATGGTGCGCCTGATCGAGTCGCCGCAGTTCCGCCTCGCCGGGGCGGAGGAGGCCATCCGTCACGTCGTCGCCTCGTTACAGCAGGTGCTGGAGCATCACGAGCCGCTCACGCGCGAGCTGACGACGCGCGCCGGCGAGGCCCACGCCCGCATCCACGCCCTGATCGCCCGCCTCCGCAAGCCCGGCGACGGCAAGAGCCGCCAGCTGCCGGGGCCGACCGAGGCGCAGGAATTGCTGCGCTGCTTCCCGAAATGGCGCTACCAGAGCCTTGTCCTGCAGCAGGTGACACGCGGCCTGGTCTCGCTGCGCGGGCTGCTGTCCGACGAGCTGCGCGAGGTCAACTTCTGCCGGGCGCGCCTGGGCGAATTGGCCCGCGCCTTCGAGGAGCGCCGCGACGAGGAGGACGCGCCGTCCGTCCCCGGCCGCCTTCTGCTTCCCGGCGGCTGCCGCACCCTCGACGAGGCGGCGGAACAGGTGCTGAAAGACGTCAGCCCGGAACAGCTCGCGGCCCTGGACGAGCAGATGCAGGCGATGATCCGCAAGCAGTTCACCGCCCTCGTCCACGTCTGCCTGACGCCGGCGAACCTGCTGCGCAACGTCGAGGTGGCCATGCAAGAGCAGGCCGAGGCGCTGGTGAAGGGTTGTCTGTCATCGCTGAACGCGGCCGAGTTGTTCCTCGCCGAGTCCGCCGACGACGACGCCGCCGAGGAGGCGATCGGCTCCGCGTTCGACGAGGCGGCGCCGGAGTTGGCGGGGCGCGGCGGCGAGGTCAGCCTCCTGGTGGTGCCGCCGGGCCCGGCCGGCGGCCGCTTCCGCGACCTGGCGCGGCGCGCGCTGCCCGACGTGCCGCTGGTCGGCGTGGTCGGCGGCGACGACGTCCTCTTCTACCGCGAGACGGCCCAGCTCCCCTTCGCCGACCTCGCCCAACTCGGCCCCGTCGCGCGCGAAGCCTACGCCCAGCTCAAGCGCCGCGAGCACTTCACGCCGCATTCCCGCGCGGACATCCAATTCCGGGTGAGTGATCCGGGATGATCCCTCGTATCGCGAAGCGATCGATCGCTTGAACGGCCTGGTGATCATCGAGGCGCGGGCAGGGGCGGGAAACCCCGCCGCTGGGGCCCGCCGCGCTCGTGAAGCCATTCCCCAAGCTCACTTCCCCTCCCACGCCCCTCAAGAAAAAAAGGCGCCTCCCGCGCCCGGTTGTTGGCGCCCGTGCGTCTGTCCCTCTAGCGGTCGGTAGCCATTCCCCAACCCCTTTCCTGGGAGGTCTGCCATGAGAGTCGTTGCGCTGCTGGTCCTGAGCGGAATCCTGATCGTCGCGGCGGGAGCGTTCCCCCTGTGGGCCGCGGAGGAGGACAAGGACAACGGGGACCGAGCCAAACTCGAAGGGACGTGGAAGCTCGTCTCCTACGAGGAGGACGGCAAGGCCATGTCCGCGGAGGACGTCAAGAAGGTCAGCCTGATGGTCAAGGGCGACAAGTTCACCCTGAAGCTCCCCGAGGAAACCGTCGAAGGCTCCTCCAAGAGGGATGCGACGAAGAAGCCCAAGGAGATCGACACCACCCCCGCCAAGGGGCGCTTCGAGGGCAAGACGCTGCTGGGCATCTACGAGTTGAGCGACGACACCTACAAGGCGTGCTTCGCCCCGCCGGGCAAGGATCGGCCCAAGGAGTTCTCCTCCAAGAAGGAGAGCGGTAACATCCTCTTCGTCTTCAAGCGCGAGAAGGCCAAGCCGTAGTGGCGGTCCGAGAGCCGGGTACAAGGCCGGGCGCTCCACGGCGCTGAGGGGACTCGGCGGCGCCGCTGCGTCTGTTCCTCGAGCGGTCGGTTACCGTCTCCCTTCAGCGAGGATGGCAACATGCCGGTCCGGAGTGAATCGTTGCGGCACGTGGGCAGGAACGAGCCCCGAACGAGGCCGAGACGGGCCGGCCCCCCGCCCCTGTGGCTGCGCTGCACGTTGACCTGTGTGGTCGCGCTGGCGGCCTGGGTCCCCTGCGAAGTGCTGGGCGGCCTCGCCTTCCTCGCGCTCGGCATTCGCCTGTGGGCCTACCACCTCGCCCCGGTCTGCTGGCAGCTGACTAGTTTCGCCGGCTGGGCGCTACTCCTGCCGCTCCTGGGCGGGCAGTGCTGTCTCTACCTGGCGTGGGAACAGCGGGCCGGGGCGGGCGGGTCGCGGCGCTGGCTGTATCGAGCCCTTTTCCTCGCCGTCGCCGGCCCCGTTAACGAGGTCTTCTGGAACGCCGTCGTCCGCGCGCCGTTCGGCCGGCCCCTCTTCCTCTACGCCGTGCTGCCGACGTTCGGCGACTCCGGGTCGTGGCTCTCCCCGCTCTACTACCTCACCCTGCTTTCCGGCTTCTTAGTCGAAGAGCATGTTCCGGGGATCCTGGGATATCGCGGACCCTTCACGAAGCCGGTTATTGGTTCGACGAAAGGAGGACGGTCGTGAGTCCCCTCAGCGCCAACGGTCCCGTGGTCCAACCGAGTGCCGGGGACGTGCGAAGGTCGATTTCGGCGGGCAACAAGGAGAGAAGCGCCTGGCGGGGCGCCGGGGTGTTCCTGGTCAGCTTCGCCGCGTACTGGCTGGCGGTGCTGGGCGTCGTCGCCCTGCCGTGGTGGCCCGCCCGCGTGGTGTGTGCGGGGCTGGGCGGATTCCTGCTCGGCACCCTCCTGACCATCGGGCACGACGCCGGCCACGGCAGCCTCACCCCGTGGGGCTGGCTCAACGCCCTGCTCGGCCGGCTCGCCTTCCTCCCCGCCCTGCACCCGTTTTCGATCTGGGAGCGCGGTCACGACCGGGTGCATCACGACTTCACGAACCTGCGCGGCTACGACTACGTCTGGGCGCCTCTGTCGAAGGCGGAGTTCGACGGCCTGCCGTGGCACCAGCGCCTGTTGCAGCGGGCCTACCGGACCGTGCCGGGAATGGGCCTCTACTACCTCGTCGAGTTCTGGGTCAAGCACGCGGTCCTGCGGCACAAGAGCGAGCGGCTGCGCGACAAGATCCATTACGGCTGGGCGGCCACGCTGGACCAGCTCCTCGTCCTGGCCTTCTTGCTCGCCCAGGCGACGGCCCTGTGCCTGGCGCACGGGTACTTCGCGGAGCGGTTCGGGTTCCCGGCCCTGCCCGCCGTCGCGGTGCTGGCCCTGGCGGTCCTGGCGCCGTTCCTGGTTTTCTGCTGGCTGGGGGGCTTTTTCACCTTCCAGCACCACACGCACCCGCGCATTCGCTGGTACGCCGACCGCGCCGAGTGGTCCTTCTTCAAGGGCGCCGTCGAGGGCACCGCGCACATCGTCTACCCCCGGCCGTTCGCCCTGCTGCTGCACCGGCTGATGGAGCACACCGCCCACCACGTCGATGCGAAAATCCCTCTCTACCGGCTGGCGGGCGGGCAGCGCGAGTTGGAGGCGGCCTTCCCCGGCATCGTCGTCGAGGACTTCTCGATCAAAAACTTGCTGCGGACCCTCTCCATCTGCCGGCTCTATGACTACGAGAATCATCGGTGGCTCGCGTTTGACGGTCAGCCGACGACCTGAACGGTGCGTGTGGTGAGGGCGGCGCGGATGGCCAACGAAGTCCCGGCGCAGTTGCGGCCCCTGGAGTCCTACCGCGCCTACCTGCGGGCACTGGCAGGCGCCCAGTTCCCGCCTCGGCTGCGCGGCAGCCTCGACCCGTCGGACGTGGTGCAGAAGACGCTGCTGAAGGCGCATGAGAAGCGCGCCCAGTTCGTCGGCACGACCAACGGCGAGATGGCAGCCTGGCTGCGGCGCATCTTGACCAACGTGCTGACCGACGAGTTGCGCCGCGCCGCGGTCGTCGCCCGCGACGCGGCTCTGGAGCGCTCCATCGGGCCGGCGCTGGAGCAGTCGTCGGCGCGGCTGGAGGCCTGGCTGGCGGCGGACGGGGCCTCGCCGAGCGAGCAGGCCGTGCGGCACGAAGAGCTGCTGCGCCTGACGGAGTCCCTGGCCCGGCTGCCGGAGGACCAGCGCGCTGCCGTCGAACTGCAGCAGCTGCAGGGTTGTCGGTCGAGGCCATCGCCCGGGAGATGGGCCGCACCAAGTCGGCCGTCGGCGGACTGCTGCGGCGCGGCATGCGGCGGCTGCGCGAACTGATGCAGGAGGGGGCCAGCGATGCCCGGTGACGACAGCCGCCTCGACGACGCCGTGATCGCCTACCTGGAGGCCGTCGAGGCGGGGCGGGCGACCGACCGCGCGGACTACCCGGACCTGGCCGAATTCTTCGCCGACGAGGACGCCGTGCGCCGCTGGACCGCCCCGCTGAGGGAGGCAGCGCAGACGGGGGCGACCGTCGTCGCCGACGCGGGGCAGACGGTGGACATCCCGGACCGCGGCACGCCGGCGCCGCGGCTCACGTCCTTCGGCGACTACGAGGTGCTGGAGGAGCTAGGCCGCGGCGGCATGGGCGTCGTCTACAAGGCGCGGCACACGAAGCTGAACCGGCTGGTGGCCTTGAAGATGATCCTTGCCGGGGAGCACGCCAGCACCGAGCACAAGGCGCGATTCCTGGCCGAGGCGCGGGCGGTGGCTCGCTTCCAGCACCCGCACATCGTTCAGATCCACGAAATTGGCGAACACGAGGGCCGGCCCTACTTCTCGCTGGAATTCGTCGAGGGCGGCAGCCTGGCCGAGCGGCTGAAGGGGCAGCCCCTCTCGGACAGGGAGGCAGCGCAGCTCGTCGAGGTCCTGGCCCGTGCCGTCCACCACGCCAACGAGCGCGGCATCGTCCACCGCGACCTCAAGCCGGCGAACGTGCTGCTCCTGCCGGACGGGACGCCAAAGGTCGCCGACTTCGGCCTCGCCCGGTTCCTCGGCACGGACGCCGGCCAGACCGCAGACGGGGCCGTGGTAGGTACGCCGAGCTACATGGCCCCGGAGCAGGCGGCCGGGCGGGGCGGGGAGGTCGGCCCCCTCACCGACGTGTATGCGCTGGGGGCCATCCTGTACGAACTGCTGACGGGGCGCCCGCCGTTCCGGGGCGCCACGCTGCTGGAAACGCTGCTGCTGGTCCAGCAAGAACCGCCGGATCGGCCGCGTCTGTACAACCCGCGCGTCAGCCGGTCACTGCAAGCCATCTGCCTGAGGTGCCTCGCCAAGGACCCGCACGACCGCTACCCCTCGGCGGAGGCGCTCGCCGACGACCTCGGCGCCTATCTCCGGGGCGAGCCGGTGCGGGCCGACGGGGGAGCCGCGTCGCGGCTGGTGCAGGCAATGCTGCGCGAGACGCGCTACACCGAAGTGATGACGCGCTGGGGCGGTGTCTGGATGGGGATGGCGGTGCTGTACTTCCTCGTCTGCCTCGGCAAGAGCCTGCTGCTGTGGAAGGAGGTCGAAGACCACGCACCGTTCTTCGCCCTCTGGGCCGGCGGCCTGTTCGGGACGCTCGCGCTGGCCTGGGCCTGCCGGCTCCGGGGGGGGCCGCCCCTGTCGCACGTCGAGCGGCAGCTGGCACAGATCTGGGCGATGTTCTGGGCGGGGTTCTTCCTCACTGCCTGGCAGTACCAGAGGAGCGACGGCCCCATCAACATGCTCTTTCCGATCCTGGTCCTCGAAGCGGCTATCGCCTTCGGCTGCATGGCGACGATCCTCGGCGGGTCGTTTTACGTTATGGCCGCGGCCAGCCTGGCGACCGCCGTCCTCGAAGCCATCTGGCCGGAGGCGGGGCCGGTCATCTCGGCCGCTGTTTGCTCGCCCGCCCTGTTCTGGCTCGGCTGGAAGTACTGGCGACGCGCCCCGGCCTCGTAACCCTCGCGAAATGACACCTATTTCGCCGGGCCCTGCCCGATGTGCCGCTGGTCGGCGGCGGCGACGACATCCTTTTCTACCGCGAGGCGGCACAGGTCCCCTTCGCCGACCTGACCCAGCTCGGCCCCGTCGCGCGCGAAGCCTACGCCCAACTCAAGCGCCGCGAGCACTTCACGCCGCACTCCCGCGCGGATAACAAGTTCACAGTGGCTAGTGACTAGCACCAACAGGCGCTCGACGTCGGCGGGCATCACGCCGTTAGAAACTGTATGAACAACCCTCTTGCCGCTTGCGGCTTCGCAGCAACGATTGCGAAGCCGCAAGCGGCGAAGTCATTCGCTTGACCTCCCCGAGCGGCTGAGTATGTTTAATAGCTGCGTTTCACCGAGTTCCCGAGCGCCGCAGTGCCTGGCGCTTATGAGGGGGGAGAAGTGGCCGGGACGCACCGGCGGACGCGGCACCAGGCCGGCTCCACTCACCTGAGGTGGAAATTGGGGCCTTTCGACGGAGACGGCCCGATGTCCGACGTCACCCTTCTGCTCAAGGCCATGCAGCCCGGCGACCCGCACGCCGCGGCGGAACTCCTGCCGCTGGTCTACGACGAGTTGCGCCGGCTGGCGGCACACCGGCTGGCCCACGAGGCGCCGGGGCAGACCCTCCAGGTGACGGCCCTTGTCCACGAGGCGTACCTGCGCCTGGTTGGCGATGAGGCGGGGGCGCACTGGGGGGGCCGCGACCACTTCTTCGCCGCCGCGGCCCAGGCCATGCGCCGCATCCTGGTGGAGAACGCCCGCCGCAAGCGCAGCGCCAAACGGGGAGGCGGCTTGACACGCCAGGCCCTGGACGACGTGGAACTGCTCGCCCCCGAGCCGCGCGAGGACCTGCTGGCCCTCGACGAGGCGCTGACGGAACTCGCGGCCACGGACCGCGCCGCCGCTGACCTGGTCCAGCTGCGCTACTTCGGCGACCTGTCGATGCCCGAAGCGGCGCAAGTCCTCGGCATTTCTCAACGCACGGCCGAACGGTTGTGGACCTACGCCCGGGCCTGGCTCCGTCAGCGACTTGGCGGCGCCGGGTCGGACAACGACCGGTCGTGAAATTCCGTGGCGGGGTTCGGGCCGGGATTTCGCAGTACCTTGTGAAATCGCTTCGCCCGAGGACTTGCCGGACACGGTGTGCCATGACCGAGCGGGATCTCTTTCTCAGTGCCCTGGACCAGGAGGGCCCCTCCGCGCGCTCCTCCTACCTTGAAGTCGCCTGCGCCGGCCAGCCGGAGCTGCGGCGACGGATCGAGGAACTCTTACAGTGCCACCGCGAGGACGATACGTTCCTGGAACTGTCGGCCCTGCGGCAGCTGGCCCATGACGACTGGTTACTGACTTTCCTGGCACCGCCCCGCGAAGCGGGCGCCCTCTGCCGGCTGGATCATTACGAGGTGCTCAAAGTCGTCGGCCGTGGCAGTACGGGTGTGGTGCTCAAGGCGCGGGACACCAAGCTGCAGCGCGTCGTCGCCGTCAAGGTGCTCGCCCCCCGGCTGGCGGCCAGCGGCAGCGCCCGCGAGCGCTTCGTCCGCGAGGCGCAGGCCGCGGCTGCCGTGCGCGACGACCACGTGGTCGCCATCTACGCCGTCAGCGAAGACGGCCCGGTCGCCTACCTGGTGATGGAGTACATCAACGGCATCACGCTGGAGGAGCGGGTCAAGCAGGCCGGGCCGCTGGAACTGCAGGAAACCTTGCGGATCGGGACGCAGTTGGCGCAGGGTCTGGCGGCGGCGCACGCGCAGGGGCTGATCCACCGCGACATCAAGCCGGGCAACATCCTGCTGGAGGACGGCCTCCGGCGCGCAAAGATCAGCGACTTCGGCCTGGCCCGGGCCGCGGGCGACGCCGGCGCGACCGACGGCGGCTTCCTGGCCGGCACGCCCCTGTACATGTCGCCGGAGCAGGCGCGCGGCGAACCGACCGATCACCGCAGCGACCTGTTCAGCCTTGGCAGCGTGCTGTACACGTTGTGCGCCGGTCGCCCGCCGTTCCGGGCCAACACCACGGCGGAGGTGCTGGAGCACGTCCGCGAGGACGCGCCCCCGCCCCTCCGCGAGATCAACCCCGACGTCCCGGACTGGCTCTGCGACCTCATCGCCAAGCTGCACGCCAAGAAGGCCTCAGACCGTTTTTCGTCCGCCCAGGAAGTGGCCGATTTGCTCAGCCCCCATCTGGCGCTACTGCAACAACCCCCAGGGGCGTCGCTGCTCCCCGAAGTCACCCCGGAGCGGTCGGCCGCAGTGCGTTCCCGGCGGAGGCGCCGCGTCCTGACGTTGTTGATCGGCTTGCTGCTCGCTCTCGCCGCCCTCGCCGCGGTCGCCGCCTCTGGGAAGTTGCGGCAGTCTCAAGGGCCGCACCACAAGCCAGGCGAGGCGACGGGCCCCGCGAGTCCAGGTCCGGCCGCCCCGCTGGACCTGCGCCGCGAAGACATCCCGCCGACCCTGTTGACCCTGGCGGGGGGCGGCGACCCGGCGCGGGCGCCGCCCGAGTTGGTGGCCGTGCTGGGGGAGGGACGGTTCCTTCTCCCGGACACCTCGGCCGGCCGGGAGTCTGACTGGATGGCCGTCAGCGCCGACGGCACGATGCTGGCCGTGCCGTGCGGCCCCCGGGTGTGCCTCTTTGGCACCCGGACCGGTACGCTGCTGCGAAGCCTGACCGGGTTCCAGCGCCACGTTTACCGCGCGGCCTTCAGTCCCGACGGGAAGCGTCTGGCCGCCACCCCGGCTCACTACGAGGGAGGAGACCTGGGCAACGCTGTCAAACTGTGGGAGGTGGAAAGTGGCCGGGAACTTCTCACGTTGCAGGGGCATGCGGCCGTCCCGACCGCTGTGGCTTTCAGTCGGGACGGCAACCGCCTGGCCAGCGGCTCGTGGGACTCGACCGTCACGGTGTGGGACGCCAACACGGGCCAGGCAATCTGCACCCTGGCAGGACACACCGGCGCGGTCGATTCGGTTGCGTTCAGCCCCGACGGCCGGCGGCTCGTCAGTGGCTCCTATGACCTCACGGTCAAGGTCTGGGACCTGAACGCCGCCAAGGAAACGCACAGCCTCTCGGGGCATACCCAACAGGTCGCTGTGCTCGTTTTCAGCCCGGACGGGAAGCTCCTGGCCAGTGGCAGCCCCTCCGAAATCAAGTTGTGGGACGCGAACACCTTTGAGGAGTTCGCCACAATCCCGGCGAGTGCGTTGTGGATGGACATCACGCCGAATGGCACGACGATACTCGCCGCGAAGCATGTCTATACGAACGACGAGGTTCACACGGTTACCAAATGGGAAGTGGCGACCGGCAAACGAGGGGACGACTTGCGGTTGACGAGCCGGGGAGGGCAAGGGGTCTACTGCCTCAGCCCCGACGGTCGCACCCTCTTCGCGATGCGCAAGGCCCCCATGGAGCCTTACGTGCGTGCCTACGACGCCGCCACCGGCAAGGAGCTACTCCCGCGCCGGGGACACGCCGCCCCCGTCCATGCCGTCGCCGTCAGTCCCGACGGCCGGACCGTCGCCTCGGCCGGCGAGGACTGGGCTGTCAAACTCTGGGACCTGGCCAACGGGCAGGTGCGCCACTCCCTGAGCGCCCACACCGGCGCGGTGTGCGGGTTGGCCTTCAGCCCCGACGGCAAGCAACTCGCCTCGGCAAGCCGCGACGGCACGATTGCTCTGTGGGACGTGGACAGCGGCACCGAACTCCGCGCGCTGCACGCGCACTCGCGCTCGTTCTCCCGCATCCACTTCAGTCCCGACGGCCGGACCCTGGCGGCTGGCGGACCGGACGGCCTCGTCAAGCTGTGGGACGTGGCCAGCGGCAAGGAAGGGAGCCCGCTGGGTGGGCACACCGGCGTCGTGCGCTGTGTGGCCTTCAACCCCGACGGCACTCTGTTGGCCTCGGGCGGGGAGGACAAGAGCGTCCGCCTGCACGATCTGGCCAGCGGTGGGACGCGGACTTTCAAGATGCCGGGCGCCGTCAATGACGTGGCCTTCTCCCCGGACGGCCGTAGACTCGCCGCGGTCACGGACGCCCCGGATGCTGCCGTGCGCCTCTGGGACCTGGCAACCGAGGCGGAGACGACCTGGAACGGTCACACCGGCCACGTCCACGGCCTGGCCTTCTCCCCGTCGGCACCCCTGCTGGCCACCTGCGGGGAGGACGCCACCGTCCGGCTGTGGGACCTGACCGGCGGCGACCCCCTCGTGCGGACGGTCGGCCCCGGCCCGTTCGGCGGCCCTGTCCGGTCGCTCGCCTTCACGCCGGACGGGCGCTACCTGACCACGGCCAACGCCAACGGTACGGTGTACGTGTTGCGCATGGGAGACACCCTGGAGCGCAAGCGCCGAGCAGAAGCTCCAACACGCCCTCGCCTCGATCAAGCAGTTCCAGGACCGGATGTAGCAGGAGAACATCGACCTCCGGCAGGAGGTGAGATTACAGCACGACCACGCTAAGAGGCTATCCGGCGATATTTTGCGGGAAACTAGTGACTTTGAACGAAAATACACTATGCTTTCCCGTAGTTTTTTGCCAGAGGCTGTCCGGAAAAACAGCCTCTAAGATCATCGGGCAGGGCCGGGCGATCAAGCGCCTCCTCTCCGAGGTGGAGAATGTGGCCGGCACCGGCAAGGAGGTGCTGGCCACCGCCATCCCTAACCTGAACACGCGCGGCGATCAGCCGATGGGCGCTCGGTTGCCGGACGACGTGGCGGTGCAGCTGTTCCACGGCGTGGTCGATTCGTTCGCCGACATAACCAACCCGCGCACGGTGCCGATGAGCCACGACGGCCGGCCGGAGGGGAGCCCCTCCTGGGCGTTCCAGGGGACGATCCCGTGCCGCTCCAGTGGCCAGCACGGCTACGCCGTGCGCGTGCTGCCCAGGCACCCCGACCTGGGCAACCCCTTCGAGCCGGGACTGCTGACCTGGGGATAAGGCACCCGCGGGGAACGAATCGAAGTCGCCGACGCCCAGCCGCGCCGGTTTCCGCCGGGCCGTAGGTGATGCACACCTTCTTCCCGGTTTCGATATTCATCTAGTGAATATCGCAGTCTGCCGTGAGGCCGACGAAAAAGACCTTGTCCGAACGCGGTCCCGACGCTATTCCCCCGTTCCTCGCATTCTAGACTTTTCGCGAAGAGCGAACTACGGAAGCAGTCGAGCGGCTCCGGGAGGGGAACGGCCGTGCGCCTACGTCTGCGAATCGCCCTTGTGTTCCTTCTGCCCCTCTTCTTGCGGGCCTGGGTCAGCTCGGCCGCCCTCGCCGACGAGTCCCCGCCCTCCTTGCCTCTCCCTGCCCAGACGCCGCCACCCACCGCCGCCTGCGACCCGCCCGCCGCCGAACCCAAGGCGAGTGCGAAAGGCCCGGGCGCTGGCGAAATCGGCGAACCGGGGGAGGCCAAGGGAAGTTCGGGAGAAGAGCCCGCGGCGACCGGAAGCGGCAATTCCCTTCAGCCACGCTTCAACATGAGCGAGGGCTTCGTCGCCGAGACGCCGGACGGGGCGTTCCGCTACCACATCGGCGGTCGGTTCGACTGGGACAGCGGCTGGTATCGCGCCCCGCAAAACATCCAGCAAAGTCTCGACAACCCGCTGCTCGACGGCACCGACCTGCGCCGGTTCCGCCTCGCCGTCGATGGCACGGTCTGGCAGAATGTCGATTTCAAGCTGGAAGCCGACTTCTCCAAGGCCTCGGACTTCAAGGACTTCCAGGCGACACCGCAGACCAACATCTTCATTACCGATGCCTGGATCGCCCTGCGCGACCTGCCCGTGCTCGATACCGTCAAGCTCGGTCATCAGAAGGAGTACCTGACATTCTCCAACGGAACGAGCGCCAATTCCTTGCCGTTCATGGAGCGGCCGTACATCTACGACGCCTTTCAGAACAACTTCTCGTGGGACAGCGGTGTCTCGACCAGCCGCACCTATTTTGACAAGCACATGACCAGCTGGGTCGGCTTCTTTTGGAACGGCACGCAGAGCGAGGCGTTCAACGCGGGCGGCCATTACGCCCTGAGCGGTCGGCTTACGGTGTTGCCTGTTTACGACGAGGACCGGCACCTCTGGGTCAACCTCGGGGTCGCCGGGTCCGTCCGCTCCTTCGGGCCCAACGATCCGAATGATGTGACCGTCCGCCCCCTGGTGCGCACCGGAGAAAGTTTCAACGTGCCCGACCTGATCGATACCGGTACCCTCCTGAGTCACGACGGGCTGCAAATCCTTGGCGCGGACGTCCAATCGGCCTGGGGTCCGCTGACCGTCGGCGGCGAGTTCCTCTGCTGGTTCATCAACAACGCCTACACCGGCAACTTGCCGAACCCGAATGGGATCCTTCCCCCCGGGGCGGAGAGCGTCGGCAACCTGTTCTTCTCCGGCTTTTCCGTGGAGGCCCTCTACTTTCTGACGCCGGGAGACCACCGCGACATCGACCGGGTCACCCCCGGTTACGCCCGCGTGCGCCCGGTGCGCAACTTCCTGTGCTTGCGCCACGGCGATGGGCCCTGCTGCAAGGGCCTGGGTGCCTGGGAGGTGGGGGTCCGCTACGACCACGTCGATGTCAACAGCGGCCTGATCCAGGCGGGCAGGCTCGACTCCGTCACCTGCGGGGTGAACTGGTACCTCAACCCGAACACGCGCATCACCGCGAATTACGTCTACACCAACCGGGACACGGGCAACCCCTCGTCTAGCGGCAACTTCGACGCCTTCGGCGTCCGGGTCCACTTCGATTTCTGATCGCCGACCGGGCCGTGGCCGCTGGGCTTCCGCTGCGCGCGCGGCGGAAGCTCCCTGCGAGCGGAGCTTCCACGAGGTGAATGAGCTGACGGTCGATCAGCGAAGATTTGGTGAGGCAGCCCCGGCGGCCGCTTGACCTCCCCGAGCGGCTGAGTATGTTTAATCCCTGCGTTTCACAGAGTTCCCGACCGCAGCGCGGCTCAGCCCGAGGACGTGCTGAGGCCTTTCTTCAGGCGGTCGGGCGCGCGCTCTGCTCGGGGCGCCGCAGTGCCTGGCGCTTATGACGGGGAGAAGTGGCCCGGGCGCACCGGTGGACGCGGCCTCCGCTCATTTCGATGGCGACACCCGGCACCAGGCCGGCTCCACTCACGTGAGGTGGAAAATTGGGCGATTTGGGGCCTTTCGATGAAGACGGCCCCATATCCGACGTCACCCTTCTGCTCAATGCCATTCAGCCCGGCGACCCGCACACCGCGGCTTGGGAATCGAACCGCAATCGCACCCATAGGGTGGGTCCGTTCGGGAGCCGCGGATGAGCCAGGAAGCATCGAAGCTGGGCGATCCGCGCGTCGGCCTGGCTCAGGACCGGACGAGTCTGGCCGGCTTCCGGACGCAGCTGGCGCTGGACCGGACGACGCTCGCCTGGATCAGAACGACGTTGACCATGGCGAGCTTCGGCTTCGGGTTAGTCGCCTTCTTCCGGTCGCTACGGGAAATGAACCCGGGGGAGGAGGCCCTTCGGCTGCACCAGGGCGCGAT
Organism: Gemmataceae bacterium; assembly: GCA_035266225.1. Lineage (GTDB taxonomy): Bacteria > Planctomycetota > Planctomycetia > Gemmatales > Gemmataceae > DATFNV01. The sequence goes on from DATFNV010000573.1 coordinate 22,474, forward strand.
CCATTTCGGCCTTGCGCTGATCGTCCTGGGGCTGGTCGCGACGGTGCTCGCCGGTGCGTCTCACTGGTTCACGCTGCGGAGGCTCCGACGTGGAGAGCGCCCGGTCATGAGGCAGTGGCCCTTGAGCATCACCGTGGCGATGCTCTTTGTCGTCATGGGCCTTGCCGGTCTTTGGATCCTGTACGAGAAGTGACGGCAGACGAGGCGGGCACCGACGGCGACAGGTCGCGGGGGCCTATCGGTTTACGACAAACTGGTCACGGTCCTCCGTTGGGATCGTGACCGTAACTGCAACGGGAGGTATCTCTCATGAAGCGTCTGAAACTCCAGCTGCTGCTGGTCATCGCGCTGAGCGCGGGACTCGGCTACGCTGCCGCGAGCGGCCCATCCCGGCTGCTCGCCTGGGTCGGCGGCTCCTCGCCCGCACAGGCCGCGGACGCAGACAAGCCAGGGACGGCCGCATCGGCTGGCTGCTTGGGCTGCTGCGGCGAAGGGGCGAACAAGGCCCAGCTGCTGGCGATGGCCGACCCCAAGGTGAAGGAGGCCGCCGCCAAGGCCGAAGAGAAGAACGGCAAGAAGCCGAACATCCTCTTCATCATGGGCGACGACGTCGGCTGGTTCCAGATCGGCGCCTACCACCGGGGCATCATGTCCGGCAAGACGCCGAACCTCGACAAGCTGGCGTCCCAGGGCCTGTTATTCACCGACTACTACGCCGAGGCGAGCTGCACGGCGGGCCGGGCCAACTTCATCACCGGCGAGATTCCTCTCCGCACGGGGTTGACGACCGTGGGTCAGGCCGGCGCCGACGTCGGCATCCCGGCCCAGGCCTGTACCCTCGCCACCGCCCTGAAGGCGCAGGGCTACGCCACCGGGCAGTTCGGCAAGAACCACCTCGGCGACCTGAACAAGTTCCTGCCGACGGTCCACGGCTTCGACGAGTTCCACGGCTACCTGTACCACCTCGACGCCCTGTCGGACCCGTTCTGGTATTCCTACCCGACGGACGCGGCCTTCCTGAACAAGTACGGCCCGCGGCACGTGGTACATTGCTGGGCGACCGACGCGGACGACCCGACGGTGATGCCGCGCTGGGGCAAGATCGGCAAGCAAAAGATCCAGGACGACGGCCCCTTGCGGCCGTTCGAGAACATGGCTGGCCGCCAGAACTGGCACGAAGAACCCAAGGGCGGCAAGTACAACATGGAGACGTTCGACAGCGTCCTGGTCGAGGACTCGTGCGCCTTCATGGACAAGGCCAAGAAAGACGGCAAGCCGTTCTTCGTCTGGCACAACACGACGCGCATGCACGTCTGGACCTTCCTCTCGAAGAAGTACCAGGCCCAGATGAATTTTAAGACCAACTACGGCCTGGAGGAAGCGGGGATGGCGCAGCTCGACGACGACGTCGGCGCCCTCCTGAAGCACCTGGACGACACGGGCGAGGCTGAGAACACCATCGTGATCTTCAGCACCGACAACGGCGCCGAGACTTTCACCTGGCCGGACGGCGGCAACACGCCGTTCAAGGGCACCAAGGGCATGGCCACCGAGGGCGGCTTCCGCGTGCCGTGCATCGCCCGCTGGCCGGGGCACATCAAGGAAGGCACGGTCGAGAACGGCCTCTTCTCCGGCCTCGACTGGTTCCCCACCCTTACGGCGGCCGCCGGCAATCCCAACATCACCAACCAACTCCTGAAGGGGGTGAAGCTCGGCGACCGCGAGTACAAGAACCACCTCGACGGCTACAACCAGATGGCCCTGCTCACGGGCAAGGGGCCGTCCAACCGCCACGAGCTGTTCTACTTCGCCGGGCCGAAGCTTGGCGCCGTGCGCCTGGATGATTTCAAGTACCAGTTCTTCCAGCAGCCGCAAGGCTGGCCCGGACCGAAACTCGTGACCGACATGCCCAGTATCGTGAACATCCGCCAGGACCCGTTCGAGCGCTTCCCGATGATCGCCGGCGAATCGGCGGCGAACGGCGCCTTCGGCTACGGAAATGATTTCTTCGCCCGGGAGTTCTGGCGGTTCGTCCTGGTCCAGCAAAGGGTGGCGGACCTTGCCAAGACAGCCATTGACTTCCCGCCGATGCAGGACCCGGCTTCGTTCAACCTGGAAGCGGTGAAGAAGCAGATCGACGAGATGATCAAGAGCCATCAAGGCCAGTAAGGGACTGTCCCGAGCGAGCGCCCCAAGCGGGGCGCTCGCCTTGTTGACATTTGCTCTCGCGCGAGGACCCTCATGCTGGCCGCCCAGATCGAGCTGATCCTGTTGGTCACGGGCCTGGCGACAGCCGCCGCCCTGGCGCTGTGCCTGGCGCCGGTCACGATGATGAAGCTGCTCTTCGGACAGGCGCCTTCCGATGCGCTCGGTCTCCTCATCGCCCGCCACTGGGGGCTGTTGGTTAGCCTGGTAGGTGGTCTGCTGATTTACGCCGCCTACCACGCTGAGGTCCGCGTCCCAACGCTGATTGTCGCCATCGCGGAAAAGGCGGCCTTCGCGCTCGGCGTGTTCATCTCGCCCTTCCGTCGTCGTCCGACGGTGCTCGTCATGGCACTGGCCGACGCTGGCATGGCGGCGGTGTACTTGATTTATCTGGCGGCACTGTAGGATTTCGCAGAACCCCCGCGCCGATAGACCCAGCTGGACACTGGCGAAAAGGGCAACGAATTGCTGAGGTATTACCCCTCTATCATTTCGGCAAGTGCGCAGCCTGAGGGGGATCCCAGCGGACGGGACCTCTCGGCCGCACTTGTCGAACTCTGTCGGAAGTTTATCAGGCCGCAGGAACGGGCCACGGGCCCACATACCGTTCCACGACCTCCTCCACGGATGTCCCGCGTGCGACCTCCTCACACGCCGCGCGCAGAACCTCCCGTTGGTGGTCCTGGCGTATCCGCGCCAGCACTTCCGACAGGCTCGTGTTCGCCCCGTGGCGGGCCGCGTATTCGTACCGCTGCCAGTACAAATAGACCAGCACCAGATACACCACGGCATACCACTTGGCGATCGCCTCATAGCTCTGCAACCGGAAATCCCCCAAGCCCAATTGCAACTTCACGTACCAGTAATCGACTTCCTGGCTCCAGCGCTGTTGATACCGAGTCAAGATCTCCTGTGCTGACAGCGTTGTGTCGGTACACAGGAAAGACTTCGGGGTTCGCACCCCTGGACCTCGTTGAGAAATTACCACGCGAACCTCGCCAGGGACGCCACGGATACGCCCCGTCAGCGTGCGGGTCCAGTAGGTCCGCCGCTGTCTGTTCGCTAGCCTGGATTCCCACAGCAACCCATTGACCTACCAAAATCACCTCTGTTCCACCCGTCAGCTGCGCTTTTTCCTGCGTCAGCTGCATTACAGCTGTTCTTCTTTGCGTAGACTTATAGACTGACTTCCACCCGGTTA
>DATFNV010000574.1:0-30201 GCA_035266225.1 Gemmataceae bacterium
CCCCGAGCCGTGGTGGACGAAGAGCAGCTCGTCGTGGGTGGCGTTGCGGTACAGCTCGCCTTGCGCCTGCGTCGGCCGGCAGCGGGCCAGGATCACATCGTCGTTGACCAGCAACGGCACGCGGCCGGTGATCGGGTCACCGCCGCACTTCATCGGCCCCGTCTTAAGGTGATGGTGGCGCAAGGTGGGCTGCTCGACCGTCTCCAACGGGACGGCGCCGGCGGCCTCGACCTTGCGAACGCGCGTCGGCGGCCGCAGGTGATAGGCGATGCTGTAGGCGCGGCCGAAGCCGGCCAACGTCAGCACTTCTTCGTAGTAGATGCCCTCGCCGCGGAACCCGGGCTCGTGGCGAAGGATGGTATGGCGCTTGGAGGGCAGGCTGCCGAGTCGGCGGTAGAAGGGCATGGGATCACTCCACGGAGGCGATTTCCAGCGGTCGCGCGGCAATGTCGAGGCACCCCTTACCCGGGTAGCACGGCGATGCTGTGCCCAAATTGGTCTTCAAATAAATCACTGCCAGTCTTCGTGGACGAGTCGCCAGGCGGTCGAAAAGCCGGCGGATGCCCAATGGGTCGTTCCCGGCGGTATCGAAGACCAGGATGTCCGGCGGGCGGACGAGGTAAGACTCCAGGGCGAACAGGGTGCGCTCGTTCCACCCAAGCCAGCCAATTTTCATCTCGGGCGGAACAGAAGCGCGATCGAGGACGGGAACCGCTTCGGCCGGCGCAAGTCCTCTCTCGGAGATCAGCCAATCGCGGGCCGTGCAGTCCTTGCGCCGGCCGAACCAGCCGCGACGAGGCATGGGCCTCTCCAGGTAACTGACGGTCCCACGGATGAGCAGGCGCGGGTGCGAGACCCGGCCGGTGAGCAGTGGCAGCAGCACGTCATACCAGGAGGGGGACGCAGGCTCGACGTGCAAGCAGACGGCTTCGCCGGTATGCAACTGGAAGGGGGGGACATGATGTCCCCCGGCCGTGAGTCCGAGACACTCCAGGGAAAGCGGCGTCGGGTCGATGCGCGCCACGTCGTCTGCCATTTACCACCCCAGTATCGTCAGCAGCCGCGACAACCACCCCCGTGTGGGAAACCGGCCGCGGTTGGCAGGCGGGGGGACGCTCGGTTCGCACGTGCCATGTTCCAGCAGGCGGTGCAGGTAACTCCAGTCGCCGGAAGCCTGGCCGATTTCCAGGGCCGCATTCGCCCGGTGGTGCCCCTCCCCGACCCACACCGTGCGCCCCTGCTGCCAGTACACGAAGCTTGCTCCTTGCCCCTCAAAGTCCCATTCGCCGCCAAGCATCAAAGCCTTGAAACGATCGACCCGCTGCGATTCCCGAAGCCCGGCTTGCCGAAAGCCGCTGCGAAGCCTGTAGGGGCATCGTCGCCACATGCTCCCCCTCGCCCGCTACAGTTCCACGGCTCGCGATCGCGCAGGCGCTTTATTTCTCCCACCTCGCCAGGCACGCCGCATGGCCAAGGATCACGGCCCCTTCCTTGAGCCGCGACGGCACCGGGTGCCACCCGTCCTCGACGCGCCGTGCCAGCAGTTCATCGGGCGACGGTTTCGCGGGCCACACGGCGACCGCCGTGAGCGACCCGAGTCAGGTGACGCCGAAAGCCAGCCAGCGGCCGCCCGGCTCCAGTTCCAACAGGAAATCGTACTCGAACTCGTCCTGGCTGACGAAATCGATCGTTTTCAGGTCCAAGCCCATCCGTTGCATCCAATCCAGCACCTGGCCGACGCCGGTAAACGCCTCGACGTCCCGCGCCAGGTCGGGCGCGGTCGCACGGAGAGCCGCCACGTAATCCGGGTAATCCCGCGGGCCGAGTTGGACGGCGTTCGTAGTCATGGTTTCACTCACAGCGTCCCGCGCAGCTCCTGCTCGCGCTCGATGGCCTCGAACAGTGCCCGGAAGTTTCCCTTGCCGAAGCTGCGCGAGCCGTGCCGCTCGATGACCTCGAAGAACAGCGTCGGCCGATCCTCGACGGGCTTGGTGAAAATCTGCAACAAGTAGCCCTCGTTGTCGCGGTCCACCAGGATGCCCAGCTCCGCCAACTCGCGCAGGTCCTCGTCGATCTTGCCGATGCGCTCGGGCAGCAGGTCGTAGTACGCCTGCGGCACGCGCAAGAACGACACGTCGTTGGCCCGCATGGCCCGCACCGTCTCGATGATGTTGCCGGTGGCCATCGCGATGTGCTGCACGCCGGGGCCGCCGTAGAACTGCAGGTACTCGTCGATCTGCGAGCGGCGCCTGGCCTTGGCCGGCTCGTTGATCGGGAACTTGATCCGCCCGCTGCCGTTCTGCATCACCTTCGACATCAGCGCCGTGTAGTCGGTGCTGATGTCCTTGTCGTCGAAGTGGACCAGCTGAGTGAAGCCGAGCACGCGCTCGTACCAGCGCACCCACTCCTCCATCTTGCCCTCCTCGACGTTGGCGACGATGTGGTCGATCGCCTTGAGGCCGACGGGGCGGAAGGTGGTCGGGCTGTAGCGCTCCGGGTCGATCGGAGTGAATCCGGGGGCAAAAACGCCCTTGTAATTGTCGCGGTTGACGAAGCTATGCGTCGTGTCGCCGTAGGCCCGGATGATGGCATACTCGTAGGCGCCGTGTGCGTCCTCGATCTTCGTCGGCGGCAGGACGCCGATGGCGCCGTGGCCGGTGGCGTAGTCGAAGGAGTGCTTGACGTCGTCCACCTCCAGGGCGACGTCCTTGACGCCGTCGCCGTGGAACATGAGGCGCATGTTGTCCGGGTCGTTGGCGCGCAGCGACGACGTCAGGACGAAGGTGATGTGCCCCTGGCGCAGGACGTAGCCGGCCTCGTGCTTGACGCCGGTTTCCAGGCCCTCGTAGGCGACCACGTCGAAGCCGAAGGCGTTGCGGTAGAAGTAGGCCGACTGGCGGGCGTTGCCGACGAAGAAGCGGAGGTGGTCGATGCGGCGAAGGGGTATCGAATCAGCAGGCATGAGGAGCATCCTCTGCCCGTACCCGTGCCCATGCCCGTGCCCGTGCCCGGTCTGGAATCGGGCACGGGCACGGGCACGGGCACGGGCACGGGATGACTCGCGCTTCAGAGCACCGGAATCCCGAACCGGCGGACCAGGCCCTCCAACTCGCGGCGCAGGAACGGCAGCGACGGGGCGACGAACAAGTGGTCCTGCATCCGCGACGGGTCGTAATCGGTACCGATGACCACGTCGGTGACGAACGGCTGCCGGGTCACCTCGGGGGAGAACAGCGCATAGGGGATCTCCCCGGTCGAAGAAAGGATGCCGGCCCCGAACACCTTGGTTTCGCCCACCTCTTCGACCAGGCCGAACTCGATGCTGAACCAGCTGAATCGCTTCAGGGCCAGCACCTGGTCACCCCGCGTCGTGGTCGCCACGGCCTTGCCGATGAGGACGAGCAGCTCGGCGTAGTCGCGGTTCAGCAGCGGCGGGACGTGACCCAGGCAGTCGTGGATCATGTCCGGCTCGGGCGTGAACTCCGGGTGCGAGCCGTGGCGGATGAACTGCGTCACCGGAAAACCGCGGTCCGCGATGTATTCGTAAAAGGTCCGGTAGGGCAGGGCGCCTTCGGCCGGGACCAGGTGCATGTCCGTCTCGTGCCGCAGGCGGTCGCTCAGGTGCCGCAGCTGCGGGATTTCCTGGCGCGTGATGGCCAACTCGCGCTTCGCGTCGAGGTAGAGCCGGCTCGCGTACTTGACGTGCAGTTCGTCCAGCTTCGGGCTGACCTCCCGCCAGATGCGCGTCTCTTCCGGGGTGTAGTCGAGGATCGGCGGGCCGAGTTCGCCCAGCCGGTGCCTTCGGCAGAGGGCGAACAAGTCCTTCCGGCGGCGTACGTACTCCTCGTCGCCCAGCCCGGGGTGACCCGGTTCCAGCTCAAGCTCGGCCGCGTCCGGCGGCTCGACCATCGTTCGAGGATCGATAGCCACTCCGTACTCGACAAGCATGGCGGCTTTTTCCATGACAAATGCCTCTCATGCCAGACCGACCACTGACCTCTCCGGTCGCCGTCATCGGCATACAATATTTTATCTTGGTTCCTGAGCGGGGACAATGAGCCGACGTGTCAGCCCTCTCACCCTTGGGACGATTCCCCCCATGAAAGCCGCATTCATCGAAGGAACGGGCGCCCCGGACGTCATCCGCTACGGCGATTTGCCGAAGCCCATCCCGAAGGACGGCGAAGTCCTCGTCCGCGTCGGCGCCGTCGCAGTCAACCCCATCGATACCTACATCCGTTCCGGCGCGGTCAACATGCCCTTGCCGAAGCCGTTCGTCATTGGCTGCGACCTCGCTGGCACCGTCGAGGCGCTCGGGCCAGGGGCGAAGCGCTTCAAGGTCGGCGACCGCGTCTGGGGGTCCAACCAGGGGCTGCTCGGCCGGCAGGGCACCTTCGCCGAGTACGCCTGCGTCCTGGAAGACTGGCTCTACCCCACCCCCGCCGGCGTTTCCGATCAGGAAGCGGCCGCGGTCGCGCTGACCGGCATTACCGCGCACCTCGGCCTGTTCCGCTGCGCCGCCACGCAGCCGGGAGACGTCGTCTTCGTCAACGGCGGTACCGGCGGCGTCGGCTCGATGGTGGTGCAGATGGCCAAGGCCGTCGGGGCGCAGGTGGTCACCACGGTCGGCTCGGCGGACAAGGCGGCCCAGTGCCGGCAGTGGGCCGCTGATCGTGTCATCAACTACAAGACCGACGACGTGCCGGCGTCTGTCCGCGAGTTCACCAAGGGCCGCGGCGTCGATGTCTGGTACGAGACGCAGCGCGAGCCGGACTTTCTGAAGACGGTGCCGCTGATGGCGCGGCGCGGCCGCATGGTCGTGATGGCCGGCCGGCAGGCGCAGCCGGTCTTCCCGGTCGGCCCATTCTACGTCAACGACCTGTCCCTGTTCGGCTTTGCCATGTTCAACGCCACGCCGCAGGAGCAGCGCCGCGCCGCCGAGGACATCAACCGCTGGCTGGCGGAGAAAAAGCTGCGCCCCCTGATCGGGCGGGTGCTGCCGCTGTCCGAGGCCGCCACGGCCCACGGCTTGCAGGAGGAGAACACCTTGCAGAAGGCGGGTACGCTGGCGGGAAAGATCGTGCTGACGCCGTAAAGCCGCTTGCGGCTTAGCGCGAACGCTAAGCCGCAAGCGGCTGCGCGGCTGCTCGGGCGTGGAACGCGCGCTTGACGGTTCGGCCCCACGTTGGTATCGTCCGCCCCCTCCTGTCGGTTGGGTGGACCGTCGGCGGGCAGAACAGGCGAGGTCAAGGATGAGCCTTCGCAACGGGTTGCTGACGTGCGTCGTGGGCTTGGGTGCCGCCTTGCTGCCGGGATGCACTGCCTCAACCACGGGGATGAGCATCGACCCCCGCGAGCATCTCCCCGAACTTCCCAACCTGTCCACCCGTCGTCCCGACTCGCCCTACCATCAGCTGCCTGACGCCGGCCAACCGTCGCCCGAGAAGATCAAGCTGGCCAACCACGAAACGCCGATGCCCGACGATCCGCCCCGACCGAAGAAGGAGGAGACGCCCCCCCAGCTTCCACCTCTGCCGACGCCGCCCGCCGGCAATCCCGCCGTGCCGCCGCCGGTGGTGGTGTCCCCACAGGAACGGCAGCAGGAGAGCAAGAAGACAGCCCCCAGCGACGAGCCGCTGGTGGACGCGCTGCGGGCCTACTTGCAGAAGCGCCCGGCCGACGCCCTCGACGCCCTCGGCCGTTACGAGAAGGCGAACCAGGAGATCCTTCTGGTGGCGCTCCCCTTCGCCGCCCGGCTGACCGAGGGGGACGTCAACCGAATGTCGCCGCGCGAGGCCGCGGAGTTGGCCGACCTGATGCAGGGAGTCGAGGAACGGTTGCGGCAGCGGGCGGCCCTGCGCATCGAGAAAATGCTGTTCTGCCGCAAGATCGACGACTTCGGCGAGTACGCCGTGCGCGAGACGGTCAACGGTATCCCCACCTTCGAGGGCGGCGCCGGCGACCAACCCGGCGAGCCGGTCCAGGTCTACGTCGAGCTGCGCAACGTGTCCAGCCGGCAGGTCGGCGACTCCTACGAGACGCGCCTCGCCGGCAGCATCGAGCTGCTCGACTTCCAGGGTCAGTCGGCCTACCGCAAGGATTTCGCGCCGGAGGTCCACCACGGCCAGAGCGCCCGCCATGATTTCTTCGTGAATTGCTCCTTCTCGGTGCCGCGCAAGGTGCCGCCGGGGCGCTACACGCTGCGGGTCGAGGTGCGCGACATCACCGGCCTGCCCGCGGACCCGTCCGGCCTCAAACAGACGCCGCCGCCCCACCACGTCGCAAAATCGGCGCTCGACCTGCAGGTGATCGAGCCGAAGCCGGAGCGCTCCGCCGCTGCCCGGTGAGTTTAGCCGCCGCCCTCGGGGCTGGCGCTCGTAGTGACCCGATTTATCGGGTCGGGTCGGGGCTGACCCGGACCGCATAAATGCGGTCACTACGAACACGTTGGCTCGCAGTACCGGGTGGGGTCGGGCAGTCCGGCGGCCTCGAAGCCGGCCCGGCGGAGCAGGCAGGAGTCGCAGCGGCCGCAGGCGGCACCGTCCGCGGCGGGGTCGTAACAGGAATGCGTCAGGGCGTAATCGACGCCCAGCGCATGGCCCAGGCGGATGATGTCGCCCTTCGCCAACTGCACCAACGGCGCGTGGACGCGGAACCGGCCCTTCCCCTCGACGCCCGCCTTGGTGGCGAGGTTGGCGAGCTCCCCGAACGCCACGATGAACTCCGGACGGCAATCGGGATAGCCACTGTAATCGATCGCATTGATTCCGATGAAGATGTCGAAGCTCCCCAGAACCTCGGCGTAGCCCAGGGCCAGGGCGAGGAAGACCGTGTTGCGCGCCGGGACGTAGGTGACGGGGATGCCGTGGGCCATCTCCTCGGCGGGACGATCCCTGGGCACGGCGACGTCCGCGGTCAGCGCCGAGCCGCCGACGGCGCGCAGATCGACGTCGATGACGCGGTGCTCGGCGGCACCCATCGCCCGGGCCACGCGCCGGGCGGCGTCCAGTTCGACGCTGTGCCGCTGGCCGTAGGCGATGCTGAGTGCGTGGCAGCGGAAGCCGTCGCGCCGCGCCACCGCCAACGTCGTCGCCGAGTCGAGTCCGCCGCTGAGCAGCACCACCGCCGGTTTCGCGCCGTTCGCCATCGGATCCTCGATTTCGTTTAGCGGCGGCTCGCAGAGCCGCGCTTGTCATCGTACCGACGTGCGGCCTGTGCCGTCCACCCGCCGCATGTCAAGACGACCGTGCCCACCAGGATCGCCGCCTCCTTCGTGAGCGGCCCGAACGGGTGGAACCAGAGGAGAGGCTCACGCAGGGAAGCAAGCACCATCATCGTGAACAGATACCACAGGTGCGCCAGGAAGATCAGCAGGGCCGGGCAGCCCGGTGGCCGCAGGAGGATCAGTGCCAGGACCAACTCGACACAGCCGACCTGCCAGTTCGGGCCGACGAAGGACGCCCCGCGCGAGAGCAGCCACGCGGCCAGCCCGTCCACGGCCCAGAAAAGGACCAACCCGCCCTGCAGCAACCAGAACGCCCGATCGCTCCACCCCTCGCGCTCCAGCAGCCACGCGGTCCCGATCATCGCCAGCAACGGGAGGTTCTTCGTCAAGAGGCCCAACGGGTCGAGCCACATCCCCGGCTGCGACACCGACAGGATCGCCGTGAACCCCGCGATCAGGACCAACTGCAAGAGCGTCACCCAGGTCGCCGCCCGGCCGAGTGCCACGCGCAGGGCGAGCAGCACCTCCGCCGCGCAGGTGCCGTACATGACCGCCGGCGGCAAACCGAGCGGTGCCAGGGAGGATTCGCCGAGGTCGCGGTAGTGCGGGTGGAGGACCACCAGACCCGTCCAGAGCCAGACGAAGGCCACGGCCCAGCGCAGCCAGCGGGCTGCGGCCCAACGAGAAGCGTCGGCGGTGGGTACGGGTAGCGTCATGGCAACCGTGACGCTACCCGGCGGTGCGGGGCAGGGCAAGCCTTCTCGCTCGGTGAGAACGCCTGGAGTCCAGCGGGGGGTGCGGGTAGAATCGATCGGGAGGCGAATCAGCGGCCGATTCACGGCCCACGGAGATGCGGGAATGCCAGTTCGTCGGGTGACACTCTGCGGGAAAGCGGACTCGCTCCGCACGGCGTTTGCGGCTATCATGGGGGGGATTTCGTGGCCGTCGCCCGGGGGGCCTGTCATGGTGTGGAAAACGGCTGCCGTCGTGGTCGTCGTCGCCATCCTGGTGGTGTCGGGCTGCTACGTCCTGTCCAAGCCGCCGGCCGGCGAGGCGGACAAGGACAAGGAGACGGACTTCGCCGCCGGCCGTGGCGGCGCCAAGGCGGTCCCCTTCGACGCCAAGCGGGCGATGGGCTACCTCGAGGCGATCTGCAAGATCGGCCCGCGCATCAGCGGCACCGAGGGCATGAAGAAGCAACAGGAGCTGATCGAGAAGCACTTCAAGGACCTCGACGCCAAGGTTCGGTACCAGAAGTTCACGGCCCGCCAGGTCAGCCGCCGACAGCCGACCGAGATGGCCAACATGATCGTCTCCTGGCACCCCGACCGCGAGCGCCGCGTGATCCTCTGCTCGCACTACGATACCCGCCCCATCGCCGACCAGGAGGACGACCGCCGCAACTGGGAGAAGCCGTTCGTCAGTGCCAACGACGGCGGCTCCGGGGTCGCCTTGCTCATGGAGTTGGGCAACCACGTGAAAGACCTCGACAGCCGCGCCGGCATCGATTTCGTCTTCTTCGACGGCGAGGAGTACATCCGCGACCGCGACAGCGACCGCTATTTCCTCGGCTCCGAGCAGTTCGCCGACGAATACAAGAAGAGCAAGACCAAGACCAAGTACGTCGCCGCCATCCTCCTCGACATGGTCGCCGGCAAGGAGGCCCATTTCCCGGGGGAGATGAACTCCCTGGTGAAGGCCGGGGGGCTGGTCGAAAACGTCTGGGCCATCGCCAAGGAGCTAAAGGTCAAGGAGTTCGAGCAAGAGCCGGGTCCGGAGATCCAGGACGACCACCTGCCGCTCAACCGGGCCGGCATCCCCGCCATCGACGTCATCGATCTGACCACGTCGGGGCGCCAGATTTTCAACTACCCGCACTGGCACAAGTTGAGCGACACGCCGGAGAACTGCTCCGGCGAAACCATGGCACAGGTGGCGCGCGTCCTGGGCGTGTGGCTGCAGCGCGTGAAATGAGGTTTGGCCCGTGGATACCGGGCAATTCGTTTTCGGCATCCTGATCGTCGTCGCCACGGCGGCGCTGGGCGGCTATTACGCCTGGCAGCAGTGGCAGTCGCTGCGGCGCCTGCGCGCCGAGGACATGACCCCCGACGACGACCGGCGCTTCCTGCGCAACCAGGCGTGGCGGCGACTGGCCGGGGCGGTGCTGCTGCTCCTCGTCGCCGGGCTCTTCGTCGGCATGTTTTTCCTCGAAGAGCCGATCCTGAAGATCCAACGGCAGGGCGACGACGCCCGGGCCCACGACGAGAACCCGAAGCCCGAGCAATCGCAGAAGGAGTTCGTGCGCCTTTACGTCGGTTACTGGATCGTCCTGCTGCTGCTGGTTCTGGGGATTATCGCGATTGCCGGCTACGAGCTGTTCGCCATCCGCCGCTACAGCGTCGAGCACATGCGGCGCATCCAGGACGAGCGCCGCGCCATGATTGCCAGCGAGACGGCCCGCCTGCGCCGGGAGCGGAACGGCCACGCATAAAAGAGCGGCAATGAAGGCGCTTTTGCGTTGAGCGCTTGCCCCCCGCCCCTATAATCGGGGACGACGGCGCTGGCGGCGGCGAGCTATAATGAGCCGGGCCGTTTGCGCCCGGCGCCACCGGCGTCCGCCGGGTTACCTCGGTCACTGGCCCCAAGCGACCACGGGCATCTATGGGCGTGATGAGCTTCCTATTGCCGTCGGGCCTGAGCGCGGAGGCGCTGCGCGAGTTGGAGCGCGCCTGCGTGGCCGGCGGGCCGGACAACATGCCCTGGCCCACCGACGCCCACGTCCAGGGCGACCACCTGCTCGTCAGCCGTTCTGTCGAGGAGAGCGGCACCCTGGTCGTGCCGTGGGACGTGGACGGTGCCGGCCGGCTCATGAGCAGCAGCGCCACCCTGATGGAGCGGTCAGTCCCCTACTCGCTCCTGGTGGAGATCGCCCGCGGCAAGGTCAACCAGCTTCGCTGCCAGTCCGCGGACTGGCGCGCCGGCGGGCTGGCCATCCCCCCCGCCCTGGTCCAGGAGGTGCAGCAAGCCACCTTCGCCTTCGGCAGCGCCGTGACCCAGCCGCCCTCCGAGGCCGCCGTCCTCCAGGCGCGCGAGGCCATCAACCGTGCCTACCGCGCCGCCGGCGACCTGGTCGGCGTCTACCTCGACCAGGTCTTTCAGATCCGCCACGCCCGTCAACCCCGCCTCGACACCGCCTTCGGCACCCGCCTGGGCGCCGCCGTCCCGGAGGGCGCCGCCGCGGATGCCCTGGCCGCGGCCTGCAACAGTGTGTGCCTGCCGTTGGCCTGGAGTGTCAGCGAACCCACCGCCGGCGCCTGGCAGTGGGACGCCCACGACGCGCTGCTGGCCTGGGCCGAGGCGCACGACCTCGAAGTGACGGCCGGTCCGCTGGTCGATTTCTCGGCCGCACGGCTGCCCGACTGGCTCTGGTCGCACGAGCGCGACCTGTCGGCGCTGGGCCGCTTCATGTGCCGCTACGTCGAGACGGCGGTGCGCCGCTATCGCGGCCGGGTCCGCCGCTGGCAGCTCGCCGCCGCCAGCAACAGCGCCTCCCTGCTGTCGCTGGGCGAGGACGAACTGCTGCTGCTGACGGTGCGCATGGCCGAGGCGGCGCGGCAGGTCGATCCGGCGCTGGAGGTGATCGTCGGCCTGGCGCAGCCGTGGGGCGAGTACATGGCCGTCGAGGACCGCAACCACTCGCCGTTCATCTTCGCCGACACGCTGATCCGCTCCGGCCTGACGCTCGCCGCCCTCGACGTGGAACTGGTCATGGGGGTGACGCCGCGCGGCAGTTACGCCCGCGACCTGCTGGAGACGTCGCGGCTTTTGGACATGTACGCTCTGCTGGGGCTGCCGCTGCGGGTGACGCTCGGCTACCCGTCGTCGGCTTCGCCCGACCCGCTCGCCGACCCCGATTTCCGCGCCGACGCCGGCCACTGGCGCGGCGGCTTCACGCCGCAAGACCAGGCCGATTGGGCGCGGGCCTTCGCCACCCTGGCGGTGTGCAAGCCGTACGTCCAGGCCGTCCACTGGACTCACTTCAACGACGCCGAACCGCACACCTTCCCGCACGCCGGACTGGTCGATGCGGGCGGCAACGTCAAGCCGGCACTGGCCCACCTCCGCGAGTTGCGCGAGAAACACCTGCGCTGACCGGACATTTCACAGGCGCCGTGCCGCCTCGGTGGCTGACACACCCCTCTCGCGCAGCCGGGATTCCAGGGTTTCGCGGAACTTCGGGTTGTGCTTCAGCAGCTGGTCGATCAGGTCGTCGTCGTCCTGGATCGGCATGAGCTGAAAGGCCGGCAACCCGTTCACCGTGACGATGATCGGCTCTTCCTGGCACAACTTCCCGTAAAGACTCAGGCGGGCCTTGGCTTCACTCAGTGGAATGACTTTCATGATGTCCCGTGAACTCCTCTCCCTGTACGACGAGCGAATTGCCTCGCTTTTCCCCGACGAGAATGATTGTCACTGCCTCTGCCTCCGCGTCCACGTTGAAAAGAACGCGGTACTTGCCGGATAACCGCAGCTCGCGCTGGGCGACTGGGTTGGGTCGCAGCGTCTTGAGATTGCGGGTTTCCGCCAGGGGAGCGGCGGATAGCAGCTCTTCCGCCGCCCTCAGGATCTGCCGCCCTTCTCTGCGGCCGAACCAGCGCAGGTCGTCGATGACCGACTCTTTCAGGATGACTTGCCAGGGCATGATGCCCGCACGATACCGCCGATCAGAATTATAGTCAACACCCGGAGGGGAGCGCGTCCGACGCGCTCCCCTCCGGATCGCGGCTAAACTCTGCGATGCGACCTATACTTGTCCAGCCCCCGGCACCCTGGACGCGAGGCCGCATGCGCTCCCTGCCCCTGCCCACCGCCGCCTGGACGCGGGCGCTGTTCGCCCCCGTCCTCATGTTCGTCGCCACATCCGTCGATCGCAATTACCAGACCGACTTCTGGCATCACCTGGCGCGCGGCCGGGCCATCGCCGACAGCGGCGCGATGGTCGATCACGACCTGTTCACCTGCACCGTGCCGCCCGACCAATCCTTTCAGGACGCGAACTGGCTGGCGCAGCTGTCCTACCACTACCTCTACGCCGCGGGGGGACTGCCGCTGGTGCAGTTGGCCAATTCGCTGCTACTGACGGCGATGACGGGTGTGCTGGTGTGGCTCTGCTGGCGGCGGTCGCGCTCGCTCACTCTGGCGGCGGGGCTGGCGGCGTTCGCCTTCGTCGGCCTGTGGCAGCTGCTGCTCATCCGGCCGCAGACCTACTCGATGCTCCTGTTCGTCGTCCTGTACGGCATCCTGGAACTGTCCGCAGGCCGGCGCGCCCTGCTGGCGCTGGCGCCGCCGATCCTGGCCCTCTGGGCGAACCTGCACGGCGGCTTCCCCATCGGCCTGATCCTCGTCGGCTGCTACCTTGTCGCGGCAACCTGGGAGGCCGCACGCGCCCGGGGGCGCTCCTTCTGGCACGACGGCCGTTTGCGGGCCCTGGCGCTGTGCCTGACGGGCTGCCTGCTGGCGACGCTGCTCAACCCCTACGGCTGGCGCGTCTACTACTACGTCTGGCACACGTCCGGCGTGGCAGCGGCACGGCACATCGACGAGTGGGTGCCGCCGGGACTCAACCTGCTGGTGAGCAAGGTATGGATCGTCTCGGTGTTGGGGCTGATCGTGCTGTTCGCGCTGCCGGGCCGGCGGCCGAGTGCGAGCGAGATCTGCCTCGTCCTGTGCTTCCTGCCGATGGCGTGCGGCTCGGTGCGGATGGTGGCCTGGTGGCTGCTCGTCGGCACACCCATCGCGGCGGCCCAACTCGCCGCCTTGCTGCCGCCGCGCGCCCTTGCCGAGGACGACTCCGGGCGGGCGACCGCCGGCACCGGCCTCACCTTCGCGCTGTTCGTCGCCGTCTGCGTGCTCAGCCTGCCCTGGCTGGAGCGCTACAACCCGCTGCTGACGGCGCTGCACCGCGCCGGCCGGCCCGAGTTGGAGCTGCAAACCGTCGCCGAGCAACTGCGCCAGCGCCGGCCGGGCGGTCGCATCTTCAGCCGCTTCGAGTGGGGCGAGTATCTCGGCTGGTCAATGGCGCCGGACTACAAGGTCTTCATGGACGGGCGCATCGAGATTTATTCGGATCGGGTATGGGATGAATACACTGCCGTGACGCGCGGCCGGGCCGACTGGCAGCAGATCCTCGATGGCTACCAGGTCGATTGCCTGCTGCTGGACACGGCCGGCGGCTATCACGCCGACCTGCTGCCGCAGGTGGAGCGCTCGCCCCGCTGGGAGCGGGCCTTCGAGTCGGGGCGCGTCGCGGTGTTCCTGCGCCGCCCGGACGCGACGCCGCTTGCGGCTTCGCAGCCGCGCCGCCCCGAGGGCGGCGGCTAAACGCCGTCACTTCTTCCCGAGGTGCTTGACGAAGAACTCCGCAGTCCGCCGCGACGAATCGAGGACGTTCTTCCGCCGCGTGAAGCCGTGCCCCTCGTCGTCGTAGACGACGTACTCGTGCGGCTTCTTCAGCTCCTTGAGCACGGCGACGAGCAGGTCGGACTCCGCCTTCGGCACGTTGCTGTCGTTGGCCCCCTGAAAGACGAGCAGCGGCGCCTTGACGTCGTCGAGGTATGGCAGCGGCGAGCGCTCGCGGAACAGGGCGGCGTCGCGCTTCGGGTTGCCCATCTCCGTCTCGTACCAGTCGCCGAAGCGGCTCTTGGTGAGCAGATAATCCATTACCAGGTCGGGCATGCCGTAGAAGTCGGCGCCGGCGGCGAACACGTCGGGCGTTTTGGCCAGGGCCATCAGCGTCATGTAGCCGCCGTAGCTGCCGCCGGTGATGCCGACGCGCTTCGGGTCGATGTCGCCCTTGCCGCCGAAGTGCTTCACCGCCGCGACGAGGTCCTTCAAATCCCCGCCGCCCCAGTCCTTGTTGTTGGCGTCCTCGAACGGCCGGCCGTAGCCGGTCGAGCCGCGGTAGTTCGGCGCGATCACCGCGAATCCCTGCTCGGCCAGGAGCTGGGCGAACGGGTCGAACGCCAGCATCTCCTGGGCATTCGGGCCGCCGTGGACGGAGACGACGGCTGGCGGCGGGGAGCCGAGCCGAGCCACCTTCGGCTTGATGAACAGGGCGTGAATCTTGGTCCGGTCGAAGCTCTCGTAAGTCACCATCTCACCCGGGCTCAGCTCGTACGGCTTCACCCCGCCGAGCAGGCTGAAGGTCACTTGCCTGAGACTCTCGGCCGGCGTCCCCTTCTCCGGCGCCGTGTCCATCAACCAGACGTCGGCCGGTCGCGTCACGTCCTCGCGCAGCAGGGCCATCCGGCGGCCGGCGGCGTCGAGGCTCAGTGTGGTGATCACACCGCGCGCCGGCAGCACCGCGATCGATTTCGCCTCCGGCGAATCGAGGAAGCCGAGGCTGGTGGCGCCGCCCTCGTTGCGCAGGAACCAGATGCCGTCCTTCGTCCAGCGCGGCTCCAGGACGTCCCAGCCGCCGGGGCCGATGAACTTCGCCGCCCCGGCGGCCCCCAACTTCAGGACGCCGAGCTGATCGAACCCCGCCGCGTTGGGGGCGACCACCGCCAGCGACTTGCCGTCCGGCGCGAACGCGCCCGGGAAAATGATGGTGCCCTTGACGGGCGGCGCGACGACGACCTTCGCTCCCGTGTCGGCGTCGATCAGCAGCAGATCGCCCTTCTGCTCGTCGCCGGAGCGCGTGACCGCGATGGTCCGGCTGTCGGGCGACCAGAGCGGCCCCTGCACCTTGACCGCTTCCCGGGTGAGTCGCCTGACTTTCTTCGTGTCCAGCTCCATGACGTGCAGCTGGAAGTCGAAGTCGGCGTCGGGGTCGGCCGTGAAGGCCAGCCGTTTGCCGTCCGGCGAGATGCGCGGCTCGCTCTCCGAGACCTTGGTGTCGGTCAGCTTCTCGACCTCCCCGCCGTCGGCCGGCACGCGGTAGAGGTCGCGGCGCTCGTTGCCGCCGTAGTCCGACGTGAAGACGAGCCACTTGCCGTCCGGCGCCCAGTGTATGCTGCCGACGTGCTCGTTGAGGCTGGTCAACTGAACCGGCCAGCCCCCCTTCGCCGGCACCGTCCACAGCTCCAGCGCCCCCGTAATGTCGCTGACGAAGGCGACCGTCTTGCCGTCGGGCGAGAGGCGGCAATCGGCGGTGTTGCGGATCAGGGTGAGTTGTTCCGCGGTGTATGGCCGCCGATCCGCGGCGAGGACGGCAGAAGGGACCAGCAGAAGGACGAATACGGCAAAGCGACGACGCGACATGGGGAACTCCTGGAGGGCGGTGAGAAGCTGGTATATTATCCCATCGCCGACTGATTGATCGTTTCGCGAAACGAGTAATCATCGCTCGCGCTAAACAGACGGTTCCGCCTTCCACGATTGAATCCTGTCCAGCGGCGCGCGATAATGCCGTGAGGGATAGGACTTGAGGCAGGGTCAGAGGATAATGCGATGCAACCGGCGGAAGCACTGCTGAGCGCCGAGGAGTACTGGCAGCTCCCCGACGACGGCCAACCGACAGAACTGGTGCGGGGGAGGATCGTTCCCGTGAACATGCCTACGCCGCGGCACGGCTACATTTGCAACAAGGTTGGGCGAATCCTGGGAAATTTCGCGGAGCAGCACGACCTGGGAAGAGTCATGAACAACGACTCGGGCGTCCTGACTGAGCAGAATCCGGACACCGTCCGTGGCGCCGACGTGGCCTACTTCAGCTACGAGCGCGTGCCGCGCGGGCCGATGCCCGAGGGCTACCTGAGAGTGCTACCCGAACTGGTCGTAGAGGTTCGTTCGCAGACCGACCGCTGGCCCACGATCGTCAACAAGGTCGCCGAGTACCTGAGGGCCGGCGTCGGCGTGGTGTGCGTCCTCGACCCTCAGTCCGTCCTCGCCATCGTTTTCTATGCGTCCGAGCAGCCCCCGCGAATCTTCACCGCGGAGGACGAGTTGCTCCTTCCCGAGGTGTTTGGCGAGCAGTTCCGCGTTCCCGTTCGTCGCTTCTTCGAGTGATTGAAGCCGTCACCGGCTCCCCAGCAGGAACTCGCCCACCGCGGTTTCGGCGTAATAGTCGAGGCCGGCCGCGCGGGCGAAGCAGTCGGAGTCGCCGCCGCCCACCGCACACGGCGCCAGGCCCATGGCGGTGGCGGCCAGGTACAGCGTCTGGTAGACCACACCGACGTGCTTCAAGGTCAGGGCGTAGGCCAGCGACTCGTACTTCCAGGCGAGCCGCGGGAACCGAGCCGCCAGGATGAGCAGCACCTGGACCCGTTCGCGCTCCACCCCGGCGGCCGACCCGGCGCTGGCAAGCAGGGTCTCGGTGTCGGCGTTCGGCCCGGCGAGGCGGCCCAGGCGGTGTCCGAGCGGGTCGTAATGATACAGCCCGGGAGTCAGACCACGGCAGGCACTCACCACCGCGTAGAACTCCAGTTCGTACAGGCCGCCCCCTGCCGGGTAGGGTCGCGACGTCGATTGCATGCGGACTGGGCCCGCCGGCGTCGTCACCTCCCATTCGCCCAGGTCCTTGACCCGCGCGACGCGGTACAGCAGTTCACCCAATTGACGATCCGTCATCGGTTCGTCGGCGTATTCCCGGATCGACCG
This sequence comes from Gemmataceae bacterium, assembly GCA_035266225.1. Lineage (GTDB taxonomy): Bacteria > Planctomycetota > Planctomycetia > Gemmatales > Gemmataceae > DATFNV01. The sequence continues at coordinate 16,826 of DATFNV010000574.1, forward strand.
GCGCCGCTCCTGGACCTCCGCGAAGGGCGGGTCTTCGCGCGCCAGCTTCGCCAGGTCCGGCCGGTACAGTTCGATCGTCTCGGCGGCGGCGACCGGCTTGACGGCGGGCGGCGGGTCGAGGGTGCCGGCCAGGCGATACGTCCCGCCGACGGGGTGATCGTGTCGGCCCTCACGGCTGCGGGAGTGGAACAGCAGGTCGTGGAACTCCCACGAGCGTAGCGCCGGGTCGGTGTCCTCGTCGGTGCCGCCTTGGTCCACCTCGCGGACCATGCCGGCCGCGGCGAAGAGGCCGAGCAGTTGGCCGGCCGCCGCGCCCGGCAGGCCCAGGACGCGCCCGCCCAACTCGTCGGCGCTCGTCGGCCGCGCCAGGGCGTGGACCAGGGCCGACGCCCGGTCGTCGTGCAGCAGCACCCGGGCAAAGGACCGCGGCGACTCCAGGACCATCTCGCCGTCGCCCCGATGCAGGTAGGCGAAGCGCGACAGGACGCAAGGGCGCTCGGGGACGGTGGTCCCGCCGGCGAAGACGAAGGATGGGGCTGTCGGCACCAGCGTGGCCAGTCGGTCCTTGCCGGCGTGGGCCGACACCAAGAGGTTGCCGCGCTGCGCCAAGTGCTGCAAGGCGTAGTACCAGCGGGCGAGGGCGTCCGGCCCGTCGCCTTCGAGGACCGATTCCGCCAATTTGGCCTCCGGCATCCCTGGCGGGGCCAGTCGCTGCAGCGCGGTCAGGGTCGCGGGGCCGAGCCCCCGCAGGACCACGCGGGAAGAAGGGCCGGCGATGACGACCTCCCCCGCCTCCCCTTCCGAGATGACGACCCCTTCTCGCAGCGATAATATCCACGACGCGGCCACGCGTTCCTCCCCGGCATTACAGGAACATCGGTATGGGGTTGAGCTGCTCTTCCGGGATGGGCTCCGGCAACCAGCCGAGGCGGACCGGGACGTCGTACAAGCGGCCCGGGGCGAAGCGCGGCCAGAAGTGCCGCAGGCCCGGCACGACGACCTTGACGACCGGCAAGCCGACTTCCGGCCGCGTCTGGTCGAGGACCAGCATCTCCATCCCCAAGCGCTCAACCAGCGCCTGGCAGGCCAGCACGTCGTCCTTCAGGTCGTCGGTGCGGCACGGCGCGTAGCAGGACGCGGTCCGCGGCGCTCCCTCCTGGGGGACGAGGTACGGCTGGTTGGCCACGTTGGCGGTGCGCAGCCAGGCGACGGTGTCCTTGTCGGTGAAGTGGGCGCCGGGCGGCTCGTCGGCGGGCGTGTCGAGGATGTGGCCCAGCATCTGGTTCATCTCGGTCACGGCGCGCAGCAGCGCCACGCGGGCGTCGAGGTGCGCCCCGAAGCCGAACATGATCTGCTCCGGCGCCCCGTCGCTGCGCCGCGACGCGGCGGCGAAGACCGGCACCCGCAAGTCGGTCGTCAGGTCGAGCACCCACAGCTCGCGGTGATGGCGGCGCAGGAAGGCCCGCAACTGCCCCAGGTACGGCTCGGCGAAGCTGTCCAGATCGACGGCCGGCCGGCGCACGCGGTTGTACCACCACAGGGCGACGCCGTCGCGCTCCACCAGCTCAAAGAACCCCTGCACAATGGCCTCTTCCCTCGTGTTGCCGGCCGCGTTGCCGTTGGAGCAGCCGTGGCAGAACGCTCGGTCGTGCGGATCGGGGTAGCTGAAGTAGCAGAACGACGTCGGCAGGTAGCGGACCGCCTGGCGCGTCAGCGACCAGAGCGGCGACCATTCGATTTCCGCTTCGGGGTCGAACGGGATGGGGACGCTGTCGTAGCGCGAGTCGCGGGCGTTCCAGGCCTCGCGCTCCCGGTACTGCCGGGCGCTGTAGTGCATGCAGTCGTTGGGAGGGACGGCGGCGTCGCCCAGGTCGGCGAAGCGGGCGCTGCGGCGCGGCTCGTCGCCGCGGAAGACGGCGGAGTAGCGCTCCAGCCCTTCGCACAGGGCGCTGGCCTTGGCCTGCAGGTCGGTCATCCCCTTGCCGCTGCTCGAGCTGCGCAGGTCGCTCTTCATGCGCCACCAGCTCCGCGAGCGGCGGGCGGCGTTGTGGCCGGAGAAGTAGACGTGCAGGACGCCCTCGCCGGCCGCCCCGTCGCGCTCCAGCAGGGTGACCGCCCCGGTGATCGGGCTGACGAGATGGCCGTAGCGCTCCAGCGTCTGCTCCGGCGCGAAGGTGCGGTGGCCGCCGTCCTGGGTGAAGACCTTCCGCGAGCTGCGTAGGACGATCGGCTCGGGGGTCCGGCCGCGGGAGGCGTCGGCGTCGCCGCAGGCCGGGCACGACGGCTGGCGGACCAGGGAATGTGTCTGCGCTTCACCGCTCAGCACGTCCAGCGACTGCATTTTCCCTTCGAGGCGCGGCAACTCGCCCGCGGCGACCCAGGCGGCGACGGCGTTGGCGACCAGGCCCCAACCGACTTGTAGCGTGGCCGGCGAGTGGCAGCGGTCCACCGCGGACACTCCGGTCTGGCCGCCGCGCTCTTCCAGGTAAGCGACGATCGGCGAGTTGGCCCGCATCCGTTCGGCCAGGCACTCCCAGCAACCAGTCTTGCCAGGCCGGAACAGCGGTCCCACCCAGACCTGGTAGCCGACCGGCTTGGCCAGCAGCCACGGCCGGTCGCGCGCCAGGGCGTCCCGGTTGTGGGCCCGCAAGCCGTCGCGCAGGTAGCCGTCGGTCAGCACGACCGTCAGTTCGCCTTCGTCTTCCAGGCGGACGCGGAGCGACTGCAACAGCGCCCGGAACGGCCCCGGGTCCACGTCGCCGACGACGCGGATCGCGATGGGGGTTTCGGCCAGCCGCCGCGCCGCCGCCGCCGGGTCGATCCCCTGGAACGACCACAGGGCGGCTTCCCCAGCCGGTAGAACGGCCTCATCTTCGGTGAGGAAGCCTTTCTGCTCCAGCTGGGTCAGCGTGTAGAAGACCTGGGCGGGGGAAGCCCGGCCGCGGAGCTGGGCGCACAGTTCCTCCGCGGTGCGGCCGTCGAGGCCGGCGGCGACCAGTTCATAGAGCCGGCCCTGCAAGACCGTCTGGTGCTGGTCCGAGAGCAGGAACACGCCTTCGCCCGAGACGACTTCGACGCGGAGATGAGGCTTGAAACGAGGGCGGCGGAACATGGTTGTGGGATCCTCACCCGACCGTGCGGGTTGTGTGGAGGGAATTGCGCCATGGACGGTTCCCGGGCGACTCGCCATGGCGCCGTTCGGCAACGATCTCCCACGCGGCGAGCGCGTCATTCTCCGGGATGCAGGTCATCTGACAGCGCCGGGAGAGGTCGTGCGTCCGAGACGACGTGTGGGCCTTACGGCTCAGTCGCCGCAGCGCCAGCAGCGCTCGCAGCCGCCGCAGCGCTCGCCGCAGCGCTCGCCGCAGCGCTCGCCGCAGCGGTGGCAGCCGCCGCCGCCGCCGCAGTGGTGACAGTGGCCGGCGGCGACGCGGTGCAGTTCCTCCTGGGAGAGCTCCTCCGGCGGCGGCTTGATCGGCAGGGTCAGGTAGATCACCTTGTCGGTATTCTCCACCACCTTGACCGAAACGCCGGCGGGCATCGCGATGCCGTTCTCCTTTAGGACCGCCGCCGGGTCGGCAAGCAGCTTGGCCTTCAAGGCGGGGTCGCCCCACGCCCTGGCCACCAACTGGCTCCACTGGTACTCGAAGTCTACGGGCATGCTACTTCAGCCTCCTGTGAAACGGACCGTGGGGCGCCCGGGTGCGGCACGTTGCCGCACCCCGAAAGGGCCCCGTCACCAGCGACACGGGCAGGAACACTGGGGACAGTTCACCGGCTCGGCGAACCGGCCTCGGGTGTGAACTTCAACTCGAACGACGAGAAGGGCGACCGAAAGGTAACCTTACCTAGAATACTACTACCGACCGCGGGCGGAAAGGCAAGGCTTGTTTCCGCCACCCGTCGAAATGGCTCAATCGCCCCGCGGGGTCGCGACCTTCAAGAGCCGCGCCCGGACCAGGCGCCGGACCAGGGTCAGTTTGCCGTCCGCGGTCAGGTCGTCCGGCAGGGCCAACGCCGCGAAGCGCGGGGTGCGCGCGATGAATTCCAGGGCCGAGGCGATCTTGGCCGGGCCATCGACGCGGTTGCCCGGGAACTCGATGGCGGCCCAGCCGTGCTCGCGCACCACCCGGCACACCACCCCGGGGGCCCTCTCCAACGGGGTGTCCGGGCCGACGCGCTCGGCGTCGTCCGCGGCGGAGAAATAGTCGCCGGGCAGCGGCGCCAGCCCCCGGAAGAATGTCGAGCCGAGCCGGTCGATGGCTTCCTCCGGGCGGGCGTCGTCGGCCAGGATCCGCAGCAGCTCGCGGACCTGTTCCCCCACCGGCGCCGCTGCCGGGCCGTTTCCCAGCACGCCGGGCGGCACCGATTCGCGGAAGCGCACGTCGCGCCGGCTCATCGCGTCCAGGGCCAGGCGCAGCACGTCAACCCAGCGATAGACCTTGACCCCCACCGTGAGATGCATCGACAGGCAGTCGGAGGTGAACGCCTCGTGGACGTGCCCGCGCGGCATGTAGAGCAGGTCGCCCGGCCGGACGCTGACTTCCTGCGTCGGCGGCCCCAACCCCTCGCGCGACACCGGGCCGTCTTCGTCGGCCAGGGGCAGTTCTCGGGCCGGGCCGTAGAACCGCCAGTGCTTGGAGCCCTCAATTTGCAGAACGAAGACCTCGTGCCCGTCGTGGTGGACGCTGAACCCCTGCGCTCCCTTGGGGGTGAGGTACAGGTTCGCATGGACGGGACAGCCGAAGAACGCTTCCAGGTTGCGGCACAGGGCGGCGGCGGGCGGCCAGCGCAGTTGCATGCTGGTGATGATGACAGTCTTGCCGCGAGCGAACGCCTCGTGGACGTCCGACACCTCGGGATAGAATTCGGCGGCGTAGCGCTCGTCGTCGGCCAACCAACCCTTGACGAAATTCGGGGCCGACGGGGTGCCGGGCTGGAAGTCCGTCGGTTGCAGGAACTTCGGCCGCGTGAAGGCGATCACCTCATCGACGTCGCTCAGCGACAGTAGGCCGCGGTAGTAGTCGGCCTGGTTGCGACAGACGGCGAGCGGCTTCTTCTCCCACGCCTCGCGGAAGAAGTGGTCCGGCTCGACCGGCCGGAGCATCTCCGCCAGGTCAAACGCTGCCTTGGGCATGCTCACTCTCTCCTCTGTTCCTCGGCGGCGCGTCGGGGAGTGCTGTCCCGGCAGTGCCGCTATTACGGAAAACGACATCGAGGCGCCGGAGCGGACAAAGATTCTTCCCGGAGAGCCCGCGTTGGCTACGACCGTTTCGCCCAGGAGGTACGAGGTAAGGAACTGTCGGGCCCGTGCGCAGGCCGGTCGGGCAGTCGGCGACGGCCCGGCGAGATCATGGTAGCCAGAGTCTCCGCCGATCGTCCAGGGGGCGGCGGCGAACCAGATGCCGACGAAGACCCGGCCGCCTGCCCTTGCCGTTACACACCCCGCGCGGTATCTCCTCGCCCTCGGCCGTCGGCCTTCCCGTCTTCGTGGCCACGGTTCCCGCTTTCCCCGTTTCACAAAGGACCCTTCATGCGCCGACTCGTACCCGTCCTCTTCCTCGCCCTCGCCTGGGCCGGCCCCGCCCGGTCCGCCGGACTGCTCATCCCCTCCGAACCGAACACCGCGCCGCTCGACCTGGTCAACCATCACGTCAGTGTCACCATCGACGAACAGGTCGCCGTCACCAAGGTCGAGCAGACCTTCCGCAACCACACCGACCGCCAACTCGAAGCCACCTACGTCTTCCCGGTGCCCAAGGGCGCCTCAGTCAACAAGTTCGCGATGTGGGTCAATGGCAAGGAGGTCAAGGGCGAGATGGTCGAGGCCGATCGGGCCACGTCCATCTACACCGACATCGTCCGCCGCCTGCAGGATCCCGGCCTGCTGGAGTACATGGGCAACAACCTGCTGCGCCTGCGCGTCTTCCCCATCCCGCCGCGCGGCGATCAGAAGGTGTCGGTCAGCTTCACCTGCGTGGCTGCCAGCGACGCCGGCCTGACCGAGTACGTCTACCCGCTGCGGACCGACAGCAAGGCGAGCCGCACCCTGGAGAAGTTCAGCCTCGATGCCACCATCAAGTCGGAACACGGCGTCCAGAACGTCTACAGCCCGACGCACGCGGTCAAGGTGACGCGGACCACCGACCACGAAGCCCGCGTCAAGTTCGAGGCGAAGGGCGGCACGCTCGACAAGGACTTCCAGCTCTTCTACGCTCTGGCCGGCCAGGACGTGGGGCTGACCGCCCTGACCCATCGGCCGGTCAAGGACGAGGACGGCTACTTCCTGATGCTGGTGTCCCCGCGGGCCGACTTGTCGAAGTCGCAGGAGGTGCCGCGCGACATGGTGTTCGTGCTCGATACGTCGGGCAGCATGGCCGGCCCGAAAATGGAGCAGGCCAAGAAGGCGCTGAAGTTCTGCCTCGGCCACCTCGGCCATCAGGATCGCTTCGCCATCATGAACTTCGCCACCACGGTCACCAAGTACGCCGACCGCCTCAAGGACGCCGACAAGGATTCGGTCGTCGACGCCCGCAAATGGGTCGATCGGCTAGAATCGACCGGCGGCACCGCCATCGACGCGGCCATGACCGCCGCCCTGGAGATGCGCTCGGGCGAGTCGGGCCGCACCTTCACCGTTGTCTTCTTCACCGACGGCCAGCCGACGGTCGGCGAGACGAACCCCGACGCGATCCTCAAGAACGTCATGGCCAAGCGGACCGACAACACGCGCATCTTCACCTTTGGCGTCGGCGACGACGTCAACGCGGTGCTGCTCGATCGGTTGGCGGACCAGACGCGCGCGGTGAGCACCTACGTCCGGCCGGAGGAGGACATCGAGGTCAAGGTCAGCGCCCTATACGACAAGATCAGCCACCCGGTGCTGACCGAACTGAAGCTGACGGCCGGCTCCGACGTGACGCTGGCGGAGATGTACCCCAACGAGCTGCCGGACCTGTTCCACGGCGGCCAGTTGGTCGTGCTGGGGCGCTACCGCGGTCACGGCGCCGCGGCGCTGACGCTGTCCGGGAAGGTCGGCGGCGAGGAGCGCGAGTTCGTCTACGAGACGACCTTCCCCGAGAAGACCGGCGACGACCGGGCGTTCGTGGAAGGGCTGTGGGCGCGGCGCAAGGTCGGCTACTTGCTCGACCAGATCCGCGTCAACGGGGAGCAAAAGGAGCTGAAGGACGAGGTGATCGCGCTGGCGAAGAAGTACGGCATCACGACGCCGTACACGAGCTACCTGGTGGTGCCGGACAACGTGCCGGTGCCGGTGACGAGGGGAGTCCCCGTGCCGGTCCTTCCGGTTCAAATCGCTCCGGGCCTTTCCGGCGCCTCCGTCCCGATCGGGGGTACCGTGACTGCTACGACGGGTGCGCTGCCGGCGCCTCACTACCTCGAACATTCGCGGCCGTCCATCCTGAGGCCCTCCGCCGCTCCGATGGCGGCTTCGGCCCCGGCTTCGCCTCCGCCCTCGTTCAATTTCGCACCTGCGTCCGGGGGGGCGGCGGCGACGCCTTGCGTGTCGGCGACGGCGCAGACCGGCACGGAGGGCGTCAACCTCGCGCTCGTGCTGGACGACCTGCGCAACGGCGACAAGATCGCCGACGCCCCCACCAAGCCCGCGGCCGGCCGTACCTGCGTCGAGGTCAACGGCGCCTGGGTCGATAACGGCTACGACGCCAAGACGCCCACCCTGAAAGTGAAGGCGATGAGCGCCGCCTACTTCCGCATCCTGGCGCGGCACCCCGAGATGAAGGACGTGCTTCGCCTCGGCAACCGCGTCGTCTGGGTGACGCCGTGCGGCACCGCCCTGGTCATCGACGCCGACGGCAAGGAGACGCTCGGCGACGACGAGATCGACAAGCTGTTCGTCGCCAGGAAGTAACTCGCTTCGCCGCTTGCGGCTTCGCAATCGCCCTGCGAAGCTGCAAGCGGCAGCACCCGCCAGAAATCCGCTTGCCTTCCCACCCCATCTCCTCGATGATCACGTTTGCGGCAAGCCCACCGCCCCGCCGAAGACTCTCCATCCCGCCGTGACGAGGAGACAAGCCATGCCCTCCCTGGCTCGCGCCGCCCTGGCCGTCACCCTGCTCGCCTTCTTTGCGCTCCCCGCGCCGGCCGAGAAGCCGCTGAAGGCGTGCCGCGTCCACTACGCCGGCAAGGTGCAGGGGGTCGGCTTCCGCGCCACCACGGCCGACATCGCCCGCGAGTACCCCGTGGCCGGTTGGGTGAAGAACCTGCCGGACGGCCGCGTCGAACTGCTGGCCCAAGGACCGGAAGAGGGCGTCGAGAAGTTCCTGCAGGCGGTCCGCACGCGCTGGAAGGACAACATCACCAAGGAACAGGTCGAAAAAGAGACGCCGGACGGTAAACTCAAGGGGTTCGAGGTCGTGAAGTGACGCTGCCGCTTGCGGCTTAGCGTTCACCCCACAAGGGTGGGGCGAACGCTAAGCCGCAAGCGGCGGCGCGGTTCAACGGAGTTTTCCCATGCACCCTCCCAGCCCGGCGTTTGGGCATCCCACCTTTTCGCGGCGCACGATGCTCCAGGCGGGCGCCGTCGGACTCCTCGGCCTTGGCAGCAACCACCTGGCCGGCCTCCGCGCCCTCGCCGCCAACGCGCCGGCGCCGAAGGCCCGCGCCGTCATCTACATCTTCCTGTCCGGCGGCCTCGCCCAACAGGATAGTTTCGACCTGAAACCCGCCGCCCCGGCGGAATTCCGCGGCGAGTTCAAGCCGATCGCGACGCGCACCCCTGGCGTCCAGATTTGCGAGCACTTGCCGCTGCTGGCGCGGCGCAGCCACCTGTGGGCACTGGTCCGCTCGCTGACCCACCGTTCCAACGACCACTCGGCCGGGCACCACATCATGCTCACCGGCCGCTCCGACCTGCCGCCGGGCTTCAGCCCGAGCGCGGCCCGGCCCGGCGATTGGCCGTCGATAGCCGCCGTCGCGGGGGGCGTCACCCGGCCGCGCAACAACCTGCCGCCAGCCGCCGTGCTCCCCGAGCGCCTGGTCCACAACACCGGCCGCGTCATCCCCGGACAATTCGCCGGCCTGATGGGGCCGACGCGCAACCCGTGGTTCATCGAGGCGTCGCCGTTCGACCCGCTCGGCTACGGCGCCTATCCCGAATATGGCTTCGACCACCAGGAACGGCCCGGCAAGCCGAAGGACAAGGTCTTCCAGGCGCCCAGCCTGTCGCTACCCGACGGGGTGGCCCAGGGGCGGCTCGACGACCGGCTGTCGCTGCTGAGGCGGATCGACCGGCAGCGGCGCGACCTGGACCGGACGGCGACGGTCGAGAGCTTCGACGCCTTCCGCCAGGGGGCCGTCGCCATGCTGACCGATCACCGCGTCCGTGCCGCCTTCGACGTGACGCGCGCCCCGGAAAAGGTGCAGGAGCGCTACGGCCGCAACGCCTTCGGCTGGTCGCTCTTGATGGCCCGGCGACTGGTCGAGGCCGGCGTCAACCTGGTGCAGGTGAACCTCGGCAACAACGAGACCTGGGACACGCACGGCGAGGCGTTCCCGCACCTCAAGGAGAAGCTCTTTCCGCCGACCGACAAGGCGCTGTCGGCACTGCTCGACGACCTGGACGAGAGCGGGTTGCTGGACGGCACGCTGATCGTGATGGCCGGCGAGTTCGGGCGGACGCCGAAGGTCAGCCACCTGCCGCAGTTCTACAAGCTGCCGGGCCGCGACCACTGGGGGGCGCTGCAGACGGTGTTCTTCGCGGGCGGCGGCGTGAAGGGCGGCACCGTGGTCGGCACGTCGGACAAGATCGGCGGCTACCCCAAAAACGACCCGCAAACGCCGGAAAACATGGCGGCGACGATCTACGGCGCCCTGGGCCTGCCGGCGACGGCGCAGTGGCGCGACGCGGAGGAGCGGCCGCACCACGTCTACCACGGCGAGCCGATCAAGGGGCTGACGTGACGGCCAGTCGTGCGAAGGAGGGCACCTCGACGGCCCGCGCGGCGAGGTCGAACCACTGCCCCTCGCCGTCGCTCAGCGCCGACAGGCCGATCCAGCCCAGCACGCGCTGCTCGTCGGCGCCGAGGTCGAAGACGGTCGCGGTGGGGGTGCCGTCGAGGAAGTGGATGCGCCCCTCGCGGCCGGTGCGCTGCAGCAGAAAGCGGCGGACCCGCGCGCCGGGCAGTTTCGTCATGTCGGCCTCGCGGTCGCACAGCGGGAAACAGAGCAATTCGATCGGCCGCTCGGCACAACCCTTGAGGTGGCGGCCGAGGCCGAGCAGGCGCTGGCCCTGGGTGCAGAAGGCGTCGAGGCCGACGGCGACGGGCCGGCCGTCGGGCCAGCACACCTGGTAGCCCTCGAAGTGGATCTGCTCACACTGGCGGTCGCGGGACGGATCACGGCGAAAGAGGACAGTCAAAGTGCGTGGCATCCTTGGTGTTTCTCCGGGGTGAACTTCGTCTCAATTGCCAGCGGGGGGCGGATGGGGGCTGGGGGCGCCATCGGTACGGCTCGCGTCCTTGCAAAGCCGACCCGGCAGGGAGGGGCTCGCGTGGCGGGCTGCTGCCGCGAAAGCGAGGCGATATGGGTATTTTACGGCGCCGCGAGCGCTCGGCTACTCGAAATAGGAAAATTCTCCGAGCGGGAGCTGATCGGGGCGCCCCTTCCGCGCCCGCAGTGCGAGAATTACTGCTCCTCGACGCCGTCGAACAGCGTCGGCCCGTCGCCCTGGGGTGGGCGCTTCATCGGCCGGCCGAGTTGCTGGAAGGCGCGCGGCATCGCCAGCCGGCCGCGCGGCGTCCGCACGATGAACTGCTCGCGCAGCAGGTACGGCTCGATCTCGTCGCTGAGCGTGTCGGTCGGCAGGTTCATCGTGGCCGCGATGGCCTCGACGCCGGTCGGCCCGCCGCCGAAGACGTCGATCAGCACTTCGAGATAGCGCCGATCCTGCTTGTCGAGTCCTTCGCCGTCCACCGCGGCCATGTCCAGCGCCGCCCGGGCCACGTCGAGGGTGATGCGGCCGTCGGCCTCGCTGGCGGAGTAGTGCCGCGCCCACATCAGCCGGCCGATGGCCACGCGCGGCGTCCCCCGGCTGCGGCGAGCGATCTCCAGCGCCGCGTCGTCGCCGATCTCCGTGTTCAGCTTTTTCGCGTTGACGCGGACGATCCGCGACAGCTCCTCGACCGTGTAGAACTCGAGGTGCTCGTGGACCTTGAAGCGGTCGCGCATCGGCCCGGACAGCATGCCGCTGCGCGTCGTGGCGCCGATGAGCGTGAAGCGCTTGAGCTTCATCGAAATCGTGCGGGCGTTGATGCCCTCGCCGAGCACGATGTCGATGCGGAAATCCTCCATCGCGGGGTAGATGAACTCCTCGACCACGCGCGGCATGCGGTGAATTTCGTCGATAAAGAGGAACGAGCCGTCGCCGGCGTTGGTGAGGAACGGCAGCAGGTCGGCCGGCTTGGACAGGGCCGGGCCGCTGGTCATCTGGATCGACGTGCCCAGCTCGTTGGGCAGGACGTGGGCGAAGGTCGTCTTGCCGAGGCCGGGCGGCCCGTCGAAGAGGATGTGCGGCAGCGACTCCTTGAGCTTGCGACAGGCGTTGAGGACGATGCCCAGGCGCTGGACGACGGCCTTCTGGCCGATGACCTCGCGGAGCAACTTCGGCCGCAGGGCGGGGTCGTGCTCGGGGCCGTCGCCTTGGGCCGCGGTGACTACGGGTTGGCGTGCCATGAATCTTCCTCACACAAGCCCGAAGCGCCAGCGAGGGAACCCTCTCGCTGGCGCTTCGGGCTTGTTGTCAATGTGCGCCCTTGAAAATCTCCTGAATGATCTCTGCCACCGCGCTGAACTTCTGCCCGTGCCCCATCACCTTGTCGAGCCGCAGCCGCGCCTCGACGGGACTCAGGCCCAGCGCCATCAGCGCCTGGTAGGCGTCCTCGAACAGGTTGCCGTCGATGACGGCTCCGGCGGGCGCCTCGCCCTCGTCGGGCCTCGGCTCGCTGGCCATCGCGAAGCGCGTCACCTTGCGCCGCAAGGTGGCGATGATCTGCTCCGCCGTGGCGGCGCCGACGCCGGGCAGCGTGGTCAGCCACTTGCTGTCCTGGCGCTGGATGGCGTTGGCGATCTCCTTGATCGGCCGCACCAGCGCCTTGATCGCCTTGCGCGTGCCGACCTTGTCCACCGTGCAAAACAGCTCGAAAAACTCCAACTCGAACTCGCTGCTGAAGCCGAGCAGCCGTGGCACGACCTTCCCCTGCATCGGGTTGCCGTCGAGGAAGTGGCTGGTGTGCAGCGTGACTTCGTGGCCGACCTTGCTTTGCAGGGCGCGGCGCACGAAGTCGGGCACCAGCACCTGGTACTCGAACGCCCCCGCCTGGAGGCGCACCTCCTCGTCGAGGACGCGGCTGAGCACGCCGGTGATCTTGGTAATCATGGGGGTTCCTCAATTTCGGCCGCTTGCGGCTTCGCAAGATTGCGAAGCCGCAAGCGGCATCAAGCCGGCAACCGCTGCGCGTAGTAATGGCACAGCGCCGCCGCCAGGGCGTCGGCCACGTCCGGCGGCTCCGGCACCTGCGCCAACCGCAGCTCGCGCATCATGGTGTACTGCACCTGCTCCTTCGACGCCCGCCCGTGGCCGGTGATGGTCTTCTTGATGCGGCTGGCGTTGTAGCTGACCACCGGGATGTCGTGCTTCGCCGCCGACAGGAAGATGACGCCGCGGGCGTGGGCCATCAGGATTGCGGTCCGCGGATGTTCGTAGTGGGCGTACAACTGCTCCACCACCATCACGTTCGGGCGGTACTGGGCGACGACTTCAACTAAACCAGTGTACAGGGCAAGGAGGCGAGGTGCCATGTCGGGAGTTTCGCGGCCCTCGGCGGTGCGGATGACGCCGGCCTCGCAGACGAGGGGTCCGCGGGCGGCGACTTCGAGGACGGCGTAGCCGGTGACTTGCAGGCCGGGATCGACGCCGAGGATGCGCTGGCCCGGCGTGGGGCCGTTGGTCGCGGACATGCCTCCTCCTTGACAGCGCCGCTTGCGGCTTCGCAGTCGCTAGCCGACGCGCCAGCCCGTCCCGCCGGGGCGGTCTTCGAGCGTAACGCCGATCTCGCCGAGGCGCTTGCGGATCACGTCGGTCTGCTCGAACAGCGCCTTCTTCACCGGGTCGTCCTTGCCGGGGATCTTCTTCGCCTCCGCCCGCAGGTTGTTGCGCACGTCGATGAGCAGCTGCATCAGCCCGGCCACGAGGGCGTCGTCGCCGCCGAGTTTCTTTTGTTGTGGCGGCTCCCAGAACAGGCCGAGGATGTTCGACAGTTCGCGCAGCACGGCTGTCCCTCGCCCGAAGTCGATGCCGGTTTCCATCGACCTTACGAATGGGTCTTCAATCTTGGTATCGT
>DATFNV010000575.1:0-16569 GCA_035266225.1 Gemmataceae bacterium
GTGAGCCATGCTTGCGAGCTTTTCGGATGGCTATAGATGATGAAAACTGCTAGGCCTTGCTGTAACATCCAGAGGCGTAATGACTTACGCTGCTTACTGCCCCAATGCCCGTTTGAGCGACCGTCAAAGTCTGCGTTGACCCTGCCACGGAACCCAATTGAGCTAACAAAAACAAGGCCACGACCCGAAAAACGTGGGAAAAACTGAGCAGGACTGTTAGTTGTTGCCGTCACTGAAAACGAGTCCGCAACGCATACACAGGCGTTGATCTGTCCGTGGATGAGGCAAGAAAGCCGTGAGTCTTGCCGTATGCATAATGTCTTTGCCTCATGAACACGCGCTGCGCCGTACCTTTTCAGTGCCTGAATCGACCTACGCGGTAGTTGCAGCTGATGCCGGGAAATCCGCAGCTGCGCACGACTCAAGGCGTGGTTTTGTTAGTCGAATAGAGTGCCGTGGAAATCGAGGCTAGCTGATTCCCCGACACGCCACAGGTGAAACAGTGGTAGACGTTGCGCTTCAGATTGACAGAGAAGGAACGGCTGCGCGGTGAGGCGGGGTGATGGATGGGACAGGGGCCGCGCATCTGCCAGTGGGACGCTTTACGGGCGTTGAAGCCGACCAGGCCAAGGAACTTAGCCAAGGAGACCAGGGCGCGGACCTCGGCGAAGCGAATGCTGGGCATCGTGGCGACCGTGGGACCGGGCAGGAGCCGCTGCGCGACGAGCGTAGCACGAGGCCCGGCAACAGAGAAGAGGAACCCGTATTAGTCGGGACGTCGCGCGTCTCCTGGCCGTCGTGGTGCTTCAGGAGAACGTCGGCTGCGGCGTCCGCCGTCCATCGCCTCGCCCCACGCCGCCCAGAGGCTGCCCTGCGTGCCGGTCAACTTCACGACCTGTAGTGCTCGCGGGCGGCGACGGTCTGAGTGATGACGGCGTAGGCCCCGCCGGGGAAATTGAGGAAGGCGCTGAAGCTGTCCTCTAACTCGGGATGGCCGACCTACTCGGAGTTGGCCCGCGCGTGCGCCGAGAGGGGGTCGCGGGCGTCGGCCAGGCGGTTGTCATGGGAGTGGCCATCCGCGTCCCTGCTTTACTTCTTGCCGGCCCCTTGAAGCGACGGAATGACCAGCCGCTGTTGTTGGCCCTTGATCGTCAGTTCCAGGGCTGACAGTTTCTCTCGGGGCACCGTCCCACCGAAGACAAATTCATAGCTGGCGGTAACTCGGCCGTTTGCCACGACCGTAGTGTGTGGCATTTCGCCAGCCACCGCCGGCTTCGCCGGGTCCGGCCAACGGCCCTTGAGAGGCAGGGGCTTGTTCCCCTCGGCCAGGAGTCCCACTTGCAATTCCCCGGCGCTAAGGTCGAGCGCTTTCCCCGCCTTTGACAGCTCCACGAGGACCCGAATGTCCTTCCCATCAGGCGTGGTTGACCAACCGACTTGTGCCTTGTACCCGTTCACCTCGGTCGTCTCCACCAGGGGAAGCACGATGGGGATCACCGGGGGACCTGCCCCCGGCGCGGCACTTTGCTTCAGGTCCCTGAATTCACAGCGATCCACGAACCGCGCATTTCCCTGGTATACCCAGCGCCGTCCTTCCTCGTCAGCCGTCTCCTCCCAGGCTAGCAGGGCCTGGTTTGGTGCCAGCAGGTTGCAGTCCACGCCCCAGGCGACCACAAAGGGCTTTCCATCTCGTGGCGACAGCCGGTCCTCGTCGGCCTTGATAAACGGCCCCAACTCCTCTGGCCGTCTCGGAGGGCGTCCCAGGTCCGCGGACGCCAGGACGTAGGCCAAGGCGATTCCCGAAAGCCGGGCCTCGCAGCGTGATTTTATCAGATTGGCCTCGTTCTTTTTCCGCACGGCCTCGGACTTTTCACCCTCGGCTTCACTTCTTAGCTTCGCGAGTTCGCCTTCGAGTTGGCTCGCCTTAATTTCGGCTTGGGCCTTGGCCTGCACCGCCGAAGTGGTGTCCCTCATGGCGTTTAGCGAGTCGAAGCTCTGGGTGTAGTGCTGTACGGCTATATTAAGGAGTGGAACCATCAGTAAAAGGCCCGCCCCCAGACCGGCCACGGACGCGGCGTGCTTGCGGGTCAGCCGCTGGAACCGCTCCCCCCAAGGCTCGCGCCAGCCCATCACCGGCTCGTCCGCCAGCCAGCGGGCGACGTCGCCCGCCAGTTCCTGCGCTGTGGCATAGCGGTCTTCCGGCCGCAGCGCCATCGCCTTGCGGCAGATCGCGTCCAGCCCCGGCGGCACGCTCCGCTTCACCTTCCCGGGAGGAAGGATGTCGCCGGCCTGCACCCTCGCCAGCAGCAGCTGGACGTTTGGCTCGCGGATCGGCGACTGGCCGGTCAGAAGGAAGTACAGGGTGGTGCCCAGGCTGTAGATGTCGCTGGCCGGGCCGAGCGCCTCCAGGCGGCCCGCGGCCTGCTCGGGACTCATGTAGGCTGGCGTGCCCACGACCTGTCCGCTCTGCGTCAGGTCCTGCGCCTTCTGACCGGCGGGGACCAGACTGTCTTCGCCCGTGGCGCGGTCGGCCGGGGACCGTGTGAAGACACGCGCCAGGCCCCAATCCACCACCAACGTCTCGCCGAACTTGCCGATCATCACGTTCTGCGGCTTGAGATCGCGGTGGATGATGCCGCGGCTATGGGCGTACGCGACCGCGTTGCACACGGCGATGAAGTGCGCCAGCAATTGCCGCTCGGCCAGGGCGCGCTCGGCGGCCCGGTCGGCCGCCGTGAGCCGCGCCCGCAGTTGGCGCAGGGGGCCAGCACCCCTGGCCGCGTCGCGTTTCGCCTGATTGGCCGCTTGAAACCGCAGCACCGCGTCATATAGTGTCTCGCCGCCGATGAACCGCATGGCATAGCACGGCCGGCCGTCGGCGCCAACTGCCATGCCGTAGACGGGCACGATGCTGGGGTGCTCCAACCGCGCCGTTATTTCCGCCTCGCGCAGGAATCGCTCCCGACTGGCCTCGTCGCCCGCCCACTCGGCTTGGATCGTCTTGAGGGCCACCTCACGGTGACATTCCTCATCGAGCGCGAGATAGACCTCGCCCAACCCGCCCCTGGCGTGGAAGCGCAGCGGCCGGTAGCGCGCCATGGGTGTCTCCGGCGCAGGCCCATTCGACGGCAGAGACCCCGCATCGTGGGGTGGGAGAGTCGCCGGGGTCGTGTCGGAGGTCGTACGCAGGGGATCGGGGTCGCCGGGCCACATGGTGGCTCCTCACGGGGTTCTGGTGGACCGTGCAGTTGGCGGCCTTGCTTATTGCCTTCCGGGTTGATTGCTTCCGCCAGGGCGCTGCAGGGTTAGGCGCCGGTGGCCGCCGACATTAAAGGGATTTGAATAGTAGTATAACGTCGTTCGATGGCGCGGACAGTGCGCCCGCGGCGGACCCA
Source organism: Gemmataceae bacterium (assembly GCA_035266225.1). Lineage (GTDB taxonomy): Bacteria > Planctomycetota > Planctomycetia > Gemmatales > Gemmataceae > DATFNV01. Next base: position 3,396 of record DATFNV010000575.1, read on the forward strand.
TCGCCGCCACGCCGGCCTTGCAACCCCGGGCGCTGCAACTCGGGGTGACGCGGTTGCCCGCGGGCAACCGGCGCATCCGCAGGTTGGGCACACCGTTGCAGAAGCTGGGAAGAGGATAACGGCTTCGTGGGACATTGGCAAGGTGATTTCCCCAAGAAACAGGGAAGAATTCTAGGGATGAGAGCCACTGGCCGCGATCGAGCGGTGGCGGAGTGGCTCAAGTGGCTCTGCGAAAGTGGCTCACTTCCTGGCCGCCACTGACAATGGCCACCTTGTCGGCCTTCGGGGGCAAATCCGACGGCCCGGCAACCGCCTTCCCCAGAAGCAGAATCAGCATGACGACGGCGAACGTCTTCCGTGGCATGGCGAAGCCCTCCTTTCCTGCGGAGTTTAGCAGGAGGGGCAGCGGGACGGAAGCGCGAACAGCTTCCTGCACGACAAGAGCGAAACGCGATAATCTGTCCGTGGTGCGACGGAGGTGAACCATGTCGAAGCGACGCAAACCCCCTATCCTGCGAAAGCCTCCTCTTGCGGTCGCCGACATCCTGAAGTGGGCCGACGCCTTCTACGCTCGGTGGGGGCGCTGGCCCACCCGCCATTCCGGCCCCATCGAGGGCACGAACGAGACGTGGTGCGACGTGGACAGCGCGCTGGCGCAGGGGTATCGCGATTTGCCGCGGGGCAGTTCGCTCCTCCAGCTCCTCGCACAATACCGGGACTACCGCCACCGCTGTTACCTTCCCAAGTTGAGCATGAAACAAGTCCTGGCCTGGGCGGACGAACACCGCCAGCGAACTGGTGCGTGGCCCACTTTGCACTCCGGTCTCGTGACCGGTGCCGCTGGCGAGACCTGGAGCGCCATCGACCTCGCGCTCAGGAAGGGGATACGGGGATTGCGGTGCCGTATGAGTCTTGCCGACCTGTTGGCGAAAAAGCGTGGGCACCGCCACCACCAGGAACCGCCGCCGCTGACCACGGACCAAATCCTGGCGTGGGCCGAAGCCCACCACACGCTGTTCGGACGATGGCCCACCCGCCATGCCGGCCCGGTGGGGACGACGGGTGAGACGTGGGAGGGCATCGACAAGGCGTTGCGCAAAGGCTCACGGGGTCTAACGGGCATTTCATCCCTTTACCGCCTGCTGAAGGACAACGGGAAGTTCTCGGGCAACTGCACACCGTATCGGCGTCGGAAGGTCACTCCGATGGCTTGATTGGTCGCGCAGGAGGGATGCGGCGGCAGCTGACGACGAACTGCCGTAGTTTCTGACTCGCCAGGAAGAAGTGCGGTCGAGTACGCGATCCTCGGTCCTGTTCTTCATTCCGGCTACGGAGGGCACGCCATGTCGCGGCTGTTCTGGATTCTCCTCCTTGTCTGCTGCGCTTTCCTCATGGCTGCCCTGCTGAAGGCGACGACACCGCCGCCCAGCCGTGTCGATGGCGGCAGGCATCGCCCACGAGCGCGCTGCCGATGAATGCGCCTCCGCGAATCGCGCTGAGCGGCGGGACGTTCCGCCGCCTCCCCTGATCGATACACTAACCGGCGGCGCCGTGGCAGCACTTCCCTCCTTGCGTCGGGCCAGACGGATCGGCCGCAAGTGAGGCCGCGCTGGCGACAAGTCAACTCAGCGAGGACCATCCGATGCGCACCGTCACGAAGCACCTTTGCCTCTCCCTGCTGGCGCTCTTCCTGACCCTTGCCCCCCTCAACGCCGCGGAGCCCAGCCCCAACGTCCGCTTCGGCATGCCCAGCCCGGCCAAGGCCGATACGAAGCAGCGCGAAGACTACCTCATCGAGCGGCCGCAGTACACGCTCAGCTACAACGCCACGACGCGGCGGCCCAACTGGGTCTGCTGGCGGCTCCGCAAGGCCGACATCGGCAAGGCCGAGCGCGGCCCGTTCGAGCCCGACCCGCTGCTGCCCAAGGGCTTCGCCAAGGTCACCAGCCACGCCTACGACGGCTCCGGCTTCGACCGCGACCACATGTGCCCGGCCAAGGACCGCTCCGCCACGCAGGCCGACTGCGACGCGACCTTCTTCGTGACGAACGTGGTCCCGCAGTCCCCGGCCAGCAATCAGAAGGGCTGGGAGCGGCTTGAGGCGTACTGCCGTGACCTGACGCACCAGGGGCACGTCCTGTACATCGCCTGCGGCCCGCACGGCACCGGCGGCACGGGCAAGGATGGCTACAAGGAGGAAATCGGCAAGGGCAAGGTCGAGGTGACCGTGCCGGCCAAGGTCTGGAAGGTCGTCATGGTCCTGCCGGACGAAGAGGCCGAGCCGCGGAAGAACACGCGGGCGATCGCGGTCATCATGCCCAACGACCAGACGGTGGCGTACGACTGGGCCAAGTACCGCGTCTCGGTCAAGGACGTGGAGAAGCTGACCGGCTACAAGTTTTTCCCCAACCTGCCCGAGGAGGTCGCGGCCGCGCTGAAGGGCAAGGTAGACGAAGTCGAGATCCCGGCGAAATCCACGAGGCCGAATGGCGAGGACAAGAAGCCGGAGTAGCCGCTCGCCGGACGGTCTCTGACCCCCAGGAGGTTCCGCATGAAGAAGCACCCAGTTCTGGACGCCTTGCAGAAGGCGAGCAAGGGGCTACTGTTCATGAGCGAGACGGACGCCAAGCTGGAGCCCTTTCTCTGGCAGGACGCGGGCGAGGTGGCGAAGGAGAATGTCCTCAACCACGCGGGGCGGAGGCGGGGACGCCGGTGGAAGAAACGACCTTGGACACCTTCTTCCGCGCCGTACCGAAGGAGGACCGGCCGAAGTTCGAGAAGCTCCTGAAGGTGCTGCGGGAGCAGCTGTCCGGTGTGAAGGTCTACAAGCTGGGGGACGAGCCCGAGAAGCCGGTCTACGTCGTCGGGAAGACAGCGGACGGGAAGTTGGCGGGGGTGAAGACGACCGTTGTCGAGACGTGATCCGCGCCGGCGGTGCGCCGTGGGACGGCACGCGCTGACCTACGACCCCGCTGCGTGCCCGCCGGCCGCGCTGTGCGACGCCTCCCGCCGCTTGATGGTGTGGTAGAGCAGCCCGATCAGGAGCAGGTCCTCCTGGCGCAGGCCACTCGCCTGGACGCACCAGCCGCGGGCGCACATCCCGGTACGATCCACGCGCGCCACTTCGGCATCAGCACGCCGCACGACGTAGGCGGTCGCGAACCACCCCTCACGCACCATCTGCGCCGGCCCGACGCTCAGAACGAGGTCCCAGCCGGTCGTGAACAAACCGCTGCGGTCGGCCTCGGCTACCGGGGCCTCCTCGCCCTCGGCGATGAGCTGGAAGCGGCTGCCGATCCAGCCGACTTTCTCGAAGCGCAGCCGTCGCCGCTCCACGAGGGCCAGATCGATGCCCTCGCTCAGCCAGCGGCCCTCGAACTTGCCTACGGGCCGGCCGTCGAGCTTCAGCACGAAGGTGGACGAGAAGCAACTGGCCGCCTCGGCTTCGAGCAACATGGACTGAGCCCTCTCGATGCTTTCTCGCCCGGCTGGAAGCGCAGACCGCAGGCTTCACTCTTGTCGGCAGCGGTCCCGCTGGCGGCAGGGGTCGATGGGGAACCATGCCGGGACCAGCAGGGCGAGAGCCGCCAGGGCACAGGTTGCTGCTCGTGACTTCATGACTCACCCCACGTCCTTCGGGCAGGGGAATGGGCGTGCGGTCGATCATCCTGCGCCGCGAACGGCGCGGCAACCGAAAAGCCAGGGGCAGAAGCCGGTCTTTCGCACCATGTTCTGAGCCCCGCGCTGTATCCTCCAACCGCGGGCCAGAGGCTACCAATCGGCCCCGCGGCGGACCGGCGGCCCCTCGGAGCCATGCAAGCGCAGGTCAACTGCATCTGATCAGCGAGCCGTGCGTGCTACGGCTAAGGATGGAGGAACCCGCCCGCAACGAGGCCCCCGCTTCCGGGGTGTGGTAAAGCAGTAGAGGGGCTCAGCGGAAAGTCCTCGCCACGCGAAAGCCGCCGTTGGTGAGGCGGTCCGCCGGCCTGGACCAGTTACGGTTGGCGGAGCGCGCGTACAGCTGATTGTTGTTGAAGGCGCCGCCGCGCAACGAACGGCTACTGTAATTATCTACTCTGCCCTCTGACTGTTGGTCCGTCATATCCGAAACACGCTCGACCCTGTTTTGGCACCACTCCCAGTCGTTGCCGTGCAGGTCGAACAACCCCAGGTCGTTCGGCCTCAGCATACCCACCGGACGCGACCGCAATGGCGAGTTGGCGAGGTGCCAGGCGTACTTCGGCAGCAGATCCACCGCCTCCCCCATCGACCAGCTCGTCACGCTCCCCGCACGACACGCCAACTCCCACTCCGCCCCCGTCGGCAAACGATACCCCGACAACCTCAAGACATTGGACTTTACCTTCATGCCTTCTCCATATTCCCCCTTCGCGTTCGGCACGTAACACCACTGGTCTTCAGCGATTCCCTCTTCCTTGCTCAGCCAGTTGCAGTAAGCCGCGGCCTCGTACCATCTGACCATGTTCACCGGGCAGTCCTCGGTCGGGGCAAACTGCTTGTCGTACGGGTGATCCTTGCGGAAGCGCAGGAACTCCGTCACCATCACCTCCCGCGCCGCCAGCGCGAATTGGTGCTCGACTCGCACCGTCACGCGCTTCTCGTTGTCGTCCTCCGTCGCGAACTCCCCGGGCGGCACGAGCACGAGCGTCTGCCCCTGACCGTTGACGTACCACTGCCGGTTCCCTTCCACCTTCCCCGTCGCCAACCCGTGATCGATCCCCTCGACCTTCTCCTGCTGCGCCCACTGCCGCAGCAGCCAGCCCGCCGCCCCGTGGATCCCCGAGTCGGGATCCTCCCGGTACAACTCCAGCAACCGCGGCACCAGAACTTCCCGCTCGGCCGGCGGCAAGCGGTCCTGATCGAACTCTCTCAGCGCCAGCAGCAAGGCCCGCCGCGCCGACACGTCCGGCTCCCGGTCCGGGCTCAAGCGGTCGATCACCACCCGGACCTCGACCCCGCCCGGCCCCAATCGGTCGATCAGATAACTCCGCGGGGTCGGGTCGGGGGTATGTCGCATCAGCGGCGCGACCTTCTCCCACCGCCCCAGCGCTGCCAGGGCCACCGCTGCGTTGGCCTGCCGCCGGGCCAGGGCCAGCCGCTCTTCCGCGCTGGCCTGCGGGTTGCTCTTCTCGGCGAGTACGTCCTCCAGGGGGGCAAAAGCGTTCGGCACTCCCTCGGCGTAGCCGGCATAGACCCGCGTGATGGTACGCCGCTCCGCTGTGCTGCGCTTTTCCTCCGACACAAGGACCGCCAGCGGCGGCAGCAGGTGCCGGCCTACCGGCTTCAGCGCCCCGGCCCACTGGCCGATGACCAGGGCATTCTCCGCCACCAGCCGCCCCGCCACGTCACCGCTCACCTTCTGCCAGCGGTCGTCGTCCGGCGCATAGGCCGCGAGGGCACACGCCGCCCGCAAGTGCCGGCCCGGGTCGGCCGCCCGATCCACCAGCACCGCCCACAGCGGCTCGACCAGCGCTTTCTTGTGGGGGGCGAGCAGGTCCCGAATGGCGACCACCTCGTCTGGCCCGGCGGTGAGCAGGCGCCCGTGGAGATAGTCCACCTGGCCGGGGTCGGAAGGGAGCAGGGCCAGGCTGGCGTGCAATTGCTTGCGGGCGTCGCCGCCGGCCTCGGCCTCGGCATACGCCTCCTGCAGCAGCGGGTCGACCCAGCGGCGGTAAGGGCCCATGTCACGGACGACGCCCGGCACGTCCACCGTCGTCGCCTCCAGCAGGCGGTCCCGCAGGGTCACAGCCCGCAACCGGCCGAAGCCCTCCCAGCCGGTCCCGAGCAGCAGCAGTAGGCTGACGGCCACGGCGAGGCCCCGCGCCAGGTGATAACGGCTGGCCTTCCGCATCATCTTCCGCTGCGGTGGGGTCCAGTCCCTGGGCCGCGTCAGCAGCCGGATGCTGACCCACTGCGGCAACGAGGGGAGCCGGCGGTTCTCCGGCCGGGCCTGCCACACGCCCGCCCGGTCCACCAGCAGCAGTTCCGCCCGCCCCCGCCGCGTCTCCTTCTGCTTGCGCGTCAGCCAGTCCCGCAGCGAAGGCACCAGGTAGTCGTGCGTCAGCTGGTAGTACCGCCTGCCAGCGACGGCGGGAGCGGGTTGGCCACCGGCCTCCACACCCTCGGGATCGGTCGGCGTGATGAGGCGGAGTTCGGCGTCGAGGATGCGCAGCAGGGCGTCGAAGTCCTTCGGCCGTGCTGCATAGCCCGATGCGGCCATCAAGTCCTGGTGCGAGCGCATGTTGCCCTTGATGTCGCTGCCGGTCTCGGGCAGCAGGGACTTCAACACCGCCTGGGCGGCTCGCTGGTGCAAGCGGTGCTGCGGCGGGGCGGTTGCAGCGGCGAAGGTTTCTTCGAGGAACGCAGCGCCCACGCCCTCGGCGCCGCCGACGTCCCGTAGCGTGGCCGGCGTCCACAGCTTGCCCTTCACCATCTCCGCGAACAGGGCCAGACGGACGGAGACGACCTTGCCGTCCTGGGCCAGACCGGCGACGGCACGATCGAGGAATACATCCTGGTCGTTCGTGCGGTGGCTGAGACACTCCGGCAAGCGACCGAAGGCCCGGCCAAATTCGGCCAGCACCTTGCGAGCGTGAAGCGGGTCAAACAGGTCCACCGCGCTCATGTTCCGGCCGGGCACGGGCTCGACCTCCACCGCCTGCAGGAACCGCGTGATGCCCATCCAGAAGTCGTCGCGGACCAGCACCAGGGCCTGGACCCGCCCGCCGTCGCACTGCCGCAGCGCCTGCACCAACTCGCTGTCCGCCCCTGTCGGGTGAGCGTGCAAGAACTGCTCGAACTGGTCCAGGACGATCAGCACCTTCTGGCCCGCCCGCAGTCCCTGTCCCCGGCGCAGGGCCGCCAGCGCCCCTTGCAAGCCGCCGCCGGGGCGGGCGGCGTCGGGCCAGCGCTTCCCGAGGGCCGCGAGCAGCCGGGCCTCGGTCTGGTCCGCCGTCGTCTCGACGTAGATCGGCACGACCTGGTCGGCCAGGCGAGGCAGCAGGCCCGCCTTAACCAGCGAGGACTTGCCGCAGCCCGACGGCCCGTAGAGCAGCCCCACGGCGAACGTGCGGTCCGGGTCCGTCTCCTCGATGCGGGTTTTCCAGAAGCGCAGGCTATCTGGCAGGCCCTCGCGGTCTCGGGGTCCGGGCAGCAGCGCCAGGAAGAAGTCGGCGTCCTCAGCGTCGAACGAGCGCAGGCCCTTCGGGATGACCTTGAGGGCCGTACCGTCCGAGGGCGGCGCGGTGGGTGAGACCGGGCCCGCCATGGGGGCGTCGGGCGCCGTTGGCGTCGGCGTTGCCAGCGCCGGCGGTGCGGCGTGTCCGCCCAGCGCCGGGACGCTGGCCGCAGCGGGCCGCGAGGCCAGGAAGTGCCGCAGGTCGTCGGCGAGGTCCCAAGCCGTCGTGTAGCGCTCCGAGGCCCGCTTCGACAGGCTCTTGAGGCAAATCCGCTCCAGCTCCTTCGGGATCGTGTCGTCCCATTGCCGGGGCGGCCGCGGCTCGTGCGTGGCGATCTGCTCCAGCAACTCCTCCCGGGAGTCCGCATGAAACGGCCGCCGCCCGCTGAGCAACTCGTAGAAGACGATGCCGAGGCTGAAGATGTCGGTGCGGCCGTCCACGCGGTGCCCCTCGCCGCGGGCCTGCTCAGGGCTCATGTAGGCGGGCGTGCCGGGATAGCGCGGGCCGTGGCCCAGGTCCTGCTCGCGCAAGGCGAGGCCGAAGTCGGCGATGAAGGGCCGGCCGGTGGCGTCGAGCAGGATGTTGCCCGGTTTGACGTCACGGTGGAAGACGCCCCGCTGGTGAGCGTGCTGTAGCGCGTCGGCGACCGCGGCCACCAGCGCCGCCGCCTGGGTGGGCGCGGGGCGATCGTGGCGGATCGCCCAGGCCAGGGTGCGGCCCTCGATGAACTTCGACACGATGAAGCAGGGGAAGTCGGAGGTGCGGCCGACATCGAAGACCGGGACGATGTGGGGGTGGTCGAGATGGGCGGCAGTGCGGGCCTCGGCGAGGTAGGTGTCGGCGTCCTGGGGGTTGGCGATGAGGTGCGGGTGCGGCACCTTGACCGCCACCAGGCGCTGCAGCTGCTCGTCGCGTGCCAGGTAGACCCGGCCGAAGCCACCCTCTCCCAGCAGCCGCTCGACGCGGTAACGGCCGACATGCGCCGGAAGCAGGGCGGCCGGCGATGCCTGCGAGGAGGCAACCGGCTGTCCTTCTGCCTCGGGTGCCGTCTGGTGAGGATCGTCAGGGCGGTTCATCGAAGACCTCGGGCGCAGGGCGAGGCAGCCATCTTAATTCGCGCGATCATACCAGGTGCGGAACCCCCGAGCCACTGTCTCGCCGATCCACGATGCCCGACCCCGAAACCGTCCTCCCCGACGAGGGCAGCACGCCCCTCGCGCCATCGACCGTCGGCAGCAAGCAGCGGTCGATTGGCTCCGTAATGCCGCGAACATCGCTGGCAACGCACCAGCCGCGTCAGGTAGCACGCAGAACGGGCGAGATGGACCCTGGGGGTACTTGCGAACGGGAACGCGCCAGGAGGCCGCCAGGACGGCAGGAAAGGGCGTCGGCAACGACAGGGACCAAACCAGTCGGCCGGCACTCGCGACGATTCGGCAGCGGCGAGGGTGGTGTCAGGGCGCCGCGGGCGTTGTGCCGACAGCCGGCCCTTCACATGGACACCGACGAGAAGCCGTGACGAGTCGGTGATTGTCGAGGGTGGGGCCGTCGTTCAGATGCGCTCGCCGATCAGCACCGGCATCCAATCGCTTCGTGTCATGACGCCGTAGTAGTGGCTGGCTGGCTCGCAGACGACGTACACGCGCTCGACCTCGCCCTCGTCCTGCACCAGCACCCCGCGCATCCCCTGGCGGATCGCGTACCACACCCCGCCGTCCAGGCCGAGCGCCGCCGGGACGTCCACCGCGGCCGCCCCGCACCCCGACCAGTAGCCCGACTCCACCGTGGCCAGCTTCGTCCACCCACCCACGGGCAGCGCCCGGCCTTCGCCCCGCCGGCAGCCCCAGCGCACGATGCGCAACTGCCCCTCGTGCCAGACCGGCAGGAGCGGCACGGCGGCCGCGACGTGGAACTGCAACTCCTTCTCCCCGCCCCGATCGTGGGCCAGCCCGTCAAGGCGGTGGCGCTCGATGAGGGACACAGGTAGGGCGTGGTAGGGGAGGGCTATGGCGGTAAGCATGGGCGCCTCAGAAGCACAGCTTGCCGCGGATGTCGCAAACGTCGTAACCCTGCTCGCGGTCCCGGTACACGTCGTACAGCGGCAGCGTCGCCCCCGAGCGCAGGGCGAACCGCCCCACCTTGGCGTTCACTTCCCGCTTCAGCTTCGCCACGGCCCGCGCCCGCCCATCGGGCGCCTCGAAGAGCCCTTGCTGGACGAAGCCCGGCCGGCGCAGCCGCGTCGCGATCAGGTGCATCCGGCTGGCGCCCAGGCCCGGCACCCACGACCGGGCGAAGCAGTGTTTGGCGGCGTCCAGCAGCAGGTCGAAGCGGTCGGTCGGCTGCGGCAAGTCGATCTCGTGCGCCCCCGTCGCGGCGTTCCAGTGCATGACGAAGACCTGGAGCCTCCCCGCAGTCACCGCGTGGTACTCCAGCTCCTCGACCAGCCGTTCGGTGTTGCGGGCGAGCCAGCCGAGGAGGCGGTCGGGGTCCGCGGTCGGGCCTCCCAGGCTGCCGCCGCGCGACAGCGCCTTGTGCGGGGGCCGATCGGTGCAGAGCCGCTGGGCCGGCGTCCCGTTCAGCTCCCACCAGAGGATTTCGCCGACGACGGTGAGGAGCTTCCGCACCCGCTTGCGGTCAGCCAGGGCGAAGTCGAGGCAGGTGTGGATGCCGAGCGACGCCAGGCGGGCGGCACGGCGGGAGGCGATGCCGGTGATGTCGCTGACGGGGAGGCGGGCCAGCAGCGCCCGCTCGGCGTCGGGGTCGGTCAGGGCCAGGGCGCCGAACGGCTTGGCGGTGTCCGAGACGAGCTTCGCCAAGGTCTTCGAGCGGGCGATACCGACAGTGACCGGGACCCCGACGACTTCCGTGACGCGGTTGCGCAGGGCCTCGGCGAATGCTTGAGGCGAGGCCCCGGGGCCGGGGTTGGCGTCGAAGAAGAACTCATCGATGGAGTAGTATTCGACGGCCGGGGAGAACCGCCGCACGAGGGAGAGCATGGCGCGGGAGAGCACCTCGTACCAGCGGAAATCGCGCTTGAGGTAGACGCCGTCGGGGCACTTGCGCTGGCAGTCCCAGATGGGCTCGCCCGTGGCGATGCCCCGCGCCTTCATCTCGTAGCTCTTGGCGATGACGCAGGCGCCCTGGTTGCCCAGGACGCCGACGGGCTTGCCGCGGAGGAAGGGGAAGCGGACGCGCTCGGCGGAGACGTAGAAGCAATCGGCGTCGAGGTGGCCGATGAGGTGGGGACGCATGACGTGCCTTCGGACCCGGCGCGCCGCTGGGAACGGCGAGACGTTGGTTGCCCTGTCCACACCCCGACTGTACGCAACCGTGCTGCGCTCCGACAAGGTCAGCAGCAGGTGCGGCAGTAGGCCAACGGGGATAGTCACCGTTTCGGCTCAGCGCCGACCGGCGGGCGAGCCGATGAGGGACAAGGGACAGTCCAGGAGGTCCTCTGCCGTGTGCGGCCGCTTCACGCTATTCGCCAGCGGCGACGAACTGGCCCGCCTCTTCGGCTTCGAGACGGCCGGCGTCCCGGCCCTGGAGCCCCGCTACAACGTCGCCCCCACGCAACCCGTCGCGGCCGTCCGCCTCGACGACGGCCGACGCGCCCTCGTTCTGCTGCGCTGGGGGCTCATCCCGTCATGGGCCAAGGACCCGGGCATCGGCAACTCTCTCATCAACGCACGGTCGGAAACGGCGGCGGAGAAACCGTCCTTCCGGTCCGCCTTCCGGCAACGGCGGTGCCTGGTCCCGGCCAGCGGCTTCTACGAGTGGCAGGCCACGGGCGGGAAGCACAAGCAGCCTTACCACTTCCGCAGGAGGGACGGCAAGCCGTTCGCCTTCGCCGGCCTGTGGGAGCGCTGGCACGACGGGGACGGTCAGCCTGTCGAGACCTGCGCCATCTTGACCACGGAGGCGAACGCGGTGGTGCGCCCGGTCCACGACCGGATGCCGGTCATCCTCCCACCGGGAGATTTCGCGGCGTGGCTCGACCCGCGGACGCCGGGGGCGGAAGTGGGCGCCCTCCTGCGCCCCTACCCGGCGGAGGAGATGACGGGAGTGCCGGTGGGCCGCTACGTCAGCAACCCACGGAACGAGGGGCCGCAGTGCCTGACGCCGTGATCGACCCTCACGGCGCGTCAGCTTTCTCTGTCTTCCACTCCATCACTCCGTCCTTCCCGAGCGTGACGCGCCCGACGCCGCCCTTGCACGGCTTGCCATCGACGGAGCACGTCCAGGCGAGGCCCTTCGGCGGAGACACCCCGCAGAGGCTCGTCACGACCGGCCCCGCCTCGGCATCGGTCCTGTACCCGACGGCGACCGTATGCCGGACGAAGTCGAAGGCGTTGGCGTCGGCCGCGACGACCTTCTTCGCCTCAAGCGAGAAACCGGATGTCTTGTCCGCGATCTTCAGGGTGACCGTGATGTCCTTCTTGACGGCGGCAAACGCCTCGCCCGCCGAAGGGGGAGGCGAGGACCAGCACAGGCACGCCAGCGCCAGCAGCACGGCGGTTGCGGGGAAGCGGAGTGACGATCGCGAAGCCATGACTCACCCCCACGGCCTTCGGAACGGGAACGGGCGCCAGTCGATGATGCCGCGCTGCGGCGGGCGCGACAACTATAAAAAACCCGCGGACAAGCACTGCCATTTCTTCACCGCTAACGTCATCGCCGGGGTTGCCCTCATCCTGCTTATCAGCGACCCGGCGCGGGACCTGCGCCCCGTCCTCGCACTGGTGGCCGTGGCCGTCCTCATGGCGTGGGTGTTGCCGAGATTCGTCCGGCCGAAGTCGTGAACCGCTTCCGTGCCTGGCAGAATTGTCTCCATCATCAGGGATAGGACCGCCGCCCGCCGCCATGATCGCTGGTTCATCCCCCAGATCGATCGACGAAGGGTATTCCGCACTGGGCTACGCTCGGAACACGCATCGGTGTGTCGGACCTCCGCGCGCTGGGAACTTCGACTCGCGCGCGCAGGTCGAGGTGACCGGAGCGCGCAACACACCCAGGCGATCCGATTATCAGGAATGTTCGCCTGACAAGTGGCAAGGAATGATGCCCGTCAGTGTTCGTGCGGCAACCCAGGACTGCCCGGACCCGTGGCGAATGGACGAGGTCGGGCAAGTGCCGGCAGCGGCGCGAACGTGCGGCGCACCCAGCAGATTACCGCAAAGACGTTGAGGCCTTGCCACCTCCTGGCGCCCGCCGTCCGACCCTACGCACAGGTGGCGCGTGGCGGCCGCAGGGGTACTGGCCATTCAAGTCGCGACCGCCGGCCTGTGCTCCAGCCGGTCGAAGAGAGCCCCCAGCGCCGTCTCGTAGTGCCTCCAGCGGGCCACCGAGCGCGTGTAGATTGGCTGCCGCACCTGTGTGACGCTGGCGGTTCGCACCGCTCGCTTGCCCTGGTGAAACGCCAGGCAGGTGGGCTCCCAATCCAGTCCGCACCAATCGACTAGGCGCCGCGCCACGCCCTCCAGATCGGCCACCGTCTCCTCGTAATCGACCTCCAGCAGGGGCACCGGTAACACCAGCCGCCAGTGCCCCATCAGCCGCCCATATTCGTGGAAGCGGGCTTCAATGTGCTCCGGGTCGTTGGCCCAGCGGATGTGCCGAAAGTTGGTCATCCAGCAGGAGACCGCGATGTCGCGCAGGTCGCGGCGACAGTGGATGAACTTCGCCCGCGGGAACAGGGCAGCCAGGAGGCCCAGAAACAGATAATTGTCGGGCATTTTGTCCGCGACCCGCGGCGCTGGTTCGTTCAGCGCTCGCAGCCGCTCCAGGTGGTGCCCGCCGACCCGATGGGCGGTTTCTCGGTCGAGGCGGCCCAGGGCCTCCAGGGCCCGGTCATCGAGGCGCGCGCCAGCAGCGGTCGGGTCGCCCGCCAGCGAATCGAAGCCGTCGCGGGCCAGGCGCAGCTCGCCGGCCCCGAAGACCTGCGAATGGCTTGCCAGGATCTGCTCGGTCAGCGTGGT
>DATFNV010000576.1:0-2514 GCA_035266225.1 Gemmataceae bacterium
GCCGCTCTGCGAGCGGCCGCTAAACGGGATGTAGCGGGTCACGCGGGAGATCGTCATGAGCACCAAAGTCAATTGCCCCAGCTGCGCGGCGAGCCTGCGCATTAGCCCCGACAAGGCAGGTCACCTGCTCCGCTGTCACAAGTGCCAGAAGACCTTCCGCGTTGGCGCTGTCGGTGCGGCCGCACCGGCCGCGCCCAAGGCCGCCCCCAAGGCATCGCCGCGACCGGCCGCCGCGCCTCGCCCGAGCGCCTCCCGCACTGGCGGCGGCCACCGTCCCGCGCGGCCGCCCGTTGACACCACCAACGAGACCTTGCTCGGCGCGGCGGCGCCGACCCGCCGCACCGCCGCCACGCCACCGCCGGACGACGACCCCGCGCCCGTGCCCCAGGTCAGGAAGGGCGGTGGCTGCCTGCGCTCGGCGCTGCTGGGGAGCCTGCTGGTCCTCCTCCTCTCGGGCGGTGCCCTCGGCGGCCTGTACTTCTGGAAGCCGGAACTGATTACCTCCCATTTGCCTGGCAACTCCGGCCCGCAGGTGGGCGCCACTCTCCGTTCCGGCGGCGGGACCGAGACGGCGGCCGACCCCGCCCTCGGCAAGTGGGGCGCCATCGAGATCGGCTCCAAGGGAGTCAAGGCCGTGGTGATCGATATCTTCCTGGACGAGGGGGGGAACTATGACTTCAACCCCAGTGGGGACCAAACGGCCGATGTGACGCTGGTCGGCGCCGCCGCGGACGGCCAGGCGTTCGACCCCAAGGTCCTCGACGCCGCCGTCGATCACGTCAAGAAGTTTGCCGCCACCATGCGCGAGGAGGGCGAGGTGCCCCCCGAACACATGTATGTCCTGTGCAGCAGCGGCCTATGGGTCCCGTTCAAGAACCCCAACGCCCTCGCGAAAAATCAGGCGCTCCTCGCCGAACGGGTGAAGGCGGCCACCGGTTGTTCTCTCATCTTCAACAAGGTGGCCGACGAAGTGCGGTTGGGGATGAATGCCTGCGTCCCCAGGAAGCAGAGGGATGAGACGCTGTTCCTCGACATCGGCAGTGGCAACACCAAGGGCGGTTTCTTCGAGAAGAAGGACGTCTTCCAGGTAATGAGCGTCGATTTCGGGAGCAAGACCTATACCGACAAGGTGAAGGCCGAGGCCAAGCTGTCGGGCAAGCCGTTCGCCGAGCAGGCGGCCGAGCTGCGGCCCGCGCTGCTGGAACAACCACTCCGCAAGCAGATCGACGACATCCCCGGCCTCGCCAACCCGAAAAAGGTTTACCTCGTGGGGGGCGCCGTCTGGGCCCTGGCGACCTTCATGCATCCCGAGGACTCCAACCTCCGGACCCCGCTGACGGCGGCCGACGTCGAGCGCTACGCCGCCCTCGTCCGCAAGCCGAAGGACCAGGTGCGCAACGAGGTGCTCTCCCATGTCAAGGACCCCGAGCAGTTCAAGAAGACGGAGAAGGAGATCACCCGGGTTCAGAACACCTTCAACCCCGAGAACCTCCAGGCGGGGGCCGAGATCCTCAAGGCCCTGTCGAAGGAGTACGACTTCGAGAGCAAGCAGCTCGTCTTCTTCCGCAAGGGCCACATCGCCTGGTCGGTCGGCTACGTGCTGGAGAACAACGTCAAGAAGTGAGACGCCCCGCCGCCGGCCCGGCGGCGGGGGTGGGAGGAGGGAGGATGGCGGCGACAATCCGCTGCCCGGCCTGCGGGCGGACCTATCCCCTGAAGTCGCAAGCGGAAGGAAAGTCCGTCCGCTGTCAGGAATGCACTCACCAGTTTCGCGTCAGCCACATCGGCCGCTACCAGGTGCTCGAGGAGCTCGGCCGGGGGGCCTTCGGCGTCGTCTACCGCGTCCACGACCCGAAGATGGACCGCGAGGCCGCCGTCAAGGTCCTGCACGCCGAGGTCATGCGGCAGGCCGGCTCGGCCGACACGCTGCACCGCTTCCGCAACGAGGCCAAGCTCCTCGCCCAGATCGTCCACACGAACATCCTGCCGCTGTACGAGGCGGACCAGCACGATGGCCAGCTGTACCTCGTGACCGCCCTGATCCGCGGCCGACGCCTCGACGAGCTGATCCCCGAGCACGGCTTCGCCGACCCGCGCCGGGCCATCGACTTCGTGATCCCGCTGCTGGAGGCGCTGCACTACGTCCACTCGAGCTACGGCATCTGCCACCGGGACGTCAAGCCGGCGAACATCATGATCGGCGAGGGTGATTGCCTCTTTTTGATGGATTTCGGCCTGGCCGTCTGCCAGGACCAGGACGCCTCGCGCATCACCACGGGCGGGACGGCGCTGGGCACCCCCTCGTACATGCCGCCGGAGCAGGCCCAGGGCGAGCTGAAGAAGATCGGGCCGGCGTCCGACCAGTACAGTGCCGCCGTCGTCCTGTTCCACATGCTGACCGGGCAGCTGCCGTTCCGCAAGCCGATGCCGGCCATCCTGCACGAGATCATAGCGACGCCGGCGCCGCGGCCGTCGTCGCTGCGCAAGGGCCTCGGCGCGGACATGGACCGCATC
>DATFNV010000577.1:0-8097 GCA_035266225.1 Gemmataceae bacterium
GAGCGTTACCAGCGTCCGCTTTCCCTGGTCCTCTTCGACATCGATCACTTCAAGCAGATCAACGACGACCTGGGCCACCTGGCCGGCGACGCGGTCCTGCGCGAGCTGGCGGAGCGCATCAAGGAGACGGTGCGGAAGGAGGAGCTGTTCGCCCGCTACGGCGGCGAGGAGTTCGTCGTGGTGCTGCCGGAGACGCCGTGCGAGGACGCGGTGACCTTCGCCGAGCGCCTGCGGGAAGCGGTGGCGGCCAACCCCTTCGCCTACGCCAGCCGGAGCTTCACGGTCACGATCAGCATCGGCGTGGCCGGCCGCCTGGGCCTGGAGGTATGCACGCCGCACGAGCTGATCCACCGGGCCGACAAGGCGATGTACCAGGCCAAGCACGATGGGCGAAACCGCGTCCGCGTCTGGGCCGAGGACGTGCCGCCGCCCGACCCCGGCGGGGCCCCATGAGCGCGGGGCTTGTGCGGGGCGGGGCGGGACGGCTACGATAGCGGCACGCCCACTCCCGACGGTCCCGGCCATGTACATCCCGACCGCCTTCCGCGCCGCCGACCGCGCGGCGCTGTACGAGCTTATCGAGCAGTACGCCTTCGGCACCCTCGTCACCGTCCTCGACGGGGCGCCGTTCGCCACGCACCTTCCCTTCCTCATCGATCACGAGCGCGGCGTGCTGCTGGGGCACGTCGCCCGGGCCAACCCGCACGGCCGAGCCCTGGACGGCCCCGCCGAGGCGCTGGTGATCTTCCAGGGGCCGCACGCCTACGTCTCGCCGTCCTGGTACGCCACGGCCCCGGCGGTGCCGACGTGGAACTATGCCGCCGTCCACGTCTACGGGGTGCCGCGCCTGCTCGACGAGGGCCGCCTGCTCGAGCTGCTCAAACGGCTCGTCAGCAAGTACGAGTCGGGACGGGAGCGGCCGTGGACGATGGATTTGCCGGCGGACTACCGGAGAACAATGGTGCAGGCGATCATTGGCTTCGCGTTGCCGATCACCCGCGTCGAAGGGAAGTTCAAGTTGAGTCAGAACCGGCCGGCCGCGGACCGCCGCGGCGTGATCCGGGCGCTGCGGGCCGGCGACGCCGGGGAGCAGGAATTGGCCGAGTTCATGACGCGCTTCGCGCCGCCGGCCGACTGAGACCCTGTTGCGACAGCCGCTTGCGGCTTCGCAGGAAAGATGGCGAAGCCGCAAGCGGCGAACACATTTTTGTTAGAGTTTCTTAGCATGGCACGAGCCTCGAAGAAGCCCGCCGGGCGTTCGCTCTACAGCGTCCACCCCGGCGTGGCGATGGTGCAGAAGTGGATCGCCGATCTGAAAGACAAGACCGGCCGCTCGCTGGAGGAGTGGGTCGCCCTGGTTAAGGAGTCGGGGCCGACCGACGAGAAGGCGTGCCGGGCGTGGCTGAAGGAGGCGCGCGGTAGGTCTTGACAGCACAGCGGCTCTCGCTATGAGGGAGATACGATTCCCTCGTCGTCTCGATGACCCCGATCCGAAAGCCGCTTGCGGCTTCGCAATCGTTCCTGCGAAGCCGCAAGCGGCAAGAGGGTTGTTGATACAGTTCTTAAGCCGCGAGCGGCTTTCGCAACAGACTCGAATAGCCGTCCCGGCTATTGCCACAAACCTTTGACGTAGAGGGTATTATGAGAATTGCCAATGCCCTGAACCGATCGGTACGTGGTTTGCCCCTGTTCATCGCCGTTGCGCTGGCGGCCTGCCTCAGCGCCCCCGCGAGCGCCCAGTCGCTGCCGTCGCAACCTGTCCCGGTCGCCCCGCCGCCGCTGTTGGTGAGCCCTGGCCCCGCAGGCCCGCCGCCGGCCACCGAGCTGACGCCGCCGCCCCCGCCGCTGCCGGCGCCGTCGGCACTGGACGTCCCCGCCCCGCTGCCCAATCACGACACCCTGCTCGACACGCCGACGGCGTCGCCCGGTTGGTTCGGCGCCCTGGAGGTCGGCATCCTCAATCCCCATCTCAAAAACAACCTGTCGGGGAACGTGCCCTTCGGCGACCTCGGCAGCGACACCGTTCAACTGCCCACCGCCGGCCTCGCCTGGGTCGCGGCGCCGCGCTTCGAGCTGGGCTATCGGTTTTCGGACGGGTACGGGGACGTCGTCTTCTCGTACCGCACCTTCAGCACGCGGGGGCACGCCGACATCCCCGACTACGACGTCCTGGGTGACGGACTGCTGACGAGCCGCCTCGACCTGGACGTGTTCGACCTCGATTGGGCCACTCCCACGATCTCGCTGGGGCGCTACGCGGACCTGAAGGCGCGTCTCGGCGTGCGCCTGGCCGACATCTTCTTCGACTCGCAGGCGGTCGGCCAGTTCCTGGAGCAGGGCACGAGCAACCACTTCATCGGCGCCGGCCCGCACGCCGGCTTCGACCTGTGGTATCACTTCAACCTGCCGGGCCTGGGGCTGTTCGCGCGGATCGACGGGGCGCTGCCGATCGGCAACATCCATCAGGGATTCGAGGAGACGTTTACCTTCAACGACGGCTCGCAGGTCGGCAGCGCCGCGACGCAGAACGGCACGCGCCTCGTGGAGACGGTCCGCGCGCAGCTCGGCATCGGCTGGGCCCCGCCGGGCACGCGGCTGCGCCTCACCACCGGCTACGAGTACGAGTATTGGTGGGGGATCGGCCACGTCGGCACCTCGCGCGCCGAGCTCTTCGACCAGGGGGCGTTCTTCCGCGCGGAGTTCAACTTCTGAGCCGCTTGCGGCTTCGCAAACAGGTGCGAAGCCGCAAGCGGCTAGGCAGTGGCCCCGCTCCGCGCTGGGTCGTAGGGCTCGAGCCACTGGATGATCTCGATGCGGTTGCCGTCCGGGTCGGCCACGAAGAAGCGGTCCGCGCCGGGGATCGGCGTCGTCTCCTGGGTGACGATGCCGTGCGCCCGGAAGTGAGCGCGGGCCGCGGTGGCGTCGGCGACCCGCAGGGCGAAGTGCCGCGGGCTAAGCGTGTCCGGCCGTTCCTTGAGCAGCAGGTGCAGGTGCTGGTTGCCGAGGTCGAACCACACGACCACAAAGTCGAACGTCCGTGGTTTACGGATCTCCCTCAGCCCGAGCAGGTCGCGGTAGAAGCGGCGGCTGCGCTCGACGTCGGTGATGACGACGGAGACGTGGTCAATCTGCGTGACGTGCAGGCCGGACATCGGTTCCCTCCCCCGGGGCGGCAATAAAGATAATCGAGGTGGCTATTCAACGCCAGGCACGGGCGCCCCGCACCGCCCTCATACCCCTCGGCTCACCCGGCCACTGTACCGCAAACGGCCTTGCTCCGCCAGCGCGGCGAGCCGCGCGGCAACCTGCGCCAGCCCCTCGGCCACCTCCTGCCGCGCCACGCTCAGGTTGCGCAGCTCGTGCGGCTGCCAGTCGGAGAGGACTTCCCGCGCCTCGGCGACGGCGCGCTCGAGCGCCGCCGGGGCGCCGCCGTTCAGTTCCCCGAAGCGCTCGAAGAACTCCCGCAAGCTGTTCACGGCACCGGCGCGGAGGACTTTCCTGCGCCCGTCCGGCCGCGGCGTGAGGCGCTCCGCGAGGTCGTCCAGCAAGCGCCTGAACTCGGCCAGGAGCGCCTGCGTGACGCGGAAGTGTTTCTCGATGAGTTTGACCGCCTTCATCTGTCATTCCTCCGCCGGGTCGTCGAAGAGGGGCAGGCGACGGCGGGCGCGCTCGGCCAGGAGTCGCAGGCGGTCCTCGCGCTCGGGGGCCAGCGACCGGGTCTTCTCGTAGAGCAGCCGGATGCCGCCGAGGCCGTCACACTCGCGGCACAGGCCCAGCTCCGTGGCGCGCGGCCGGGCCTCGCAGTGCTTGCACGGGTCCTGCTCGGGTGGCGCCGTCATTCGTCCACCTCCGCGGTCACGATCTTGAGGAAGCTGCGCTCGCGCAGGTAGTAGAGGACCGTCTCCTCGATGCGCCGGCGCAGGTCGATGTCGTTCAGCAGGACCACGACCTGGTCGGCCTGCCGCTCCGGGGTGTCGCTCGGGATGAAGAGATTGACCTCGAACGTGGCGAGGCGGACGCGCTGGTACACCAGCGGCGCGGCGCCTTCGACGGGATGAGGGGGGGCCGACATGGGGATTGTCCTCCGGGTGAAAGATGCCGGTGAACAATCCTACCGTATGAAAAGAGAGAATCAAGGCCGTCATACGCCGTCATCCGACGACAGCGTGCGACAGTTTAGCGGCCGCCCTCGGGGCGGCGCGGAGAGAGCGCTCGTAGTGACCGCATTTATGCGGTCGAGGCTAGGGACGCCCGGACCCGATCAATCGGGTCACTACCAGCGCTTCGGCGGGCGGAGCGCTCAGTCCCCCTTGAATTCGGACGTATCGATCTTGTGCTGGGCGATCTTGGCCGACAGGGTGCGGCGGGCGATGCCGGTGATGTGGGCGGCGCGGCCGACGTGCCCGCGCGCCTTGCGCAGCGCCTTGCGGAGGTAGCGCTTCTCGAAGGCCGCGACGACCTCGGCGAGTTGCTCCGGCAGCGGCCGCGACAGATCGACGGCCAGCAGCCCCTTGCCGGCCGGCCGCCGCGTCAGGTCGGGCGGCAGGTTCTCCGGCCGGATGAAGTCGTCGCGCGACGTCACGCAGGCGCGCTCGATGGCGTTCTCCAGCTCGCGGATGTTCCCCGGCCACTCGGAGCGCAGCAGCACCTCCATCGCCTCCGGCGCGACCTGCTTGGGCGGCGCGCCCGGCCGGGCGTACTTCTGGGTAAAGTGGGCGGCCAGCAGCGGGATGTCTTCCCTCCGGTCGCGCAGCGGCGGCAGCTCGATCTTCACCACGTTGAGGCGGTAGTACAGGTCCTCGCGGAACTTCCCGTCCGCGATCAGCTTGCGCAGGTCCTTGTTGGTGGCGGCGATGACGCGCACGTCCACCTCGATGGTGTCGCTGCCGCCGACGCGCTCGAAGCAGCGCTCTTGCAGCACCCGCAGCAACTTGGCCTGCATCGGCAACGGCACCTCGCCGATCTCGTCGAGGAAGATGGTGCCGCCGTTGGCCATCTCGAAGCGGCCCGCGCGCTGGTTGATGGCGCTGGTGAAGGCGCCCTTCTCGTGGCCGAACAGCTCGCTCTCCAGCAGCGTTTCCGGCAGGGCGGCGCAGTTGACTGCCACCAAGGGGCCGGCGGCGCGCGGCGACGCCCCGTGGAGGGCGCGGGCGACCAGCTCCTTGCCGGTGCCCGTCTCGCCCTCGATCAGCACTGTCGTCGTCGTCTGGGCGACGTGGCCGATCAGCTCGAAGACGGCGTGCATGTGCGGGCTCTTGCTGAGGATGTGGTGGAACGAATACTGCTGGTGCAGCTGCTCGCGCAGGGCCGTCAACTCGTCCAGCATCGCCCGCTCGCGGAGGGCGCGGCCGACGACCAGGCGCAGGTGATCGATATCGACCGGCTTGGTCAGAAAGTCGGTGGCGCCGAGGCGCATGGCCTGGACGGCGTCGTTGATGCTGCCGTAGCCGGTGGTGACGATAACCGCGACGGGGAGGCGGCGCTTCTGGACCTCTTCGAGCAGCTGCATGCCGCTGAGGTGGGGCATCTTCAGGTCGGTGATGACGAGGCTGTAGGGCCGCTCGCCCAGGGCTTGCAGGGCCTCGCTGCCGTTGGCCGCGACCTCGACGCACAGCGCCGGGTCGGACTCGAGCAGCTCGCGCAGGTGGCGGCGGTTGGTTTCGTTGTCCTCGACGACCAGGACGCGCCGCTTGGACGGGGCCGCGGGCGCATCCTCCTTGGCCGCCCTGGGAGTGGGTTGGGGCGCGGGGATTGTGCTCATTCAGCGTCTCTCTCATCCGGGGGGCGGGTGATCGGACCGATCGTGGGAGTGCGTACCCCCCTATTATACCGGGGCGCGGGGAGTGGCGCCGGCCCCGGGAAGTCATTCCGGGAGGATTCCTTGCTCGGGCGGTTGGCTCGCCTGCCGCGCGGCCAGCGCCCCGGCCAGGGCGGCGCGGGCCTCGGGGAACGGCGCCAGCACCTCCAGGAGCGATGCGAGCAGCGCCTGCATCTGCGGCTCCAGCAGCAGGTTGACGGCTCGCCGCTCCGGCTTGGCCTGCCCCTTCACCGGCGCGCTCCAGCCGGGCAGGCTGTCCGAGTTCTTGCCGGGCCCGTTGAGCAGCCACGCCTTCGGGTCGGCCTTGCACAGGGCAATCTCGGCCATGCAGCGGGCGTGGCCGTGGGCGTGCCGCACGCGCTCGGCCAGGGCGCGGTAGGGGTCGCGCGCCCCCGGACGGGAGCCGCGCTCCATCCAGTCGTGGAACACCTCCGTCGGCACCCCCGCGGCCTCGGCGGCGACGTGCGGGAAGGCGCCGCCCTGGACGCGCAGGGCGATGTCCCGGATCAGGGCCTCGGTGACCTGGAAGCGAAGTGCGGCCACGGCGTCAGACTCCCAGGAGGGCGCGGGCCTGGTGCGACGGCAGGGGCGCACCGACGTACTCGAAGCCGGCGGTGAGCCGGGTGGTGGCGTGCCGCAGCCGTCCCTCGTGGCCGGCCGCGAACGACGGCGCCCGCCGCATGCGCCACAGCGGCGACGCCAGCCGGGCCCGGATCATCGCCGGGTGCGTCGTCGTGCTGCCGGCGCGGTAGCCCAGGGCCGCCCACATCGAGGCGATCAGCGCCGACAGCGCGTTGCCGATGCCCGCTCCCTGGTAATCGGGAAGAGTCACAGTGCGGTGCTCGCGCCGGGCCGGCGGCCCCGCGCCGACGAAGGGAAGCCACGCCGAGAAGGCCACCGGCAGGCCGCGCCACGTCGCCAGGAAGCACGCCGCCGAGCGATTCAATCGACCCGTCAAATAATGATGCTGTGCGAATAGCGCCCACGCCGATGCGCGGCAGCGAAACACCTGGAGGGCGATGGGCGGGCGCCGTCGAAGACACCTCCACTGAAACAGGTTCAGCGCCGGCTGGTAGGTCCAGTCGGGCTGCAGCCATTCCTCGACGTCCTCGTGACAGGTGACGGCGATGAACTGTCGCCCGCGCGCCCGCACCGCCTTGGCCAGCGCCGCCGAGCCGATCTGCGCCACGGTGCGATCGACCACCGAGGTGAACTCGTCGCAGACGACCAGCGGCGCCGGCTCGGCCAGCAGACGGGCCAGGGTGACGCGGAACTGCTGCCCCGTCGAGAGGACGTGAAACGGCCGCAGCCACGCCGACGGCGACGAGAAGCCGACGGCACATAGGAGGGCCGTCACGTCCTTGATGGACAGGTCTTCGGGGAAGGCGTCGAGCAGGCTGTGGTCGGTCGGCCAGGCCAGCTCGGACGAGCGCCGCACGGCGTCCGGCCACAGGGCGCGGGCGATGGTGGACTTGCCGCACCCCGATGGGCCGACGACGAGGCCGACGTGCCACGGCCGCTCGTGCAGGGGGAGCAGTACCTCCCAGGTGAGGCGGCTGTGACTGTCCGGGGGGAGATCGAAAAGGCCGCGCGCCTGCTGGACGCGCGGTGTATCCTCGATGGGGGAATCGACGGTGATGGTGAGGGGTGGCATGGGTTGGTCCTCTGAGTAGCCGCTTGCGGCTTCGCAGGACTTGCGAAGCCGCAAGCGGCTGGGCGCGGTCATCACGACAACTTCGCCTCGCACCGCAACCCTTCCTTGCGGAAGCGCTTGAGCAGCGACACCTGTTCCTTCTCGTCGGCGCAGCGCACCAGGACGAAGAACTCCTCCGGCACGTCCTTCTCCGGGCCGCCCTGCCGCTTCAGTTCGTCGAGGACAGCCGCGTCCTCGGCGGCGATGGAGGCCCACAGGGCGGCAAGGTCGTTGCTCTCGGTCTGCACGCTGGCGCGCAGCCGGTCAAGGACCTCCTCGTCGTAGTCGGCGAGCTGCGTCAGGGGATCGAGGGTCAGCAGCAGCTTGTCGGCCTCGGCGTCGGTCACGTCGAGGACCTCGACCTCCACCTCGGCGCCGCTCAGCGCTTCCTGGCGCAGGTGGCCGTCGATGAGGGTGAGCGGAGCTTCAGCGCCGAGGGGCTTATCGGCGTCGGCGACGTAGGCGAGCACGGAGCGGGCCAGGCCGACCTCGGCGAGGATCGCGTTGAGGGCGGCGCGCTGGGCCGGCGAGTGGGTGCGCGGGTTGCGGGGGTGCGGCCGCAGCTCGGCGGCGCGGACGCGCCGGT
>DATFNV010000578.1:0-14281 GCA_035266225.1 Gemmataceae bacterium
CGCTGATTCATCGGTTCGCGAACCGATGAATCAGCGCTCGCGGCTCACCGAGGATCTTAGTGGTCGCCGATCAGGGCCATCAGTTCGACGTAGGCCATCCGGTAGGCGAGGTCCGCCTTCACCACGTCAATCTCGGCCTCCAAACGCTTCTTGCCGGCAGTCAGCAGCGGCCCCGGGTTGGTGAGGGCCTCGGGGGTGGTGGCCTTCTTCTCGGCCTCCTTGCGCAGCGCCACCATCTCCTGGGCCGCCTTGATGGTTTCCAGGGCCTGTTCGAGTTCCCGGAACGCCTTGAGCGTCTTCTGCCGCACCTCGTCCTGGGTCGTCCGCACCTTCAAGTTGGCCAGGGCGACCAGGTTCTGAGCCCCGTGCATGGTGTTGCGGCGCTTGCCCCAATCGACGAAGGTGTAGCTGCCCTGGATGCCGACGTAACCGATGTTCGGCTGGATGTAGTTGGCCGCGGTCTGGTTGGCGTAGCCGCCGACGATGGCGACGTTGGGCAGGTAGTCCACCTTGGCCGCCGCGACGCCCGCCTGGGCTTTTTCGACGTTCAGTTCGGCTTCGCGGACGTCCGGGCTGATCGCCAAGGCGAGGCGAACCGCTTCGTCGCAGCATTTCACGGGCGCCACGGGGTAGGGCGGTTCCACCAGTTCCAGCGGGGTGCAGGGAGGTTGATCCAGCAGGAGGTTCATCTGCTCCTGAAGGTCGGCGATTTGCTGCTCGACTTTCAGGAACGCTCCCTTGGCTTCGGCCAGGGCCAGCCGCACCTCGAGCGGCGCGTTGGGCGCCTTGGCCAGCATTTCCAGCCCTCCGACGGCCTCCCGGGCCCCCGTGCGGATGCGCTGCGCGGCCAGCAGTCCCCAGAACAGCTGCTCGGTGCCGCTGAGCAGTTCGCGCCTCCCCTTTTCGAGCTGGGCCGAGGCGATCTGCTCGTCGGCCCTGGCCGCCTTCACCCCCTGTCGGACCTTGAGCAGGGCGGTCAGCGGTTGCACTGCGGCGATCGTGGTGAACGACGTGTCCTGGTTGAGGACGGGCACATCGACCGTCACGCTGGGGAAGCTCGTCAGCGGCCTCCCCCTTGGCCCGGTGACGGTGCGCCCGGGGGTCGTGACGACGTTGCCGAGGTCGTCGTTGAAGCGGAAGTACACCGACTCGCCGATCACCTGCGGGAAGTAGTTCGCGCGCATGGCCCTGGTGGCGTAGCCCTTGCCCTCGACGTTCGTGGCGGCCAGGGCCAGCAGCTTGCTGTTGGCGACAACCCGCTGCTTGGCGTCGTCGAGGGTGAGGCGCTGGACCGCCGGCGGGGCGCTCTCCGCAGGCGCCGCCGGTGCTGCCGCCTGGGGAGGGGCGACGGTTTGTGTCGGGGGTGCGCCCGACGGGGCCTGGCAATGACCGGTGGGGGTGAAGTTCAGCGCGAGGGTCAACGTACTCGCCAGGATCAAAGCGCGCGCGGGGACTCGGGCCTGAAGTTGCATAATGCGCTCCCGGTGCATCGTGTGGGGTGACTTTCCAACGTCCTGCGAAAGCAACGAGGTCCATCCTCGTGAGCATGTCCCTTCCAGGGACGTTACCAGCATCGGCGAGAGCCGCGCTGCCGATCTCTTCATTCTCAGATGTGTCTGGGGAATGGGAACCGCGGCGCGCGGCGGTTGACGAGGTTGCGGACACCATCGATTCGGATACTTGTAGGCCCAGCGGTCTATGGCGCGGGATGGAGCCTTGCCCAGGCATCGCGGAGGGCCCGCTCCTCGAGGGCCTGCGGCTGTTGATTCTCATCGATGCGGCTACACGCCAAGAATTCGGCGAGTTCCCGGATGGCGGCAACCGGGCGATCGTCCGGCGGCGGTTCCGCGACGACTGCCTCCGGGGAGGCCGGCAACTCCCACACGCACACCGTCCCCCTGCGGCTGACCGTGACCAGCTGCTTGCCATCCGCGTCGAGCGTCGCCCAGGCGAGCGGAGCGCCGTGCCGCAGCGGGGGAGTCAGCGCTTGCCCCGTGACGGCATCCCAGACGCGCGCCCCGCTGCCATCGCAGGCGACGAGCCGGCGGCCATCCGGGCTGAAGCCGACGTGGCCGACGGGACGCCGCGGCCGCATCGGACCAGCGACCCGGGCAGCAGTGGCGACGTCCCAGACCCGGAGGTCGCCCTCCGCGTCGATCAGCGCCAGTCGGCGGCCGTCGGCACCGATCGCCGCCCCGGTCACGGCCTGCCCCGGAGGCAGCGGGGGGCCGGCGGGCTTGCCGGTCGCCACCTCCCACACCTGCGCGACCCCGGTGCTGTCGCGGGTGAACAGCCACCGCGCATCTTCACTCAGGGCGGAGTACACGGCCCCCTTCCCGGGTACCGGCAAGGCATGGGACTTGCCCGTTTGCAGATCCCACATTAGTGCAGCCCCACGGGCATCGATGGTCGCGAGGGATTTCCCGTCGGGGCTAAGAGCAGCGCCGGCCGGCACGTCCTCCAACTTCAACGGCGTGCGGTTCGTCTGGCCGGCCAGCACGTCCCTGACCTCGAGCACGTGGTCGGGGCCGATCGTGACGACACGCACTCCGGACGGGCCCTGGTTCGCACAGAGGACTTCCCCGTCAACAGTCTCCATCCGCAGCAGGCGCGGGCACTGGCGCAGGGCGACGGCGATCCGGGCGCGGTGGGGGGATTCGCGCTCCTCGTCCCCGGCGTCGAGGCGCAGGGCCTCCGCGAAGCGAAGGACGGCGGTGAATGTGTCCCCGTCTTCCAGCTCCACGAGGCCGATCGTGACGTTGAGTTGCACGATCTGCCGCCGCTCGGCCTCGGCCACCACCCTGGCCGACGCGAGTTCCTCCGCGTTCAAGCGGACCTCGTAGCCCACCACCATGACGACCAAGGCGACGGCCAGGCTGGCGCTGAGCGCCATGAGGCCGGCGACCAGCGGCCGGCGGAGGCACCAACGGTAGGCGCGGCCGACCGGTCCGACGGGACGGGCGCGGATCGGCTCGCCGGCCCGGAAGCGCCGCAGGTCTTCGGCCAGGTGCCAGGCACTGGCGTAGCGGCGGCGGGGCGACTTCTCCAGGCACTTCAGACAGATGGTGACCAGGTCGGCCGGCAGCCGCGGCCGCAGGCGGGACGGTGACAGCGGCTCGCGGTGCAGCAGCTGGGCGATGACTTCGATGGGCGTCGCCGCGTCGAAGGGCGGCCGGCCGGTCAGCAGTTCGTACAGGATCGACCCCAGGGCGTAAATGTCGGCGCCGGGGCCGACGCCGCCGCGCCGGTTGCGGACCTGCTCCGGGGCCATGTAGCACGGCGTTCCCATGATCACCCCGGTCTCCGTCAGTTGGCGTGCCGAGGTGCGATCCTTCGCCAGGCCGAAGTCGGTGATCTTGGGTACCGGCTCCGCCGCTTGCGGCTTAGCGCTCGCTTCATCCTTCGATGGTGCGAGCGCTAAGCCGCAAGCGGCCAGCAGGATGTTGGCCGGCTTCAGGTCGCGGTGGATGATGCCGCACTTATGGACCGCATGCACGGCCCGGGCCAGCACCTCCAGGAGCCGCGCCGAGTCGGACACGTCCTGGTGCCGGCCGTCCAGCAAGTGGGCGAGGCTCGGCCCGGCAACGTATTCCATCGTGAAGTAAGGGTGTCCCTCGAACTCCCCGACGTCGTAAATCGGCACGATGTTCGGGTGCTGCAACCGGGCCAGGGCCTCCGCCTCCATGCGGAAGCGAGCCAGCTGCTCGGCGGTAGCGGGTGTGGCGGGCAGCATCTTGAGGGCGACGAAGCGCTTGAGCGGAAGGTGCCTCGCCAGGTAGACGATGCCCATGCCGCCGCGCCCCAACTCGCGCAACAGCTCGTACTCGGGGACCTGCGGCAGGACCGGGGCCGCCCGCGCGCGTCGCCGGGCCTCGGCGGCTTCCCGGGCAACCGGCCCAGCGGCCAGAATGTTCGTGTCCTCGCCGTCGTGTCGCAGCAGCGTCTCGACGGCCGCCCGCAGGTCGGCGTCGCCGGCGCACGCCGCCTCCAGGAGGGCGGGGCGCTGCTCGGCGGGCAGCGCGACGGCCTCGTGGAACAACTCCTTCACGCGCTTCCAAGGTGGTTCGGGCATGGCGGCATTCCGTCCCGGGAGCAGGGTAGGTCATTTCGGCTCGGGCGGTGTACCCAGGCGGCTCTTGAGCCAGGCGTTGATGACCCGTGATTCCCGGTGGAGTGTGCTCTCCGATATCCCCAGCACTCGCGCCGCGTCGTGCGCGGTCATCCCCGCGAAGTAGCGGAGCTGCACGATCTGCGCCTGCAGCGGGTCTTTCGTCTCCAGTTCGGACAGCGCCTCGTGTACGGCCAGGACGTCTTCCAGGGGCGTGTGCGGCGTGATGGCGATCTCGTCCAGCTCGACGCGACGGCGGCCGCCGCCGCGCTTGGACCGGGCCTTCGCGCGCGCCTGCTCCACCAAGATGTCGCGCATGGACCGGGCTGCCGCGAAGAAGAAGTGCCGGCGACTTTCCAGGTGCAGGTCGGGCTTGCCGACCAGGCGCAGGTAGGCCTCGTGGACGAGGGCGGTCGGCTGCAAGGTCTGCCCGCGCGGCAGCCGCGCCATGTCCGCTTCCGCGAGCTTGCGCAACTCCGCGTACACCAGGGGCAGCAGTCGCGCCGCCGCTTCCCTGTCTCCCCCCTGTGCGGCCCGGAGGACAGTCGTCACGTCACCCGCCGTGTCGTCTGCCATCGCGCGGAACCCTCAACAATTTCTGACACCCTCTCCCCGCCATTGTCGGCTTGATTAGTGGCGAGAGCAAGCCCTTTCAACCTGGCAACCAGACGGTGCGGAGGACGTTCATGCATCACTACGGCAAAGAGCAGCGGGAGCGGGCGGCGATGATCGACCTGGGGACGCACGAATCGACGCGGCGAGTCGTGCTGCGTTCGCTCGGCGAAGTACGGCCGCTGGCCGAGGCGCTGGAGAACTGGATGCGGGTCCTGGGCTTCCCCCGCAAGGACATCTTCGCGGTGAAGCTCGCCCTGGGGGAGGCGGTCGTCAACGCTTTCCGCCACGGCAACCTGGGCGACCCGAGCAAGGTCGTCCGCGTCAACTACGTCGTCACCCTCGCCGAGGTCTTCATCGAGGTGGACGACGACGGCCCGGGATTCGACCCGAACCAGGTGCCCGACCCGCTCGCCGCGGCGAACAGCGAACGGATGAGCGGCCGCGGCCTGTTCCTCATGCGCGTTTACATGAGCGGCGTCAGTTTCAATCCGCAGGGCAACCGCGTCACCCTGTGGCGGCGGCGCTCCGGTGCCTGACCGCGGAGACATGGCCCCGTTCCGTTCGAGGACCCTTGACCCCGGCACGCCCGTTGGAGGAGCGCTCGTGGATTCGACTCTGTGTGACATCGAGATGCGCTGCATCGATCCGATGAGCCGGGCGCAGCTGCTCGAGGCGATCCGCCGGCGCCTGGACTGCCTTCCGGCCGACCTGTGCGAGCGGCTGGACGAGCAAGCTAACGCCTGGTTGCGGCTGCTGCTCATGGCCGCCCGCCTCATTTACGCCCTCCGCGAGCTGCGCGGCCAGGATTGGGCCGACAGCAGGGTGCGCGGCTGAGGTGAGGCCGCTGGTCGAAAAAAATCCCCCCTGGACCATCAGGGTTTGACCGCCCCCCTGTGATGCGAGGGCAATGGCTCTGCCCTTGGCGCCGAACTGTAGCCCCGTCCCCTCCGGGCGAGGGGAGGCGGTGCCTTCGGGGTTGAACCTCCGTCCGAAGGACCCGTCATCCCCTCCCCTTTGAGGGGGCAGCGAAAAGCGTTGCCGTCGTCAGCCCCCGGCGGTAGTGTTAGCCCTGAGCACGCCTGGTTTCCCTGCCGTTTCCGTCCCGAGGTTCTTCTCATGCGCTGGTTCCTCCTCTCCGTGGCCGCCGTTTCGATCCCGGGCCTGAGCCCCGTCTGGGCCGACGAGCCGAAGCCGCTGAAAGTCGGCATCATCGGCCTGGACACTTCGCACGTCACCGCCTTCACCGGCGTCCTCAACGACCCCAAGGTGAAGCCCGAGCTGGCCGGCGCCCGCGTCGTCGCGGCCTATCCCGGCGGCAGCGACGACGTCGAGGCCAGTCGTACGCGCGTCAAGGGCTTCACCGACACCCTCAAGGACAAGTACGGCGTCGAGATCGTGGACAGCATCGACGCGCTGCTGCCGAAGGTGGACGTGATCTTGCTGGAGAGCGTCGATGGCCGGCCGCACCTGGAGCAGGTCAAGCCGGTCCTCAAGGCCGGCAAGCCGGTCTTCATCGACAAGCCCGTGGCCGGCTCGCTGGCCGACGCCATCCAGATCTTCGACCTGGCGAAGAAGCACAAGGTCCCCGTCTTTTCCAGCTCGTCGCTCCGCTTCGCGGCCGAGGTGGCGGCCATGAAGAAAAACGACAAGGTCGGCGACCTGCTGGGATGCCTGACCTACGGCCCCTGTTCGCTGGAGCCGCACCACCCCGATCTGTTCTGGTACGGCGTCCACGGCGTCGAGGTGCTGTACGCGCTGATGGGCACCGGCTGCGAATCGGTGTCTCGCGTGCAGACGAAGGACACCGACGTGGTGACGGGCACCTGGAAGGACGGCCGGGTCGCCACCTTCCGCGGCATCCGGGCCGGCAAGAGCGATTACGGCATGGTGGTGTTCGGCAGCAAGGGGATCGAGTCGCAGAAGATCAACGCCGGTTACGAGCCGCTGTTGGTCGAGATCGTCAAGTTCTTCCGCGGCGGTCCGCCGCCGGTCAGTGCCGAGGAGACGTTGGAGCTGTTCGCCTTCATGGAGGCGGCCGACGAGAGCAAGCGCCAGGGCGGCAAGGTTGTGAAGATGGCCGACGTAATCGCCAAGGCGCGTGAGGAGATCGCGGGCAAGAAGAAGTAGCGGTTACGGGGACGGGCTCTTCTCGAGCATTCCTCGGCTCCGCAGCCAGTCGATGCAGCTGCGCGTCCAGGCGGAGCAGGGATGATCGACCTTGCGCACGGCGAAGCCGTGACCGCCGGTGGCGTAGACGTGCAGCTCCGCCGACACGCCGCCGCGCTTCATGGCCAGGTACGTGATGACGCTGTGGTCCACTTCGCTGATGGGATCGTCGGTGGCATGAACGAGGAAGAGCGGCGGCGCGTCGGCCGCCACGCGAATGGTCGGCGAGAGTTCCTCCTTGTCCTTGACCTTGAAATAGCCGGAATAGAGCATGATGCCGAAATCCGGCCGGCAACTGATCTTATCGACGTCGTCGATCGGCTCATAGCTCCGCTTGCCGAAGTTGGTGGCCGTCGCCCCGACGAGATGGCCGCCGGCCGAGAAGCCGATCATGCCGATCCGTTTGGGGTCGAGACCCCACTCCCTGGCCTTGCTGCGCACCAGGCTGACGGCCCGCTGGGCGTCCTTGAGGGGGCCGATGGGCGGCTCGCCCTTGACGTCTCCAGGGCGGCGCGGACAGCGGTACTTGAGGATGATGCCGGTCACACCGATCGAGTTCAGCCACTCGGCCACCTCCTCGCCTTCCACGTCCCAGCCCAGGTTGTGATAGCCACCGCCCGGACAGATCAGCATCGCCGCGCCGGTGTCCTTGTCCTTCGCCGGCGGGTAAATCGTGAGGGTCGGTTTGGTGACGTTGGTCAGCCACTTTGTCGGCTTCCCGCCGACTTCGTACGGCTTGCCGCCGACTTTCAGCTCGATGAACTTCTCGTCGCCGATCTTGGCGGCGTCGTCATCCGCGAGCTTGCCCGGCCAAACGTCGATGACCAGCGGCTTGTCGGCCGCCACGGCCGGAGAGGCCACGAACAGGCCGGCGAGCAGGACGAAGGGGAATGCGATTCGCTTCATGGGTGACGATCTCCTTGGCGTTTAGCGGCCGCCCTCGCGGCGGCGCGTAGCCGACGCGCCGCCGCGAGGGCGGCCGCTAAACGGACCTCAACCGGCCCCCTCCAGTCCCGTGAGCGTCCCGGTGCTGGACCCGAACTTGTCCGCCTCGATGCCCAGCCGCTGCAGCATGTTCACGTAGAGATTGCACAGCGGCGGCGCGTTCTTCGGATCGAAGGCCAGATGTTGCCCATGCTTGAAGCCACCGCCGGCCAGCAGGATCGGCAGGTTCTTGCAGGAGTGATTGTTAGCGTTGCCCAGGTTGCTGCCGAAGAGCACCATCGTCCGCTCGAGCAAGCTGGCCCCCTCTTCCTTCGTCTGCTTCAGCTTCGCCAGCAGGTCGTGCAGGACCTTCACCGCTTCCAGTTCGACCTTCTTAAGTTGCTCGATCTTCTTCGGATCCTGACCGTGGTGCGACAGGTCGTGATGCCCCAGCGACACGCCGGGGATCGGCGGCACCTGGCTCGTGCCGAGGAGGAAGATCGTGATGAGCCGGGTCGAATCCGTCTGCAACGCCAGGTGGGCGAGGTCGAACAGGAGGCGGGTGCGGCCGACGAGGTCGGCCGAGTTGGGAATGTCCTGCGGCTGCTTGGCATCGACCTTGGGCTTGGGCTTCTTCGACCATTCCTCGGCCCTGGCCAGGCGCTGCTCCAGGTCGCGCACGCTGGTGAAGTACTCGTCGAGCTTGTCGCGGTCGTTGGCGCCCAGGCCGGACTGCATCTTCTTGGCCTGGTCGCCGACCGCGTCGAGGATGCTCTGGCCGTCTCGCAGACGACGGGTCTGCGCCTGGACTTCCTCGGGACGACCCTCCAGGAACAGCCGGGCGAAGACGTGGGACGGCGAGAAATCCGCGGGCACCGGTGCGCCGCTCCGGGTCCAGGATAGGCCGAAGCCTTCGTCCCCCAGGGTCAGGCTCGAAAAGCGCGTCTCGAGGCCGACGCGCTCGGCCGCGAACTGGTCCAGCGAAATGCTGTTGCGGAAGCCGCCTCGATTTTCCGGGTGCGGGGCGGCGGTCAGGAACGTGTACCCGGAATCGTGTCCCTGGTCCACGTCCGGATGCGACAGTCCCGACAGGACCGTGAACTCGTCGCGGAAGTCCTTGAGGACCTCCAGGTAGGGCGACAGCGGATAGTTCCTGCCGGCTTTCTCCGGGAAGAAATGGGGCGGGTGCAAGCCCAGCGGCGTGCAGATGCAGACCATGCGCCGGGGCGGCTTCGCGGCGGCGGCAAGCGTTCGGCCGGGAGACAGGGCGTCGAGCCAGGGCAGGGCCAGCGTCACGCCGGCGGCCCGGAGAAATTTGCGTCGGCACAGCTTCATGGGATAATCCCCGTCTGAGGTTACTTGTTCTGAAATGGCTTGCTCTGGACAATCTCCTGGACGAGCGCCCGCAGGCCGTAGTTCTTGTCGCGCACCTTGCGGACGATCGCCTCGACCTCCGGCTTGTCGGCCGCCTCGGGCGCCCGGCCCGTGGCGTACGTCAGCATCTTCTCGGCCAGGGCCAGGGCGATCCGATCCTTGTCCTTCAGGAGCAGTTGCTTCAGTTCGTCGATGTTCCGAAACTTCTGCCCATCCGCCAGCACGTCGGCCGGGTCCACCTTCCGGCCCTTGAGGTACGGCATCCGCCGGCCATCCACCTTCACTTCCTCTCCGTTCCCCGTGCTCCGGTAGTTGTCCCGCCAGCCACCGATGACGTCGAAACTCTCCAGGGCAAATCCCGGCGGGTCGATCTTCGCATGGCAGGCCGCGCAGGAAGCAATTTGCCGGTGCTTGGCGAGTTGTTCGCGGATCGTCGTGGCCCCGCGGATGTCCGGTTCGACCGCCGGGACTCCGGCGGGAGGCCGGGGCGGAGGCGTCCCGAGAATGCGGTCCTGCACCCACGCCCCGCGGACCACCGGCGACGTGCTGGTACCGTTGGCCGTCACCTTCAGCACGCCCGCCATCGTCAGGACGCCGCCGCGATGGCTTTCCGGCGGCAACGGCACCTTGCGGAACGCCCAGCCGTCCACGCCGGCGATGCCGTAGTGCTTCGCCAGGCGGCCGTTGAGCATCGAGAAGTCGGAGGCCACGAAATTCGTCAGGCTCAGGTCATTTTTTAGCACCTCGTCGAAGAACAGCAGCGGCTCCTTGACCATCGACACCTTGAGCATGTCGTCGAATTCCGGATAAAGGATGTTGCTCGGCTCTGTAAAGTCAATGTCGCGCAGGCCGAGCCACTGGCCGACGAAGTTGTCGGTGAAGGCCGCCGCCCTGGGATCCTTGAGCATCCGCTCGACCTGCCGGCGCAACGTGTCCGGCTCCGCCAGCTTTCGCCGGCTGGCGAGGGTCAGCAGCTCCTCGTCGGGCATAGTACACCACAGGAAGTACGACAGCCGGCTGGCCAGGGCGAAGTCGTCGAGTTTGCCGGGCTTCTCGCGCAGGAAGAGAAAGTCCGGCGAGACCAGCACGCCGAGGAGGCCGACGCGCACGGCCCGCTCGAACGAGTACTTGTCGGCCAGCTTGGCCTTCACTAGGGCGACGAAGGGCTTCAGGTCGTCGTCGGTCACCTCGCGGCGAAACGCGCGGCGGGCGAAGTCGCGAAGGATGCGCTCGGCGTCGGCCAGCGGCTCCTTTGAGACGACCTCCAGGCGTTCGCGGTTGCCGGGGACGGGCTCCTGCGGCAGCTCGCCGAAGAGCCGGCGGTGGCTGGCCGGGGGCCAGGCGTCGTTCAGCGGCCCTTCCACCTCCACCCACTGGACGGCCAGCCCCGCGCCCTTCCAGTCGTCCGCACCCACCTTATGAACAGCTTGTGAACCCGCCAGCGCGTAAGGGAGGAGGCGGATGGTACACCGGGCCTCCAGGCCCTCGACGAACTCCACGACGGTCGGTTTGTCGGCGGGGGCGTCGAAGTAGTTGATCAGGCGACTCTTCGTGTCGTATCCTCCGGGGACGGTGTCCACGCGAAAAACGACCGGCTTGCCGGCACTTTGAAAGCCGGAGGCGGAGATGCGGAAGCGGTAATTGCCCCGGTCCGAAGGGTAGAACTGCCAGAGCGTGACCGCCGTCCAGGGCGACGAGCTGAAGGTCACCACCGCGTCGTCGAGCCGGCGATAAACGCGCTCTTCCGACATCTTGATCTGGCGGTCGTCCTGGAAGGTGTGGCGCTTCTTGACCGACTTCGGCCGGGGTCCGTTGGCGATGGCCACGCCCAGGGCGGCGTCGGCCGCTTCCAGGTAGCGCTCCATCAAGAACGAGGAGACGTGCAGCGCCTCGGCGGCGTTGTCGAACCCGTTCGCTGCCGAATCCGCGGGCAGCAGCTTTTTCAGATCGACGTCCACCCCCAGCAGGTCGCGCACGCTGTTCTCGTACTCGACCCGGTTAAGGCGGCGCAGGGCCACCCGGCCCTGGGCTCGGCGGGCTGCCTCCGCCGCTTCCACCCTCCCGCCAATCCAGTCCGACAGGAGCCGGACCTCGCCCTCCGGCGGGCGCGGTTTCGACTTGGGGGGCATCTCGCCCGCCTTGACCCGCTTCAGCACGGCCAACCACCGCCCCCGGTTCGCCTCGTCGGCAAAGTCCCCAGACAGGCGGTCGGCGCGAAAATCCCCCTTCGGCTCCTTCGCCCCTCCCGAATGGCAGCCGTAGCAGTGCGCAACCAGCACCGGCCGAATCTTGTTTTCAAGGAAGGCGGGGTCGGCCTGGCGCCCGGATTCTTGCCCCGAAACCGGCCAGGCCACGAGAGCGAACGCACAGCCAAGGAGGACTTTCGGCGCACGCATGAGGGCATCCTTCGGACAAGGGGTTGTTCGCGGAGTCTTCAAGGAATCGTTTCGAGGCGGGGGTGAGCGTCCTCTCCCCGGGTGGGCGCGACCGGGGAAGCGATCTCGACGCCAACGGCCTGAGTATACGCCCCCGCGGCCACGGCCTCAAGGACTTTCCCCGCGGGCCCGCGGAGGGGGTAGCAAATTATCCGGGAGCGACTCCCCTGCCCGTGCCCGTGCCCGTGCCCGTGCCCGATTCCAGACCGGGCACGGGCACGGGCAGGGGCACGGGCACGGGCACGGGCACGGTGACGACTCGGACACGGGCCCGCGATTCCCTTTGCCCCCGCCCGCCCCTCTTCGCATAATGGATTCACCTCTTCCGAGACCCCGATCCCGCAGGCCCCGACGAGGGAGATCTCATGCGACGCTGGCCCGGACTGCTCCTCCTCCTCACCCTTTGCTCTTTCCCCGCGGCCGCCCGTGCCGATAGCCGTCCGCCCACCGACTTCCAACCCGACCCGCGCTCCGTCCAGCGCTGGGGGCCCGCCTACCGCTACCCGCAGGCCGGCTGGATCGTGCTGCATGTCGAGGGGGAGCCGTATGATCGGGGCGTCCAGCACGGCCGGCTGTTGGCGCCGGAGATCGCCGCCCACGTCCGCTGCTTCGCCGCCACGCAGGGGTCGAAGGATCCCGCCACGGCCTGGAAGCAGACCCGCACCCTCGTCAACGCCCTCTTCCTGCGCCGCTACGCCAAGGAGTACCTCGAAGAGATGAAGGGCATCGCCGACGGGGCCAGCGCCGCCGGGGCGCGCTTCGACGGCCGGCCCATCGACCTCACCGACGTCGTCGCCCTTAACGCCTGGCCGGAGGTCATGACCCTCGACCGCGCCCTTGACGCGACGCCGACCGGCCTGGAGGGCATTCGCTTCCCGCTCGAAGCGCCGGCGCCAAAGGCATCACCCAAGCCGTCGCGCTGCAGCGCCTTCGCGGCCACTGGCCCCGCCACCAGGGACGGCAAGGTCGTCTTCGGTCACATCACCATGTTCAGCCTGTACCCGTCGAACTTCTACAACGTCTGGCTCGACGTGAAGCCGGCCAAGGGGCACCGCGTCTTCATGCAGAGTTACCCCGGCGGCATGCAGAGCGGCATGGACTACTACTATAACGACGTTGGCATCCTCTGCTGCGAGACGACCATTTCTCAGACCCGGTTCGACGCCAACGGCACGGCCCTCGCCTCGCGCATCCGCCAGGCCATGCAGTACGCCGACTCCATCGACAAGGCGGCCGAGATCCTCAAGGAAGGCAACAACGGCCTGTACACCAACGAGTGGTTGCTCGCCGACGTCAAGACGAACGAGATCGCCATGCTCGAGTTGGGCACGCACAAGACGAAACTGTCCCGCAGCAGCAAGGGCGAGTGGTTCGGCGGCACCGAGGGCTTCTACTGGGGCTGCAACAACACCAAGGACCTCGAGGTACGGCTGGAAACGCTGGCCACGACCGACGGGCGGCCGGTCAGCACCGTCTGGCGGCCTTCCGACCGCGACAAGAAGTGGCTGGAGCTGTACGACCGCTACAAGGGCAAGATGGATGAGGAGTTCGGCAAGGTGGCGTTCACCACGGCGCCGATCGCCGCCTACCACTCGGTGGACGCGAAATTCACCACGACGGACCTCGCGAAGGGACTGAGGACGTGGGCGCTGTTCGGGCCGCCGTTGGGCCGGACCTGGCAGCCGACCTTCGACGAACGGCAGCGCTTCCCCGAGGTCCAGCCGCTGGTCAGCAACCCGTGGGCGGTCCTGCACGCCGGGGCGCCGGCCCGCGCGAAGGAGCCGGGACCGCTCGCGCTCGACCTGCACGACCCCGAGGACGGCCGGCGGAAGGTCGATATCCGGCCGACCGCGGAGGACACGACGAAGCGCCCCGGCCGCCGATTCGAGGAAGCGCAGGGGCCGCCGGCCTGGCACGGCACCCTCCTGCCCCGGAGTGATGCTGACACCTGGCTGGTGACGGCGTTCGCCGGCTACGAGCGCATCGTCTCGCTGGAGAACGCCCTGCGCAAGCACGGCGAGGGCAAGCTCTCGCCGGAGGACCGCGACCGCCTGGCCGTGGCCCTGTTCCAGCACCGCTCGGAGTACGAATTGGGCCGGCGGGCCCATCCCGAGGTGGCACTGCTCAAGACGAAGGCGGACGTCCGCCAGAGCGACTGGCACCGCGTGGCCTCCGGCAAGGGGGTCCTGTTGCTGCACGCCCTCCGCGGAGAATTGGGGGCCGAGAAGTTCGCCGCCCTGATGGAGGACTTCGGCAAGCGCCACGGCGGCCAGCGCGTCGGCACCGAAGACTTCCGCGCCTTCGCCGAGAAGGCGGCGGACCGGAAGTTGGACGAGTTCATCGACCGCTGGCTCCAGGAGACCGGCCTTCCGAAGCCCAAGGGGGGCGACAAGTCGTCCGAGGCGGTGACGGGGCTCGACGGCGGCCCGTTCAGCGTCCAGACCTTCTTCTCCGAGTTGGAGCAGACGCTCATCGTCTACGGCACGCAGGGTGAGGCCCCCACCAACCGCGAGGCCGCGGACGAGCTGCAGAAGGCGATCATCGAGCGCGGCTCGAACATAACGGTGCCGATCAAGAGCGATCGCGATGTGACCGACGACGAATTGAAGAATCATCATCTGTTGCTGATCGGCCGGCCGGAGACGAACCGCATCGTCGC
>DATFNV010000579.1:0-19138 GCA_035266225.1 Gemmataceae bacterium
CACCTTGCCGCCGACCACCGTCTGCACCACCGTCGCCTCGGCGATGTGGTCACGCTCGTCCTCCGCCAGGATGTCGCGCGACAGCACCACGAGGTCGGCCAGCTTGCCCGTCTCGATCGAGCCGCGGTCCTTCTCCTGAAACGCCGCGTAGGCCGCCGTCAAGGTGTACGCCTCCACCGCCTCCGCGACGCCGATCCGCTGCTCGGCACACCATCCCTTCGGGTGCTTGCCGTCCAGCGTCCGCCGGGTGACCGCCGCGTCGATCCCCAGGATCGGGCTCAGCGGCGCCACCGACCAGTCCGATCCGAACGCCAGTTTCGCCCCGGCCTCCCGCAGCGAACGGAAGGCGTACGACGACTCACAGCGCTTGCTCCCGATGCGCCCCTCCGCCCAGCGGCCGTCGTCGATGGCGTGATACGGCTGCATCGAGGCGATGACGCCCAATTCCTTGAAGCGGGCGTAGTCCTGCGGCCGCAGGTGCTGGGCGTGCTCGACGCGGAAGCGACGGTCGCGCGGGCCGTTCGTCCTGGCCACCTCCGCGAAGATGTCGAGCAATTCCGCGTTGGCCCGGTCGCCGATGGCGTGTATCGCCACCGACAACCCCGCCAGGTCCGCGGCGGCGACGTCCTGGCGCAGCCGGTCCAGCGGCGTGACGTAGACGCCGGTGCTGCCCGGCTCGTTCAGGAACGACTCGAACATCTTGGCCGTGCTGCTGCCGAGCGACCCATCGACGAAGCCCTTCACCCCGCCGATCTTCACCCAGTCGTCGCCGAAGCCGGCCTCGGCCCCGAGCTTCGCCAACGTCTCCCACTCGCCCAGCGGCCAGCGCAGGTCGATGCGCAGGGTCAGCTTGCCGTCGCGGGCCAGCTGCTGGTAGACGCGGAACAGGGTACGCCGCGTGGCGGCGCCGCTGCCGTCCATGTCCTGCACGCTGGTGACGCCGGCCTGCCGCGCCTCCGCCAATGCCGCACGTACCGCCTCGATGATCTCCGTCTCGGAGGGCGGCGGCACCAGGCCATCGACCAGGGCCATCGCGTTGTCGCGCAGCAGCCCGGTCGGCTCCTGCGTACCCGGCTTGCGGTAGATGACGCCGCCGGGCGGGTCGGCCGTCTTCGCGGTGACGTCGGCCTTCTTGAGGACCTGCGTGTTGACCACCGCCATGTGCCCGTCGTAACGGCGCAGGAAGACCGGCCGGTCCGGCACGTACTTGTCGATCAGTTCGGCGCTGGGCAGGCGCCCGCCGAAGGTACGATCGTGGTCCCATTCGCCGCCGAGCAGCCAGCGGTCGCGCGGCAACTTCCTATCGAACTCGCGCAGGCGCCGCCCGAATTCCGCCTCGTCCTTTGCGTCCTTGAGTGCCACTTCGCCGAGGCGGAGTCCCGAGCCGAGCAGGTGGATGTGGCTGTCGTAGAAGCCGGGGACGACGCGGCGTCCCTTCAGGTCGATGACGCGTGTCCTGGGACCGGCGAGGGCCTTGACGTCATCGCTCTTGCCCACGGCGAGGATGCGGTCGCGCCAGACGGCGACAGCCTCAACCTCCGGCTGTCTCTTATCGACAGTCCAGACCTTGCCGTTGACGAGGACCAGGTCGGCGACCCGTGGGGCAGGCGGCTCGCCTGCCATCGAGTGTACCGAGGCGGCAAGCAGCAGGCCGGCGGCGAAAAAGAACAACTTCATGCGGCAACTCCGGAAGGTGGGCGACCGTCGCTCAGGGTAAGCGACAGTCGCCCCTGCCGCAAGCGCGTCAGTTCTTACTGGCATTCGGCGGCGCCGCTGGCTACCCTAACGGAATCGCCGACTCACTCACAAGGGAGGATTCACGTGGACAAGAACAAGGTCGTGTGCCCGGACTGCGAAGGCGGCGAGTTCAATCTCGACCGCCGCGGCTTCCTGCGGGTCGCCGGCGCCGCCGCGGCCGCCGCCCTGCCGCTCGGCGCCGCCGCGCGCGTCGTGGCCGCGCCCAGCCCCAAGAGCGCCCCCGAGACCGCCGTCAAGGCGCTGTACGAAACGCTCGACGACAAGCAGAAGAAGGAGATCTGCTTCGCCTGGGACCACAAGGACACCCGCGGCCTGTTGCGCACGCACGTCTCCAACAACTGGCAGGTCACCAAGCAGCACATCCGCGCCAAGAAGGGCGACCCGGAGTTCTACACGGACGAACAGCGGCGGATCATCTACGACATCTTCAAGGGGCTCCTCAGCCCCGAGTACGAGAAGCAGGTCGTCAAGCAGCTCAAGGACGACACCGGCGGGGCCGAGTGGGGCGCCGAGCAGAGCATCGCCATCTTCGGCAAGCCCGGCGACGACAAGTTCGAGTTCGTCATGACCGGCCGGCACCTGACGCTGCGGGCCGACGGCAACAGCGAGAAGCACGTCGCCTTCGGCGGGCCGATCTTCTACGGCCACGCCGCCAGCGGCTTCACCGAGAAGAAGGGCCACCCCGGCAACGTCTTCTGGCACCAGGCCCAGGAGGCCGACAAGGTCTACGCCATGCTCTCCGGCAAGCAGCAGGAGAAGGCCCTCGTCAAGAAGCTGCCCAAGGAGTCGGCCGTCGCCTTCCGCGGCGACAAGGGCGGCTTCCCTGGCATCGCGGTGACCGAGTTCTCCGCCGACCAGAAAAAGGAGCTGCAACGGGTGCTGAGCGTCCTGCTCGAGCACTACCGCAAGGACGACCAGGACGAGGCGCTGGAGTGCCTCAAGAAGCAGGGCGGGCTCGACAAGTGCAGCCTGGCCTTCTACGAGGAAGGGCACAGCGGCGACGACAAGGAATGGGACACCTGGCGCGTGGAGGGGCCGGCCTTCGTCTGGTACTTCCGCGGCACGCCGCACGTCCACGTCTGGGTCAACGTGGCCGACGACCCGTCGGTCGAGACCAACGCCAAGGGGTAGCCCTCGATGCCGCTTGCGGTTTCGCGTTCGCGTCATCCCCCGATGACGCGAACGCGATGCCGCTTGCGGCTTAGCGTTCGCGTCATCGGGGGATGACGCGAACGCTAAGCCGCAAGCGGCCCCGTCACTCTGCCTGCCCCGCCTTCGCCTTGTCCCAAAACTCCTTCGGCCCCGGCAGGAAGGTCCCCGGGACCTTCCTCTTCTTCTCCTTCGCCAGTTCCATGACGGCGAAGGGGTAATCCGGCCATTTGCCCTGGGTCTCGTCCAGCTTCTTCGCGGCGGCCGAGTCCTTGCGCAGCTCCTCGATGAAACGCTGCACCGCCGGGAGGAACTCTTCCGGCTTGCAGGGGCCGAGCGGCTTGTCGGGGGCGGGGATCTTCTTGCTCTTGACCAGCCGGTCGATCGCCAGGGCGAACTGGGGCCAGCGGCCCTGCAGGTTCCCCAGCTGCCCGCCGAGTTCGCGCGGCCTGAGCTTCGCCGGCCGGCCTCCCGTATAGCACTCCGTCAAATCCTTGAAGTTGATCACGCCGGGCCGCTCCCCCGGCGGCAGGTGAATGGGGTACTCATCGGCCAGCGCCGTGATCTGCTGCGCGTACTCCGGCCACGGGCCGCGGGCGGCCCTGTCCAGCTTGTCCCGCTCGGTGTGGGGCAGGGTGGGCCGCAGCGACCTGTTGAGGTATCTCTGCACGTCCGGCCAGAAGTCGGGCTGCCCCCGCGGCGGCACCACCTCGTCCTGCAGGCGCAGGGCCGCCTGCCACTCGGCCCGGCGGTGCCGCTCCTTCTGGCGGAACTGCTCGATCAATTTCGCGCGCGTTTCCGGGGACGCCTGGTCGATCTGCTCGCGCTCCGTCTTCGGCAGGTGGGCCACCCACTCGCGCTCGCGCAGCCCCTTGATGATCTCCAGCCTTTTCGCCGGGTCCGGGGCCGATTCGATCTCCCGGCGGTCCTTCTCGTCGAGCCGCTCCAGCCAGACCACGTAACGGTCCAGGACACCCCACAGGCGCGCCCGCACGGCCGGCGGCTCGTCGTTCAGCTCCTCGTCGATCTGTCGCAGCCGGTCTTGCCTCTCGCGAGGCAGCTTGTGGAACGCCTTCCACTCGTCCTTCAGGCGGCGGTACTCCGTGGGGTCGTCACGCCAGCGCGCCGGCAGCCGCCGCGACGGCTCGGGCTCCTCGCCGCCTTCGCCGACGGCGCGGGCCGGTCCCGGGAGGCAGGCCAGGAGGCCGGCAGCCCCGATCAGCAACAGCGCCAGCAGATGTCGCCACGAAAAACGCATGGCCGAATGGCCCCCTATCCGCCCGCGTCGGGGTTGTCGTCGCCGAACAGGTCCGGCTGATCCAGCTCTTTGAGGAAACTGATGCTGTCCACCTGGTCGTAGAGCTTCCGGTTCTCGAGGACGCGCAGGTCGTGCGCCAGCTCCTCGTCGGTCGGCTCGCGCGGCACCAGCAGGGTGACGGCGCCGAAGCCGCCGAGGGCCGCGAGCAGGACGGCCGCCGCCCACGCCGCGGCGAACAGCCGGCGCCGCCGCCGCCGCCGGGCCAGCAGGGCGGCCTTGTGCTCGCCCGTCACCAGGCTGATGGTGCGGTGCGTGAAGTTCGGCGACGGCTCCGCCCGGGGCAGGTAGTCGAGCAACTCCCAGGTGCGTCGCAGCGACTCGACCTCGGCGCGCACCGCGGGATCCTGGGTCATGCGCGCCTCGACCTGGCGCGCGGCTTCCTCGTCCAGTTCGCCGTCGAGGTAGGCAACCAGGGTGGCGCGGTCCTCGTTGCTCATGGCTGATCGTCCTCGTCCTGGTCGTCCGTCGCCGGGACCGGCTCGCCGTCGGCGTAGACGTAGCCGGCCAGCGCCACGCGCAGGTTGGCCCGCGCTCGGTTCAGCAGCGACTTGACCGCCTTGGTGCTCAGGTCCATCACCTCGGCGATCTCGGCATAATTCATGTCCTCGAACTTGTTGAGGACGACCGCCATGCGCTGGCGCTCGTTGAGCGTGTCGAGGGCCCGGCGGACGACGGCGGCCAACTCCTCCTGCTGCAGGCGCTGCGACGGCGCCTTGTCGCGCGACTGGACCAGTTGCTCGGCGGGGCGCGGGCCGAGCGGGCCGGAGTCGTGGGCCGGCAGCGACACCACCGGCTTGCGCTGGCGGCTGCGCAGCCAGTTCAGGCCGAGGTTGTTGGCGATCGTGAA
Organism: Gemmataceae bacterium; assembly: GCA_035266225.1. Taxonomy (GTDB): domain Bacteria; phylum Planctomycetota; class Planctomycetia; order Gemmatales; family Gemmataceae; genus DATFNV01. The sequence goes on from DATFNV010000579.1 coordinate 5,073, forward strand.
CAGCCAGGTGGAGAACTTGCAGCGGGCCCGGTACTTCTTGCGGGCCCGGTAGACGCGCAGGAAGACCTCCTGCGCCAGATCCTCGGCCTCGTCCGTCCGTCCGACCAGGTGCTGCATCACGTTGATGAGGCGGTGCTGGTAAGCCTCAACCAGTTCCGCGAAGGCGCCGGGGACGTCATCGCGGACGGCGATCATGAGGCGCACGTCGGGGTCGCGCAAGGACAGTTGTGCGCTGGTCTGGCCGATCGCTGCCACGCCGAGCCTCCACGCGATTAAACCGCTGCCGCCGCGGGGGGTTCCGCCAAGTTACCTTACCGCGTGGCCGGAGGAAATGCCATCGCCTACCGGCAATCCCGGTTCGGACGCCGCGCGCCGCAGCTGCCCGCAGGCGGCGTCGATCTCCGACCCTTTCCGCTTGCGCACCTTGACGCTCAGCCCATCCTGCCGCAGCCGGCGCATGAAGGTCGTCACCGCTTCGTCGCTCGGCCGGCGGTAAGGGAGGCCGTGTACGTCGTTGAACGGGATCAGATTGACGTGAGCACAGCGCCCGCTCAGCAGACCTGACAACTCCCGGGCATCTTCGGGCCTGTCGTTGAGGTCTCGTAGCAGGACGTACTCGAAGGTGACGCGCCGGCCGTTCTTCTCGAAGAAGTAGTCGGCCGCGGCGAGGATGTCGGCGAGGCCGGTCTTGTCGTTGGTCGGCACGATGCGCGTGCGCAGATCGTCGTTGGGGGCGTGCAGCGACACCGCCAGATGATACTGCTTGCCCAGCTCGGCGAGGCGGCGCATCTTCTGCGGCAGGCCGACGGTGGACACGGTGACGTGCCGCGCCCCGATGCCGAGGCCGTCCTTGTGCGTCGCCACGTCGAGCGCCGCGATCAGGTTGTCGAGGTTGGCCAGCGGCTCCCCCATGCCCATGACGACGACGTTCGTCAAGCGCTCGGGCGCCGGCAGCAGATTGCGGAGGCGGACGAGCTGTTCGAGGATTTCGCCGGCGCTGAGGTTGCGGGCGACGCCGTTGAGGCCGCTGGCGCAGAAGACGCAGCCCATGCCGCAGCCGACCTGCGTGCTGATGCAGGCGGTGCGGCGGTCGTTCTCCTGGATCAGCACGCACTCGACGAGTTGGCCGTCGTGCAAGCGGAGCAGGAGCTTGTGGGTGCCGTCAGCGGCCCGAAGGTTGCGCGCGACCTGCGTGGCCAGCGGGACGAAGTCGGCGGCCAGGTCGCGGCGCAGGCTCAGCGGCAGGTCGGTCATTTGCTCGAACGACTCGGCGCGGCCGGCGACGACCCAGCGGCGCAGCTGGCGGGCGCGCAAGGGCGGCTGCCCGCGCTCGCCCAGCCAGGCGAGCAACTCTTCGTTGGACAACTCCAGCAAGCCGCGCGGGGACACGACTCCCGCCGCGACGTGAGGTTCGATCGGGTGCATGATCCTATTTTATACCATCGCCGTTGCAAAACCGACGTTTAGCGGCCGCCCTCGGGGCGGCGCGCTGGGAGCGCCGCCCCGAGGGCGGCCGCTAAACAACCGGAAATCGAATGGCGTGAGTATACCACCGGCGCGAGATCTTGACGAGGAGCCCCAGCCGGGCCCCCTGCCCCATCTGGGGGCTCAGTTTGTCACCCAAGTTCGGTTCAGACCGGTGCCGCAACCTCTTCGCGGACCTTCACTTCCTCTTCGTAGGCCACGGGCAGCTCGGCCGCCTCGGTCAGATGCGAGCCGGTCGGGTCGGACATGCCCTCCGGCCAGATGTGGAAGCCGCCGCGCCGGTAGTCCTTCGGCTCGTTCGGCATCTCCCAGACGCCCCAGATGCCCTTGCCCTCGTTGAAGCCCTTGTAGAACACGTCGTGCTTGCCGATGTAGCGCTTGGTCCAGTGACACTTGCCGTCCGCGACGGCGTAGCGGCCGCGGACGAGGAAGCGCCCGACCCGGTCCCGTCCCTCGCCCTCCATGACCCCGTTGCGAAAGGTGAGGCGCAGCTCCATGAGGTGGCGGCCGGGGAGCACGCGCTGAAGGAAATAGCCGGTCCACGGCCCGCTCGGGAAGCGCGGGTCGGTCTCCAGGCCCGCGGGTTCGTTGGCGCTCACGGCGGCCTCCTCCTCGGCGGTGACGACTCCGTGACTATTCTACACGGCCGGCGAATTCCCTTGGCGCCCTTTTCGGCGCGACCGTATCGTAAAACCTGGGTTCGGGCCGGACGCCCTTACGGGCAGGATCAGCGCGGCGAAGGGGACGAGCCGAGTGGAGCAGACCCCGCCGTGGCAACGCCGCTGCAAGCCTGGGCTTGTGCGCCGCGCGCCGGCGGAAGTATACTCGCCTCGCCATGACTTCGAGGGCTTCGCGATGACGCCAATCACCACTCCGGTCCCACCGGTCACCTACGGCGACGCTGCCTCCCTGGCCAAGTTCTCAGTCGCGCGCTACCAGCAGATGATCGAGAACGGCATCCTGACGCCCGAGGATAAGGTCGAATTGCTCGAAAACTACGTGGTGCTCAAGATGCCGCGCAATCCTCGCCACGACAGCACGCTCCAGCGAATGCTTCGGCCGTTACTGCGGGCCCTGCCGATAGGATGGGACCTGCGCGTTCAAGCCGGCCTGACGCTAACGGACAGCCAGCCCGAGCCGGACTTCGCCCTGGTGCGCGGCTCGGCAGCGGACTACGAGACGCGCCATCCCGGCCCGGCCGACGTCGGCCTGCTCATCGAGGTGGCCGATTCGTCGCTGCTGCGCGACCAGCGCGACAAGACGCGCATCTACGCCCGCGGCGCCATCCCCTGCTACTGGATCGTCAACCTCGTCGATCGGCGGATTGAAGTCTATTCCCAGCCGGCCAACTCGGCTCCCGTCCCGGCTTACGGCTCCTTCCAGACCTACCAGCCCGGCGACGCCGTCCCCATCGTCCTCGACGGCGCCGCGGTGGGGACCGTCCTCGCGGCGGAACTGCTGCCGTAAGGAAATCGCTCGCGGGCCGTCGTTTTTCCTCAAGATTCGTGTTGCAACGGCCGACACGGCTCGCTATACCCACCTCCCTTCTGCCGCGCCGGCGGCTCGCCGGCCATTCATCGGACCACGACGGACACAACTTCCCTTCAGGCATGGGAGGAGCGGATCATGTTTGAGCATGCGCGACGGTTGCGGGTGCTGGCGGCCGTGGGACTCGTGCTCGCCTTGGTGGAAGGGCGGGCGTGGGGCCAGGAGACGATCTGGACAAAGGCGGCCAACGTGGTGCGGCACATCTGCGAATTCCCCTGCGTTCTGCCGCCGCTGCCGGCCCACGAGGAACGAACTGGCTTCGAGTCCGGCCCCATCGAGGTGGGGGGCAATCGCATACAGCAACAACCCCCGCCGATCTTCGCCTGGGACAAACAGGACAAGGCGAATTGGGATTTCGCGGTGGGCAACTGCCTCGAAATCCTGGGGGAGTATGAGTGGGCTTACGTACGCTACAAGGCACTCTCTGGTCGTTACCGTTGCAAGGAAGGCTTCGCCACTGCGACTGAACGCATGACATGGAAATACTGGCGCAAGAAAGAGGGCCTGGACGAGTCCGGCTTTCACGGTGGAATGATGGTGCGGACCGACCTCGACGACGTGATCCCCTGGTGGACCAGAGATGAGCGACAATCAATCCACATTATCGATATTATGGCGCCGCTGCTGCCCGACTCCGAGTGCCGCCGATTGCTGATCGACCTGGGAGTGATCGCCGACCCGGGCGAGACCCCCTCAGCCGGTTCGGACACAGGCTTAGGAGGCTACGGAATCATCTTCTAACCACGACCTTCCGCTCCGGAAAACACTGGAGAATCGTCTCCGGAAGCGTTAGTCTGCATCACCGTGGCCGATGTCCGGCCAGGACCAACGCTTCCGGAGGCCTTCATGCGCAGCACCGTCGCACTCCTCGCCCTCTCGTTGTTCTCCCTTCCCTCCCTCGCCGCCGACGACCTCAAGCCGACCGGCGACGCCATCGTGCCCAAGGGCGCGAAACTCGAAAAGCTCTTCACCCGCTCCCTGCCGATCAACGGCGGACTCACCGAAGGGCCGTGCGTGGCGCCCGACGGCCGCATCTACTTCTCCGACATCCCGGAGGGCAAGGACGCCGGCAAGATCATGCGCTTCGACCCGAAGACCATGAAGACCGACGTCTTCGTCGAGGACAGCGGCAAGTCGAACGGCCTGAAGTTCGACGCCAAGGGGGGTCTCGTCGCCTGCGAAGGCTCCGACGACGGCGGGCGCTGCGTCAGCCGCTACGACGTCAAGACCGGCAAGCGCGTCGTCCTCACCGACAAGTTCATGGGCAAGCGCTACAACGCCCCCAACGACCTGACCATCGACACCAAGGGCCGCATCTACTTCACCGACCCGCGCTACCTCGGCGACGAGCCGCGCGAGCTGGCGTACCGCGCCGTCTACCGCATCGACAACGACGGCAGCGTCGTCGAGGTGACGCACGACTGCGAGAAGCCCAACGGCATCTGCCTCAGTCCCGACGGCAAGACCCTTTACGTCGCCGACCACAACAACGGCACCGACAAGATCGACCCCAAGGGGCCCAAGCCGAAGAAGGGGGCCATGAAGCTGTACGCCTTCACCCTGGGCGACGACGGCCTGGTCAAGGGCGAGCGCAAGACGGTGATCGACTTCGGCGAGGAGAACGGCATCGACGGCATGTGCGTCGATGTGAAGGGCAACCTGTACATGGCGGTGCGCAGCCTGAAGCGGCCGGGCGTCTGGGTGGCCGACCCGGATGGCAAGGAATTGGCCTACATCCCGACCGGGAAGTCGCAGCCCGACGCCAAGGAACCGGTCGGCCTGCCGGCCAACGTCTGCTTCGGCCTCGGCGACGAGAGCAAGACGCTGTACGTCACCGTGGACAAGGGCCTGTACCGCATCCCGCTGAAGATCGACGGCTATCACATCCCGTTCGAGAAGTGAAACGGGGCCTCCGCCGCGCCGGCGAGGTTCCTGGCCGGCGCGGCGAGGAGGCGGGTGGGATGAGAACCGAGCAATGACCGAGATGGGCCCGACGCCCGACGCTCCCGCCCGGGTCAACGCCTGGCCGCGCCTTTCCCGCGCCCTGTCCCTCCTGGTGCTCCTGTTCCTCTACCTCCTCGGCCTCGGTCACTGGACCCTCTTCTTCAACTGGGGCGACATCGCTTTCACGCGCAACGAGGACTGGTCCAAGGAGTACGATTACTACGTCATCCTGCAAGAGGCGCTGCGGACGCGGCGCGTTCCCTACCACATGAGCAAGGAGTACCAGAAGACCGACAAGTTCCTCGGCCTGCCGGAAAGCAACCTGTCGCCGCAGATCCTGCTGCTTCCCTACCTGGGGATCGGGCGCTTCCTGTGGCTGAACGCGCTGCTGCTCTACTCGCTGGGTTACGCCGGCTGTCTGCTGATCCGGCGCCGCTACCGGTTGGGGCCGGCTCCATTCGCGCTGCTGTTCCTGCTGTTCGGCTTCAACGGCTTCATCACGTCGCACCTGGCGGTCGGCCACTCGATGTGGTTGGGCTACTTCCTGCTGCCGTTCGCCGCCCTCTACGTGCTGGAACTCCTGGGGGAAGACTCGTCGTTCGTCCCGGCGCTGAAGCTGGCCCTGGTGCTGTTGGCCATGATGTTGCAGGGTTCGTTACACCAGGTCATCTGGGTATGGATGTTGCTGATCCTTCTGGTGGCGTTCAACCCGCGTTACTGGAAGCAGGGCGCCCTGGCGCTGGCCTTCAGCGGCTGGCTGTCCTTCTTCCGCCTGCTCCCGGCCGCGGTGACGTTCGGGGGGAGGAGCGACCGCGGCTTCTGGGCCGGCTACCCGACCCTGACCGAGGTGCTGGACGGCTTCATCGGGCTGCACGACCGCACTTACCCCGGGGACGACGGCTGGACCCACAGCCGCCTCGTCGAACACTACCTGCACTGGTGGGAGTACGACATGTACGTCGGTCTGCTCGGGCTGGCGGCGCTGGTCGTCTTCGGCATCTACTTCCGCTTCCGCGCCGGCCCGGCCCTGGAGCGCTGCCGCTACCGGGAACTCGACGCCCCGCTGCTGGTGCTGGCGTTCCTCTCGCTCAATTACTTCTACCTGGTCGTCGCCAACCTGCCGATCCCACTGCTCAACGCGGAGGGCGTTTCGTCGCGCTTCCTCATCATGCCGGTGCTGATGCTGCTGGTGATCTCCGCCATCCGGATGCAGCGGCTCCTGGAGGGGGTCAAAATGAGCGCGGCGCTCGTCGTTCTCCTGGTCGGCGGACTCCTGCAGACGGCGTTCAGCCTGGCGGAACACTCGTACATGTGGAAGATCAAGCCGGCCCAGGAGGAAGTCGAGCCGACGATCCGGCTCATCAGTGAGTCGCCGGAGCGGTGGTACGTCGCCAGCATTTGGCTCTCGGCGCTGGTGTCGCTGGTCGGAATGCTGGCGTGGCTGTACGTGTTCCTGCGGGCGCGGCGTTCCCCGGATTCGTGGCGCAGGCGGTGCTAGAATGAGGAGGAGTGGATCTCACAGGCCCTCCGCAAGGCGCGGGAGAAAGGACCAGCGATGAAGTTTGACATGCACCTGCACACCAGCCGTCACTCGCCCGACAGCATAATGCCGGCCGAGTTGATGCTGCAGCGGGCCAGTGACATCGGCCTGGACGGCGTGGTTATCACCGAGCACGACTGGCTGTGGACTGAGGACGAACTGGACGAGCTGAGTTCCTCCGCCCCGGGCGTGATCGTCCTTTCCGGCGTCGAGGTGTCCACGAAGCAGGGGCACTTTTTGGCCTACGGCGTCACCGACCCGTTCGCGGTGCCGCACGGTATCGGCGTGGCCGAACTGTGCCGCGAAGTCCACCGCCAAGGCGGGGCCGTCGTCGCGGCCCACCCGTACCGCTGGAACCAACCGTTCGATGACATCCTGCGGACGATTCGCCCCGAACTCGACGGCCTGGAATTGATGAGCAACAACATGGATGCCGACACGCGCGGACGAGCCGCCGAGCTGAACAAGCGGCTGAAGCTCGCCGGCCTGGGCAACAGCGACGCCCACCGCGTCGAGACGCTCGGCTGCTGTTTCACCAAGTTTTCGTGTCCGATCCGCGACATGCACGACCTGATTGAGGCCATCCGCGGCCGCAAGACGGCCGCCCGCGAGCGCAACGGCTTTGCCGCGTGACTGCGTCGCCGCGACGGCAAGCAAGACAGGCCGCGCTGCCGCTGCTATACTGAGAAGTTCTTGACCGCCCGTTGCGCCCCCTCCGCCGGGGGCGCGAATCGTTATGGGAGTTGTGCCGCAATGGCTCAGACGAACGCGCCGATGGTGGGGTCCGACATCCTGGTGCAGTGCCTGGTGCGGCAGGGCGTCGATGTCGTTTTCGCCTACCCCGGCGGCGCCAGCATGCCGATTCACCAGTCGCTCACCCGCGTCAGCGACCGGCTGCGCACCATCCTGCCGCGGCACGAGCAGGGCGGTGGTTTCGCGGCCGAGGGCTACGCCCGCACCACGGGCAAGGTCGGCGTCTGCGTCGCCACCAGCGGGCCGGGCGCCACCAACTTCGTCACCTGCCTCGCCGACGCCAAGATGGACTCGGTGCCGATCGTCGCCATCACCGGCCAGGTCGGCACCCACGTCATCGGCACCGACGCCTTCCAGGAGACGCCCATCGTCGAGGTGTCGCGCGGCATCACCAAGCACCATTACCTGGTGCAGCGCACCGAGGACATCCCGCGCGTCGTCAAGGAAGCGTTCCACATCGCTAACACCGGTCGGCCGGGGCCGGTCATCATCGACGTGCCCAAGAACGTGCAGACGAGCGCCGTGGTCCCCGACTGGGACCCGCCGATGTACCTCCCCGGCTACAAGCCCTACCGTGCCGCCGCCAAGTCGGAGCTGGAGCAGGCCCTCGAAATGATCCGCCAGGCGGAACGGCCGATCATCTACGCCGGCGGCGGCATCATCGCTTCGGAGGCGGCGCCGTATCTCAAGGCGTTCGCCGAGCGCACCGGGATCCCCGTGGCCCTGACGCTGCTCGGCCTGGGCGGCTTCCCCGCCGACCACTACCTGTGCCTGCAAATGCTCGGCATGCACGGCACCGTCTACTCCAACTACGCCATCAACGACGCCGACCTGCTCCTGGCCTTCGGCGTGCGCTTCGACGACCGCGTGACGGGCAAGGTGAGCGAGTTCGCCAAGCACGGCAAGATCGTCCACATCGACATCGACCCGTCGGAGATCAACAAGAACAAGGCCGCCCACCTGCCCATCGTCGGCGACATCAAACAGGCGCTCATTGACATGGTGAAGTTGCTCGACGAGCGGGCCGGCGGCAAGGGCTCGCCCAACGGCCGCGGCGGCCGCTACGCCGAATGGCTGCGGCAGATCGACGAGTGGCGCGAGGCCGAGCCGATGCGCTACGGCGACCGCGACGACGCCATCCTGGCGCAGTACACCATCGAGCGGCTGTGGCACATCGTCCGGGACCGCGGCCGGCTCGACGAGACGATCATCACGACCGGCGTCGGCCAGCACCAGATGTGGACGGCCCAGTACTACCACTTCAACAACCCGCGCCTGTGGGTGACGAGCGGTGGCCTGGGGTCGATGGGCTTCGGCCTGCCGTCGGCCATTGGCGCCCAGGCGGCCCACCCGCGCAAGACCGTGGTGGACATCGACGGTGACGGCAGTTTCCTGATGAACGTCCAGGAATTGGCCTGCGCCTACACCGAGAAGCTGCCGGTGAAGGTGCTGCTGCTGAACAACCAACACCTCGGCATGGTGGTGCAGTGGGAGGACCGCTTCCACGGCGGCAACCGCGCCCACACCTACCTCGGGGCCGGCCCCGATGAGGCGCCGTACCCCGACTTCGTGACGATGGCCAAGGGTTTCCGCTGCGGGGCCAAACGCATCACCGACAAGAAGGACGTGGACGGCGCCCTCGAAGAGATGCTCGACAGCAAGGGGCCGTTCGTCCTCGACGTCATGGTGCCGTATCAGGAACACGTCCTGCCGATGATCCCCGGCGGGATGACTGTCAAGGACATTATCAAGGCGTGAACGATCAGCCGCTTGAGGCTTCGCAAGAATGCGAAGCCTCAAGCGGCCCTACCGGGGGAGGGTCCTGCCATGCGTTTGCTGTCCGCGCTCGCGCTCACCTTGTTCGTCGTCGCGGCGGTGCCGGCCGCCGACGACAAGACGTGGGACATCAGCGACCTGACGGTCGCCAAACCGGAAGACAAGGAAGACGTCAAGGGCACGCCGCCGCCGAAGGGGGCGATCGTCCTCTTCGACGGCTCGGGCCTCGACAACTGGACCAAAACCGACGGTAAGAAAGCGGCCGAGTGGAAGTTGGTGGACGGCGGGGCGATGCAGGTCAACGGGACCGGCAACGTCAGCACCAAGGAGAAGTTCGACGGCAGCTTCAAGCTGCACGTCGAGTTCCGCGTGCCCTACATGAAGGAAGCCAAGGGCCAGGCGCGCGGCAACAGCGGCGTCTACGTGCAGGGCCGCTACGAGGTACAGGTCCTCGACAGCTACGGCCTGGACAGCAAGGACAACGACTGCGGCGCCATCTACGAGGTGTCCAAGCCGCTGGTCAACGCCTGCAAGGCGCCGACGATCTGGCAGAGCTACGACATCGAGTTCACCGCCCCGAAGTGCGAGGACGGCAAGATCACCGAGCCGGCCCACATGACCGTCTACCAGAATGGCGTCAAGATTCAGGACGACGTGCGGCTGGCCCGCAAGGACAAGGAGGGCAAGGAGGAGATCGTGACGAACACCAGGGCCGGTCTCGGCGGCGACCCGTGCAAGCCCGGCCCGATCATGCTGCAAGACCACGGCAACCCGGTGCAGTTCCGCAACGTCTGGCTGGTGCCGGCGAAGTGACGGCGTTTCACGATTTATCGTTTCGCGCTGACGTGAGCGCGAAACGATAAATCATGAAGCGGCTTCACTTCCCGATGCAGAACAGGTGCTTGTCGCCGCGGATGAAGATCTGCCCATGCGAGATCGCCGGCGAGGAGTAGCACTCCTCGCCGAGCGGGTTGACGTTGACCACTTCAAACTTGTCACCGGCCTTCAGCACGTAAGTGTCGCCGTTGTCGGCGGTGAAGTACAGGTGTCCGTCGGCCAGGACCGGCGAGCCGCTGTGGTGCTTGCCGAGCTTTTCCCGCCACTTCCACTCGCCGCCCCTGGCGTCGAAGCAGTTGAGCACCCCGTCGTCGGAGACGGCGAAGAACCACTTCTCGTAAGCGATCGGCGATGGGACGTAAGCGCCTTCGCGGGCGTTCTTCACCTGGTGATGCCAGGCGACGTGCGTCTCCGTCACGTTGCCGTCGCCGTCCGGCTTGATGCCCATGTAGTGATAGGTGGGGAAGCCGGCCGTGAGGAAGAGGGTGTTGTCGAGGAAGACGAGGCTCGAGACGAACTGCTCGGTGGGGCCGTTGATGATCCACCACTGCTTGCCGCTGTCGGGGTCGTAGGCGGCGACGCAGTTGCTGCCGCTAAGGACGAGCTGCTTCTTGCCGGCCGCCTCGACGAGGATCGGGGCGCAGTACGAGCGCGTCTTGTTGGGCCGCTCGATCCGCCAGCGCTGCGTGCCGTCGTCCTTGGCCAGGGAGACGACGTAGCCGTCGCCGTCGTGATCGCAGTTGACGATGAGCGTGTCCTTGTAGAGGATCGGCGACGAGCAGAAGCCGTGGACCGAGGAGAAGCGGCCTGGCGACTTCTGCCACACCGGGTTGCCGTCGAAGTCGTAGCAGGCGACGATCACGCGGGCGTCCCTATCCTTGCCGGCGTCGAGGAACGTGACGAAGACGTGTTTGCCGTCGGCGGCCGGCGTGGAGCTGGCGCGGGTATTGAGGGGATGGCGTTTCTCCAGCTTGGCCGAGATGACCTCCTTCTGCCAGAGGACGGTGCCTTCGCGGCGGTCGAGGCACAGGAGCATTCGCCGCGCCTTGTCGTCGGGGCGCGGGGCGTCCTGTTCGAGGCAGGTGGTGACGAAGACGCGGTCGCCCCAGACGATCGGCGACGAGTGTCCCTTGCCGGGGATGGGCGTCTTCCAGGCGACGTTGTCGCTGCCGCTCCACTTGATGGGCACGTCCGTGTCGGCGGAAGTGCCGTCGCCGCGCGGGCCGCGCCAGCCGGGCCAGTCGCCGGCCTGGGCGGCCCCTGAGAAGGCAAGAACGAGGACGGCCAGGCAACTCATTCTCATTCGCATGCGGGAAGCTCCGTGGGTGCTGAGTACTGAGTAGTCAGCGGTGGGTGGGACGTCTGGCGGGCCGAACGTCAGGATAGCAGGCTGGCACGGCACGGGCCAGCAGAGGATCGGTAATCCGCGAAAGCGCGGGCCGCGATTTGCCCCGGCGCGGACTCGTCGTTACCATGTGAAGGGGAAGCATCCACCGCCTCAGTATCATCAATGGTTCCAGGCTCGGGTTGCCGCATGGCGTTGCCGCATCAGACGATTGCGCTGCTGAAGTCGGCGTGCCGGCTCGTCCGGGAACTGCCGGCCGACGCCGTTTTGCTGCTGACCGAAACCAACCTCGACTGGGACGAGGTTCTTCGGCTCCTGGAAGGCAGCCGGCTCTTCATCGCCGCCCAGGGCGGCGTGCTGCCTGACGAGGTTCGCAGCCACCCGGACATGACCGTCCTCGACATCGACCCCGGCCCGACGCCGACGCAGGAGCGCATGAGCCTCGCCCTGCTCGAAGCGGTGCGGACCGACAAGCTGCCGAGCGGCGCCCATGTCGTCACGCTGTACAACGGCATCGAGATCGGCGCCGACGGGCCGGAGCACATTGACAGCCTCAGCGTCATCCACCTCGGCGAGCACCTGGAGCGCCTGACGGCCAAGGACCTGCGCAAGCTGGACACGCAGGTGCCGCTGGAGACGCTGCGGGCCGTAGTGGACCTGGCGACGGAGATCGGCAGCGAGGGGCGCGAGGGCCACCCGGTCGGGGCGCTCCTCGTCGTCGGCGACACGCGCAAGGTGATGGAGATGTCGCACCCGATCAACTTCAACCCGTTCCGCGGCTACCCGCCGCAGGAGCGCGACGTCCGCGACCTGAAGGTGCGCGAGCAGATCAAGGACCTGGCCCAGCTCGACGGCGCCATCATCATCCGCCGTGACGGCGTGGCCGAGGCGGCATGCATGTACATCGACGCCCTGGCCGAGGGGATCACCCTGAGCAAGGGGCTGGGCTCACGACACTGGGCCGCCGCGGCCATCAGCCGCAAGACCAAGGCCATCGCCATCGCCGTCAGCCAATCGTCGGGCACCGTGCGCCTCTTCCAGAACGGCGAGGTGGTGCTGCGGATCGAGCCGCTGGCCCGGCCGATGGTCTGGGACAAGTTCCGCCTCGAAGCGCAGGACGCCAACGGGACGCCGGTGGCACCGTGGTCGCCGGCGGGGGCGGAACACACGGGCCGCGACGGGTAGATGACATGGACCTCCCCGCCGAAACCGTCGCAGGAACCGCTCCGCCGCGGGAGGAGGAGATGGCCGCCGCCCTCGACGAAGCCGTGGCCGCCCTGCTCGCCGGCCGGCCGCTGGACCGGGCTCGGTTGTTGGCGCGCTACCCGCAACTGGCCGAGGCGCTCGCCGGGTTGGAACGCCTGGCCGGCCTGTCCAACACCGTCGCCGAGTCCCGTGCCGAGCCGGGGCCGCTGCCGGAGCGCATCGGCCCGTACAAGGTCGAGCGCGAGCTGGGGGCCGGCGGCTTCGGCGTCGTCTACCTGGCCTACGACCCCGACGTGAAGCGGCGCGTTGCCCTCAAGGTGCTCCACCCCGGCCGCCTCAACCAGCCGGAGGCCGTCGCCCGCTTCCATCGCGAGGCGCAGGTCACGGCCCGCCTGCGCCACCCCGGCATCGTGCAGCTGTACGACTACAGCCGGCAGGGGCCGCCCTACTACCTCGTCACCGAGCACGTCGCCGGCGAAGACCCGCGGGCCTGGTGCCGGCGGCAGCGGGCCGGCGCCGCGCAGGTCGCCGACCTGCTGGCCCAGGTGGCCGAGGCGGTCGAGCACGCCCACGTCCAGGGGGTGTGCCATCGCGACCTGAAGCCGGGCAACATCCTCGTCGATGGCGAAGGCCGAGCGCACGTCCTCGACTTCGGCCTGGCTCGCCTGGAAGAATTGGTCGATGAGCCTGGCACGGCGCAAACCTCGGACGGGCGAGTGCTGGGCTCGCTGCCCTACATGGCTCCGGAGCAGGCCGCCGGCCACAGCCACCACGCCGACGCCCGCAGCGACGTGTACAGCCTCGGCGTTACCCTTTACGAATTGCTGACCGGCCGGCTGCCGTTCCAGGGGCCGGCCCATTCGCTGCCGGCGCGCATGGTCGAGGAAAACGCGCCGCCGCCGCGCCTGTTCAACCCGGCCATCCCGCGCGACCTGGAGGCCGTTTGTCTGAAGGCGCTGGCGACCCGGCCGGAGCAGCGCTACGCCTCGGCGGCGGCGCTGGCGGCCGACCTGCGGGCGTTCCTGGCGGGGCAGCCGGTGGCCGCCCGGCCGATGACCTGGCTGCGGCGCGTGCGGCGCGGCCTGCAGCGGCGACACCGCGAGGTCGGCCAGCGCGGCTGGGGCCGACTGCTCGTCGGCCTCGGCGTGCTGATCCTCGCCGGCGGCGTCCTGGCGACCTGGCTCGAACGGGAACTGCCGGCGGAGCGGCGTTCCTTTCCGCTGCTCCTGTTGGGGGGCGGCATGGTGGCGGGGATGCTGGGGTTGGCATGGTGGCTGCGACCGATCCACGAGCCGCGCCTGACCGCGATCGAACGGCAGATCGTGGCGCTGGTGCCGGCGTACTACGGAGGCAGCCTGGCGCTGCTGGTGCTGAACCTGTTCTTGCCGGAGCCGATCCCGCTGGCGCCGGTCAAGGCGGTGCTGAGCGGGATGGCCTTCGTCACCCTCGGGGCCACCGTTTGGGGGTGGTGCTACGTGTGGGGGGCGTTCTTCTTCCTGCTGGCGGTCGCCATCACGTTTTGCGCGCCCTACGGACTGCTGGTGCTAGGGGTCGGCTGGATGGTGTGCCTGACGGCGTGCGCCGCCCAGCTGCGCTGGACGCGCTGACCGGTTTGCCGCAAGCGGCTTCGCA
>DATFNV010000580.1:0-16917 GCA_035266225.1 Gemmataceae bacterium
GCGGTTTCGCGTTCGCGTCACCCCACGAACCGGTTCGTGGGGTGACGCGAACGCGAAACCGCAAGCGGCTACCTGAAATCGTAGGTCAGGATTTCCGTTCCGCGCCGGCAGAACTCACGGCCGTAGTCCGTCCAGACTCCCTGGCCCCAGTAGCGGAAGCAGCTCGTCTCGGCCGCCAGCAGGTGGAAGAGGGCATTGCGGTAGGCGTGACTGTTGCGGTCCACCGGGCGGTTGTCGAGCACCTGGTGGAAGCGAGCGGACAACTGGTTCATGGGAGTCAGCAGGTTCTCGTAGCCGGCCACCCAGCTGATATTGTTCGTCCAGGAACCGCCGTCCATCGTGAAGTGCGGCCGCTCGCGCTTGACCTCGGCAATCGCCTTATCGACGGCCCCCGGCTCCCACTTTTTGATTCGGGCGAAGACCTCGCCCTGGTGAATCGGACGGCAGGCCGGCAGCTGCGAATCGCGGACGCCGGCCTGCTCGAGCATCTCCAGGTACTCGGTGACGTTGACGGCGACGACCCCCTCGGTGCCGAACCGGCTGATGGCCTGGCGGTAGCCGCTGGGGAACTCGTTCATCATCACGCCGCCGTTCTCGCCATCGCCGATCTGCGTGACGATGGGCGGCACGCTGACCCCGGCGACGTCGCGGCGCTGCAACCCCTGCGCCTCGTAGAAGGGCTGCATCTGGGCGACCAGCTTGGTGTCGGAGCCCTGCGTCTTGATGACCGCGAGGATGACGGCCTCCTCGCCACACGAGTTGCGGGCGACGAGGCGGTGCGGCAGGTGCTTGTCCTTCAACCCGTGGCCTTCCACGCTCTCGACGGTGTGCTCCTGGACCAGCAGCCAGCGGTAGCCGCACTCGCGCAGCACCTTGACGTACTCGAAGGCGGCGTCGGGGTGGTTGGGCAGGTGCATCTCCGGCGGCGAGAAGCCGCGCACCCGGGCCAGGGCGTCCCAGCCGTAGACGGCGGCGAACTGCTGCTGCCAGGCGCGCACGTGCAGCTTCAGGTCGGGCAGCGGCGTGGACGAGGCGACCGCGTGGCCCCACATGGTGCCGAGCCATTCGACGTACTTGCGCAGCTGCGGATCGCAGGTGATGCCGCGGAGGCGGTCGAGCACGTCGCCGCGGCC
Source organism: Gemmataceae bacterium (assembly GCA_035266225.1). GTDB lineage: Bacteria > Planctomycetota > Planctomycetia > Gemmatales > Gemmataceae > DATFNV01. The sequence goes on from DATFNV010000580.1 coordinate 1,134, forward strand.
CATCTTGCGCAGCCCGTACAGGAGCTGGCCGGAGTAGTCGAGCATGACGCGCGGGTTCCGGCCCTCACGCACCAGCTCGGGGATGATGTCGCCCATGCGGCCATAGCAGTCGGCGAAGACCCCGGCGTTGTGGTTGTCGCCGGTCCCCGGGTCGCGCGTCATCGCCTCGAGGTTGCTGATGGTATCCGCGGTGCGCAGGTCGGCGCCGCCGGCGGGGATGAGCGGCTGGTGCATGTGCAGGGCGACGGCGAAGACGGCGCGCAGCTTGTCGAGGCGCAGGTTGGTTTCCGGCAGGAACACTGGGCGGCGACCGCGGGTCACCTCCTGAACCTCGGCCTCGGCGCCGCACAAGTTCGGCAGGCCGTCGATCATCTCCGGCAGTTGTCGCAGTTGCATGGCTGACCTTCCCTCCTGATCCGTGGCCGCCCGGCCGGTGCTCAGCGCGGCGCGAACGACTTCCACTCCAGGCGACATTCCGAACACTTCAACGCCCCATAAACATTATAATAGGTCGCGTAGCCGCTGCTGGTGTCCGACTTGGCCAAGGTCATCTCGTCGTGGACGTTGGCGTGGTCGCGGCACAGGCCACGTCCGCAGGCGGCACAGGTCCCGCGCGCCTCCTCTTCACAAAACCAGCACTTCATGCGTACCCCCTCCGGGCGGGGATGGTAAGCAATTCCCCCCGGGCGGGAAAGAGCGCTTCGGCGCGGGCGTAGGTCAGGCTTTCCAGCCTGACCAAAGGGGTCAGGCTGGAAAGCCTGACCAAAGGGGTCAGGCTTTCCAGCCTGACCAAAGGGGTCAGGCTGGAAAGCCTGACCTACGCGAACAGGCGGTAATCCAGCTCCGGGAACAGGGCGTCCATGTATTCCAGTGCTTCCAGCCGCGCGGGGTCGATCTCGCGGTTTTCCAGGCCGTGGAGCAGGTCGTCGAAGCGGTTCACGTGGTCGTGGAAGCGGCGGCGGGCGTACTCCTCCGTCGAGCCGTCGGTGATGATGAACGGCCAGTCGGACGACTGCGCCAGCATCAGCTCGCGGCCGGCCTGGCGCAGGGCGCGGTCCTCCAGGCTGCCGGCCGGCGGGTCGCGGTGGGCCTGCACCGCCTGGCGCATGCGCGCGGCGGCCTCGTGCAGGGGCCGCCACATCCACGCGGTCTTGGGGTTGGCCCAGTGCTCGCTGTAGCCGTTGCGGCCCCAGCTGCTGGCGGCCGGCATCGCCTTCTGCTGGATCGGAAAGGCCGACAGGTAGTCGCTGGGCGTCCCGGTCTCCAGGTCGCCGCCGCGCGACAACTCGCGCAGCACGTGGTAGATCCACTGCGGCCCCTCGAACCACCAGTGGCCGAACAGTTCCGCGTCGTAGGGCGAGACGATGACGCACGGGAACGGCATGCCGGCGCGGGAGCGGTGAGCCTGGTCGCGGCAGCGGTTGACGAAGTCGTGGGCGTGGCGCTCGGCCGTCTCGCGCGCCCAGTCGGGGTTGTACAGGTGCTTGTTCTCGGTCGGGCCGGTGATGCGGTGGTACTTGATGCCGGTGTGCGTGCGTATCCCCTTGGCGTACTGGAACGGCTCCAGGTAGTGATGGTCCAGCTCGAAGCCGATGTCGCGGTAGTATTCGCGGTAATTGTAATCGGCGGGGTAGCCGACCGACTTGCTCCAGACGAGCTTGGACGTCAGCGGGTGGCGGCCGAAGGCGGCCACGCCCGACGGGCAGTAGAGCGGGGCGGCGACGCCGAACATCGGACGCGGCTCGGCGTGGTCGATGCCGTGCCCATCGACGAAGAAGTAGCGGACGCCGGCCTCGGCCAGGACCTCGTCCAGCCCCGGGTAGAAGGCGCACTCCGGCACCCACATGCCGGCCGGGGTGCGGCCGAAGATGCGCTCGTGCTCGCGCATCGCCGTGAAGACCTGCGCCCGCACCGCCGCCGGCTCGGAGCCGAGCAGCGGCAGGTAGCCGTGCGTGCCGGCGCAGGTGATCAGCTCCAGGCGGCCGGCGTCGGCGTGCTCGCGGAAGGCGCTCACCAGGCGCGTACCGCAGCGCTCGACGAAGAGGTGCCGGGCCTCCTCGAAAAGGCGTTTGTACATCCACGACAGGAAATTTACGTCGCCCCAGTGCCGGGTGCGCTCGCACTCCTGCTCCGCCAGGCGGATCGACAGGTCGAGGTGGCGGACGCAGCGCTGGCGCAGCAGCGGGTCCTCCATCATGTTCGCCAAGGGCGGCGACACCGACAGCGTCAGCTTGCACGGGACCTGCTCGTCGCGCAGGCGGTCGAGGAACTTGATCAGCGGGATGTACGTCTCCGTCATCGCCTCGAAGAACCAGCGCTCCTCGAGGAAGCGGTCGTACTCGGGGTGGCGGACGTACGGTAGGTGGGCGTGCAGGACCAGGAGAAGATAACCCTTCGGCATGGATGCGTCCTTCTATGGCCGCTTGCGGCTTAGCGTTCGCTTCACCTTGGTGAAGCGAACGCTAAGCCGCAAGCGGCAGTTTGCTGCTCAGCGCACCGCCCGGGGCGCCAGCAATTCCTTGACCTGCGCCGCCACGGCGCCCCAGCCGAAGCGCTCCGCCAGCTTGCGGCTGCCGTTGTCGCCCATGGTCCGCGCCAGCTCGGGGTCGAAGAGCACGCGCTCGATCCCCCACACGCAACTGGGGACGTTGGGGTAGCAGAGCACGGCGTCCTGCTCGTGCTCCACCAGGCCGGGGGCCATGTGGTGCGTCGTCACCACCGGCCGCCGCGCCGCCCAGGCGGCGAGGATCGGCCACCACGGCGTCGGCTCGCGGCTGGGGACGGCGATCACGTCGGCGGACTGGATCAGTTCGTCGAGGGCGTCGCCCACGACACTGCCGGGAAGGCGCACGGCGTGTTCCAGCAGCAGGTAGCGGCTGTAGACCCGGAGCGGCCAGTACTGGCCGCCGTCGCCTACGATAATCAGCCGGGCCTGCGGGTGGTTTTTCAGGACCGCCGGCATCGCCTTGATGAGCAGCTCCGGGCCGTAGCGCTCGTCGAGATCGCCGACGTAGAGGATCGTCGGATCGACGGGGCCGACCTGGTAGCGGGCCTTGATGACGCCGGGGTCGAGTTGGCGGTTGAAGCGCTCGCTGGGGAAGATCGAGCGGACACAGACGGTGCGGTCGGCGCACTCGGGCACCCAGTAGCGGGCGACCTCGGCGGTGGCCGGCTCGTGGACCAGGAGCGTCCGCGCCTCGCGCAGCCCGGACAACTCGATGGCCTCGATGCGCTGGCTCAGGTCGCCGCTCATGTCGCTGCGCTGCCGCTCCAGGGAATGGAGCGAAAGGATGGTATTGAGATCCTTGATACCGCGGAGGATGGACATCGCCTGGACCGCGGACCATTCGCATCCCATGAGGGTGATCGGGGCCGTGGCCCCCTGAAACTTGCGGAGGAAGGCGTTGCAGGCGCGGTGGGTGAATTCCTGGACGCGGTCGAGGAGGCTGCCGTCCTCGGCCTCGCCCAGGACGTGGACCGAGGCGCCCACGGCGGCCGGCTCGAAGCGCTTGCGCGTGAAGACATGCACGGCGACCTCCCGGGCGGCGAGGGGGCCGGCGAGGTTGGCGACGAAGCGGGTCGTGGCGGCGTCGGGCTCGTCGTAACAGAAGACGGCGAGGACTGGGCGGTTGTCGGGCCCGGGGTCGTCCTTCGGCTCCGGCGGGGCCGGCGGCGCCGCGGTCGCAAGGCGGTTGATGGCGTGGGGGGCCCTGCCGTTGACATAGGTCAGCAGTCGTTGCGGCCCCTCACCGTTGCGCGTTTCCGTCGCGTCCGACTCGGGGGCGCTCGGCGCCCCGTTCCCTTTCTCGGTCGGCACAAGCATCGCAATTCTCCAGTTGGGCGGTGACCGCTGGTGTTCTTGCTGAGAGTCTGTTCCGGAAGCCGCTTGCGGCTTGGCGGAAGCCTGGAAGCCGCCAAGCCGCAAGCGGCTTCTGCAACAGACTCTGCGTCGTGGTTCGCGCCCGGCGACCGCGAGCGGATCCCTACAGAAGCGTCTCGGTCAGCTCGGGGAAGCGGGCGGCGCACAGGGCGAGGTAATGTTGTGCGACCTCACCCCAGACGACCGTGCCGTCACCGCCGCGGCGGCCGTTGCGGCCCATGCGCTCGGCGTGGGCCGGGTCGCCCAGGATGCGGTCGCCCGCCCAGACCATAGAGCCGGGGTTGTCGTAGGTGATGACGCCGTTCTCCTCGTGGCGGACCAGGTGCGCCGGGCCGCCGTGGGTGGTGACGACCGGCCGCCCGGCGCGTCGCGCCAGGTCCACCACGGCGTCGTCGAAGGGCACGCGGTAGCGCGACGGCAGCACCAGCGCTTCCGCGGCCCGCAGCAGGCGCTTGACGCGCGACTCCTCGACGTGCCCCAGGAGGCGGACGGCGTGGGCGACGCCGAGTTGGCCGGCGCGGTGCTGGAGGTGCCCGTACATGGGGCCGGCGCCGGCGAAGGCCACGCGCAGGTTGCCGTAGCGTTGCAGCAGGACCGGCATCGCCTCCAGGATCAGGTCAACGCCGGCGGCGTGCTCCAGCGGGCCGACGAACAGGAGCAGGCGATCGACCGGGCCGACGGAAATTTCGCGCTTGACTTGTCCGTAATCGAGGGGACATTCCCACTCGTTGGGCAGGCGCCCCTCCATCGGGAAGGCGACGACGCGGCCGCCTTGCAGGCCGAGGTCGGTCGTGGCTCGGTCCTTGAGCCAGTCGGGCGTCAGGACGCAGGCGGCCGTCTCCGCCGCCTCGCGCTCGGCCTCGGCGATCGCCTGCGACAGGGGGCTGGGCGGCGTCCCGTTGCGGCGCGTCGCCTCCAGGGAGCCGAGCGACAGCAGCGACGGACAGGCGGGGCGCGGCCCGAGGGCGGCCATCCAGTCGTGCAGGTGCAGCAGGTCGGCCGGCGGCAGCTCGCCCAGGCGCACGGCGGCGGCGCAGCCGAAGTCGCGGGCCCGCTCCAGCGGCGAGCCGTCCGGGTCGATGGGCAGGGCGTGATAGCGGACGCCGGCCTCGAGGCGGTCGGCGGGGAGCGACGCGGAGGCCGGCACCAGGACGTGGACTTCGTGCCCCTGGGCGGCCTGGCCGGCGGCCAACTCCGAGACGAAGCGGGCCGCGGGACCCTCGTGGCCGGAGGGGAGCGAGGTGAAGGCGAGTGCGGCGAGGCGCAGGGGCCGGCGCAGCCGCGGCCGCCGCCGCTCGTCGAGAATGCGCTCGTGGTCCCAGAGGCTGCCGACCTCCTCAACGCGGCCGCCGCCGTCCACCAGGAGGGCGGCGTGGCTGCCGCGCGGCGCGGCGGCCTCGGGGGGGAACGACACGGCCTGCGAGCGCGCGGCGGGGACGAACTCGCCGCCGCGGAGCAGGAAGCCGACCTCGGCGAGCTGCCAGGTGCCGGGGCGCGGCAGGTGGAACAACAGGTCGCCACACAGCGCGGGCAGGGTGTGGTCCTGGATACGGTGCGCGTTGAACCCGTTGAACTGGACGAAAGAGACATCGTATAGACGAATAACCAGGCGGCAGTGGTGCCAGGCGCCGCCCTTCTGCCGGGCGGTGCGCTCCACCCACTCCTGGGGGATGCGCCAGTGGGCGAAGCCCTCGGCCGGCGAGACGGCGGCGAGGCCGACATGGGCGTGGGCAGGGGCGAACGAATCGACCCGGTGCCGTTCGCCGATCTCCCAGGCGACGTGCCGCAGCGACTCGGGATTCGGGGGGGCCGGCCGCGCGGCGGTGAAGAGCTGCGTTTCGGCCTCGGGGGCGATGCACTCCCCCAGGAGGCGGGTGCGGGCCTCGGCGGCCGCGAGGTCGAGAAAGCCATTCAGTAAAATGGTCATGGTCCAACCAGTCCTCGTACGGGTAACGTCACTGTTTCCGGGGAACGGCAGGGGGGCGCTGGTAGTGACCCGATTTATCGGGTCCGGTTCGACCCGACCGCATGAATGCGGTCACTACGAGCGCGGCGGACCAACTCAGGCCACGCTGGCGTACACCTCCTCGGTCTGCTCGGCGATGTTGTCCCAGCTGAAAGCGGCATCGACGGCGGCGCGGCCGTTACGGCCCATCCAGCGGCAGCGGTTGTGGTCGGCGAGCAGGGTGCCCAGGCCCCAGGCGACCGAGTCGGGCGTGTCGTCCACGTGCAGGCCGTTGACGCCGTGCCAGACGAACTCGGCCGGGCCGCCGCGCTTGGTGCTCACCACCGGCTTGTGGGCGCTCCAGCCCTCGAGGATGACGATGCCGAACGGCTCGTTGCGGCTGGGCACGGCCACCACGTCGCAGGCCTTGAACAGGTCGTGCAGTTCGCGGCCGCGGCGGTCGCCGAGCAGGCGCAGGGCGTGGCCGACGCCGAGTTGGTGCGCCAGGCCGGCGATCTCGTTCTTCATGTGGCCGTCGCCGGCGAAGACGTACTTGGCGCCGGGGTAGTAGCGGAGTACGTGCGGCATCGTCCGCACCAGGATGTCGGGGCCCTTCTGGACCACCATGCGGCCGGCGAAGAGCACCGTCGGGTCGAGCGGGCCGATGCCGTAGCGCCGCTTGACCGCGCCGGGGTCCACCTCGTAGTCGAAGGCCTGCGAGTTGACGCCATTATAAATCATCGCCGTCTTGTGATCGGGCAAGTTGTAGAGCCACTTGATCTCCTCGCGGAGCTGGTTGGAGACGGTGATGACGCGGTCGGCGCAGTAGGTGCCGTGGCGCTCGTGGTCCTGGACGCGGACGGCCTGGCCGCCGAAGAAGCGGTTGCCGTTGCGGCCGTACTCGGTCGAGTGCATGGTCAGGAGGCCGCGACGGCCACGGCCCTCCTTGATCCAGACCATGGCGTTGGCGGCCAGCCAGTCGTGGGCGTGGACGACGTCGAAGCGGCCGACGTGGTCCTCCACGGCGAAGAACTCGTGGACGAAGGCGCGGCACATGTTGTTCACTTCGTCCACGAAGTTGGGGTGCAGCGCGAAGCCGCAACGGTGGTAGTGGACGCCGTGGAGGCAGTCGTAGGGCGGCTGGCCGTGGCCCTTGCGGGTGAAGACGTGGACCTCGTGCTTGCGGCGCTCGAGGGCCGCAGCCAACTCGGTGACGTGGACGCCGACGCCGCCGACGGCCACCGAATGAAGAGTTTCCCAGGAGAAAAGAGCAATTCGCACCAGTCAATCCTCCGCACACCAAAGTAGTTTCAAGAGGTGGACACGCAGGCGCCGGCCTTCGGCGCGACACACGGCCCTCGCCGGTCCCATTACCGGCGAAGCCACGCCACCATGTCAGTAGTCAGCGTTTCTGAATAAGTCGTTACGGCTCGCCCTGGCATCGCTTCAAGTTCCCCGACCGCCCGCGCACGTCCTGGCGCTCGAATGCAGACTTAACAGAGTCTGTTCCGGGTGGTCGCACCGACACGAGGGAATCGAGCTTCCAGGGAACTCATTTCAGGTGGGATTGCGACGTCGTGAAGCGATACCGTACCGGAACCGCGGTCGCGCAGTACGGCACGACCGGCGCCCAACCTGCGGGACACCCGGGTTCGGAAACGGGATTCGACTTCACGGCGAGGCAAGGTAAGCAAGTTAAATGCCGCTCCCCGGTTACTCCTTTGCGGATTGCGTCAACTCACGATCCGGTACGACCTTACGGACTCCGCCGTGGTGGGGGAAAGAAGCGCCCCCCACCCGGGGTTGCCCACTTGTTGGGCACCGCTGCCAGCATGGCAGGCATGCCCGGACGTTTACCGAGTCGGCGCAGGCGGTTTCTCCCCCAACGAGCCAACACGACCGGGGGAGAGTTCAACGTTCACTAATAGTGTACTGATTCCGCCACCGAAGGGAAGTGAAAATTCGCGACGTCACGAAGTTTGTCCGCGCCCACCGGGGAAACATCTTGCGACCCTGTCCGGGGGGGGTACAATGCCGCACCGTGTACTCCCGCGGGAAGGAGGGCGCGCATGGCCAGGTTGCTGCTGAACCAGGGGCCCGACTCCGGCCGGCATTTCGTGCTGGGCGACCGCCCGACGACCATCGGCCGCCAGCCCGGCCTGGAGATCGTGTTGGACGCGCCGGAGGTTAGCCGGCAACACGCGCGCGTCAGCACCGCACAGGGCCGCTCCTGCCTCGAGGACCTCGCCAGCGCCAACGGCACCTACCTCAACCGCCTGCGCGTGCGGGGCAAGGCGGAGCTGCGCGACCGCGACGAGATCCAGATCGGCCCTTTTCACCTCTTTTTTGAAGCGGGAACCGGCAGCGAGCCCGACCTGTTCATCCGTGCGGAGCTGCCGACGATGACGTCGCACCGGCCGTTGGTGCAGGAGGGGGCCGGCCGCAAGCTCCTCGCCGTCCTCGAAATCACCCGGCAGCTGGCGGCGACGCTGGACCTGGACGACTTGCTGCCGCGCCTGCTCGACCACCTGCTCGGCCTGTTTCCGCAGGCGGAGCGCGGCCTGATCCTGACGCGCGAGGGGGAGCAGCTGGTGGTGCGGGCCCTGCGCGGCCGGGCGCCGCGCGAGCGCGAGCCGGCCTACAGCCGCTCCGTCGTCCGCCGCGCCTTCGAGGAAGGGGTCGGCGTCCTGGCCGACAACGCCCAGGACGACCCGCGCTTCGCGGCGGCGCACACCCTCGTCGCCCTCGGCGTCCGCTCCTTCCTGTGCGTCCCCCTCCAGGGGCACAGCGGCCGCGCCCTGGGCGTCGTGCAGCTGGACCGCTTCGGCGTGGGCGTGCCATTCACCGCGGAGGACCTGCACCTGCTCACCGCGGTGTCCATCCCGGTGTCCGTGGTGCTGGAGAACGCCGCCCTGCACGCCCAGCTCGTCGAGAACGAGCGCGTGCAGCGCGACCTGGAACTGAGCCGCCTGGCCCAGCTGGTGGCCGGCGTCGCCCATGAGGTGAATAATCCCCTCTCGTTCGTCAGCAATAACCTCGTCGTCTTCGGCCGCGACGTGCAGGCGCTGGGCGACCTCCTGCGGCTCCACCAGGACCTGGAAGGGGCGCCGCCGGAGCAGCGGGCGGCGCTGCTCGACCGCGCCCGGGCATTGGCCGAGGAGATCGACGTGCCGGCGACGCGCGCCGGCCTGGCCGAATTGCTGGCGCGGTCGCGGGACGGCCTGAAACGCATCGAGCAGCTGGTCAAGGACCTGCGCGACTTCGCCCGGCTGGACCAGTGCGCCTGGGACGAGGCCGACGTCGCCGCCGGCGTCGGCTCGGTGCTGAGCGTCATCCGGGGGCGCGCCGAGCGGCAAGGGGTGGAACTGGACGCCGACCTGGCCCCGCTGCCGCGCGTCTGGTGCCACGCGGCCAAGATCAACCAGGTCGTCTTCCACCTGGTGGCCAACGCCATCGACGCCAGTCCGCGTGGAGGCCGGGTGACGGTGCGCGTGCGGCCGGCCGCGGGCGGGGTCGAGATCGCCGTCCTCGATAACGGATCGGGCATTGCCCCGTCGATCCGCGACAAGGTGTTCGACCCGTTCTTCACGACCAAGCCGCTCGGCCAGGGGGCGGGGCTCGGCCTGAGCATCAGTTACGGCATCGTCCAGGGCCACGGCGGCACCATCGACTTCGACTCGGCGCCGGGACAGGGGACCTGTTTCCGCGTCCGGCTGCCGCTGAAGCCGCCGAGACTTGTGGGGCCCGCCACCGGAGAGACGCCCGCCGCTCCTCCCACGGGTCTCGTTCCCGCACTCCCCCGGTAGGGGCAGCGCCGCCCCGAGGGCGGCGGCTAAACGGACATTACTCCTCTTCGTCAAGGCGCGGCGGCTCGCGCCACTCGCGCAGGACGCGCTCCACCTGGGCGACGTCCTCGTCGCTGACCCCTTCGCGCCGCCGGTAGCGGCGCTTCAGGCTGTCCAGCACGATTTCCCACATCGCGCGCGTCGGCTGCAGGTCGCGCCAGCGCACGTCGCGGCGCTGCTTGCGGTACGAGAAGCGCCATTCACGGGCGAACCGGACGGCGCGCAGGTAGCGGCGCTCGCCGCTGTCCGGGTCGGTGTCGGTCCACTTGATCTCCATCGGGCCACCGTAGCACACGGCCGCGCCGCGACGCAAGCGGGGGCTCAGTCCCGGACGGTCACGTTATTCGCCTGGGCAAACGCCTTCTGGGCGGCCTTGAGCTTGGCGACTTCCTTCAGTTCCAGTTTGTTGAGCCGCTCCAGGTTGGTCATGAGCGACTCACGATCGCGGCGGGACGCGGCGCTGACGAGCTTGCGGAACTCGCGATCGACGGCGTCCTCTTCAAACTCCATATATTCGAGGAACGCCTCGTGGTAGGCCTTGGCGCCCGTGAGGTTCGGCACCTGGACCGCCTTGGCCCGCTTGACGATCTTGCCGACCTCGCCGACGACGTCGGCGTAATCGTCGTCGAGCGGATCGCGCTTGCCTTCGTGCTGGATAAGGCGCTCGCCGAACTTGCGGCCGGCCCGTTCCAGGTCCTGGGTCAGCTGGACCATCGTGTCGTTGAAGGAAACGGCCTCGGTGCAACCACTGACGAGCGACAGGCACGGCAGCAGCAGGAGGCTCGCGAGACGGAGCCGGCGCATAGGTTTCTCCGGAGAACAGGGTGGCTTCGGCCGGAGGGGATGGGGACGAGCCGAACGGACGTCTGCGTGGCTCAAGCATGAGTCACGATTCGACGGTCGGCAAGCGGGCGGCTACGATCGACCGCGGCGAAGCCGGTCCACGAACGCGTCCAGGTCGGGCGGCAGCGGCATCGTCCAGCGCAGTTGTTCGCCGGTCACGGGGTGCTTGAAGCCCAGCTCCGCCGCATGGAGCGCCAAGCGCGGGGCGCCGCTGCTGTCCGTGCGAGGGCCGTAGACCTTCTCGCCGCAGACCGGGTGCCCCAACTCCGCGAGGTGAATGCGGATCTGGTGTGTCCTCCCCGTCTCCAGGCGGCAGGACACCAAGGTGTAACCCGGCAGGCGCTCGACCGGCTCGACGTGCGTGACCGCCTCCTTGCCCTGCTCGGGAAGGGCCGTGCTGCCGCGCCGGCCATCGCCGCGGTCGCGCACCAGCCGGCTGCGGACCGTCTGCGCCGGCACGAAGCCCGGCACGACCGCCAGGTAGCGGCGGCGGACGGTGTGCGCGTGGAACTGCTGGCCGAGGCCGCGCTCGGCGGCGACGGTGCGGGCAAAGACGACGAGGCCGCTCGTCTCCTTGTCCAGCCGCTGCACGATCCGCAGCCGCGGCGGCGGCCCTTGCTGGAAGCGGCCCTCCTGTCGGCGGATCAGCGGAGGCACGATGTCTTCGAGCGTCGGCGAGCGGGCCTTGCGCTGCGCCGTCCACTGGCGCTCGGCGGGATGGCGAACCGTGTTGATGCCGCTCGGCTTCTCGACCACCACGATATGCTCGTCGAGATGACGGATAGTGACCTGCTCAGGCTGCTGCGGCTTGGCTGCGGGGCGCGGCAGGACTTCGACCACTTCGCCTTCGTGGACGCGGCGGGCCGGGTCGAGGCACAGTTCGCCGTTGATCTTGGCGCGGCGCGTCTCGATAAGGCGGCGGACGTCGCCCCACGATTGGCCGGGGAGCAGGGCGCGCAGGAGGGCGGCGAGGGTCTTTTCGGCGTGTTCGGTTGGGACGCTGAACGGGGAGTTGGACTGCATCGGACGCCACTTCATCAGGCGGATTCGAGCGGATGCCCCTGGATCGGCCGGCATTCCTTCACAAAGACGACGGGCTGATCCTCGTGGACCGCGTAGATCACGAGAATCCGCTGGTAGATCATCTTCCGTTGCACCAAGCGTGCCGCCCTGTAGTGATGCGACTGCTCGCCCAGGAAAGAGGTGCCGTGGATAACCTGTCGTAAATCACGCGGAGTGCCGCCGCATACTCAGGGCCGATGCCGAGTCCTTCCGCCTTCTTCGCGCAACGCAGAACCTCCGTCTTCGCGGTGTGCAGGAGTTCAACCTTGTAGGGTGGCGAGGGAGTCGTGTTCATCGGGCTTCTTGCGAGGGGGTTGCTCCGTGAGTCCGCTCCAGTTCCTCGATGAGTTCTTTGAAGTCGTAGACCCCTTTACCAGCTAGCGCCTCTTCGATCTCCTTGGGGTCGATACGTGTGATGCCGAGGATTCGCTCGATGGCGCTGTCGTACTCCTCTTGACGCGCCGCGTCGGTGCAGTACTCGTCCTGGAATCGGAACAACTCGGCATTGATCCGGTCCATGTCGGCCCGCGTCCGTTCGAGTATCTCGCGCAGGCGAGCCTGTTCGCAGAAGAAATGCCGCAGGCGCGCTTCCATCGTCAGCGCGACCACGCCGTTGAGCGAAGTCGGCGTCTGGGGGGGTTGCACGGTCGTCTCGGGCATCGGTGAATCTCCTCGTTGCTATCGGGCTCCCGCGATTCTACTTCACCGCCGGTCCCGCCGTCGAGCCGTCTTCCGTCCCGGCCGGTATCCCTTTTGTTTCTTCGGCCCCGGCACCCGATGCGCGTGCTCCCCGTGCTTCTCGCGGTTGGCGTTCTCCTGCCGCGACCGCAGCGCCTCCTTCGGCGGCTGCGCCGGGATCAGCGCGTCGCAGCCGCTGCCGATCAGGTCCGCCCGCCCGGCCTCCAGCGCCTTGCGATTGCAGGGCTTCTCGTACTCTTCGGCGAGGAGTCACTATTACTTGCCTTTCTGAAGGGCAATTCCCTGGCTGACTTCATCGAGGACCTTCCACAATCGGCGGTTTGCCTCGAACCGCTTGGTGGCTCGTTCAAACGAGCCGGTGGTCTTGGTGAGCACCAAGGAATAGGGGCTCCCCTTGCGCTCCAGCGCATGTTTGACGTCGCAGGCATGCCGGCCAATCATGCCGATCAGATGTTGACGCATGTCTTCGCGGGCCGGGATTCGTCCGACCTCGTTGGCGGGATCGGCCAGGAATGCCTTGAGCTGGGCACAGTATTGGCACGTGCAAGCCACATCCGCCGGGCGAGCCCAATCGCCCGGAGGTGCCGGTTGTCTGGCGGTGGCCGATTCGAGCTTCTGCCGGACCGAGGCCAACCAGGACATCAGATGGGGATGGACCGCAGCAAACTGTTTCTGCGACCAGGGCACCAACGCTTTGAGAGAAGGAACCTGGCAGTCGTCCAGGCTGAATTCATCCGGCGAACTCTCGACGAACTGAATCACGCGCGACAGATCCTCGTCACGGCCGCTTGCTACAAGCGCCTTGAGCAACAGCGGGAGCGCCGATTCCGAAACGGAAGGTTCCCGCCGAGCGCCCGGCCAGTCATATGCCGGTCGGGGCGGAGGCGGTACACAGAATCGTTCAACCGCCAGCGCACACAGTTCGTGGGCGAGCGCCGATTTGTCCGGGTCAGTCGCCTTGTCGAGACAGAAGGCGGACAGCCATTCGAGGTCGCGAAGCGGAATTTCCTGCCGACTCTGTGTGGCAGGCCGCGTTGCGATCAGCCGCCTCAACTCCTGGGCAAATGCATTCCAGCCGAACTCGCGGCACGCGGCCGCAACGAAGGCATCCAGCCGCAGCATCTGATCCTGCTCCGTCAATTTCGAGAGAAACATCGCGATGGCATCCCGGTCGTGCAGCGTCAACAGAAGGTCCGGGAAGTCCTCATACGGCGACGCCTCGCGGGTCGCGCGATGCCCGTAGCCGACAGGCGAGTGTGGCCACCTGGCGATGATCGCACGGGCGAATCGCATGCAGTCGCTTCGGGCTTCTTCGAGCCGTTTTTTGGGGGTTCTGGCCAGCTTGGCCACCAGCGAACGGAATAAAGGAATGCTGACGGCCGCCCCGCAACTCGCGACGACCTCGAAGTGATGATCGCGATGCCAAAGGACGATCGCCGAGCGGTGATACCAGCGGTCGAGCGTGTTGCCCGCATTGCCCGTGTAGCCCTCGAGGTCCTCGGAGGTCGGCTTCCAATCGTCGATCGGTATCGAGGAAACGATGGCCGAGGGGTCGAGGGCGATCTCCCCCCAGGGCTGTTTCCTGCCGTGAAGATCGGTCCACTCGGCTCCGTTCAGGTCATCCTCGTACGTCTCACCAATCTCGATCGCGCGCCGCGGCCGGTAGCCACGGGAGTAGCCTCGCTCAAAGCTCCCGTCGTCCGCGAACTGCAACAGATGGCGCGAAACCTGCGCCAGATGCACGAAGCAATCCGTCTTCTCCGCTGCCGGCACGACCAGTTCCGCGAGCTGTCGATCTGCGCCTTTCAGCAAATCCAGCGACAAGCCGCGCTGCGTGTAGTGATGCTCCAGCGCGAAAACGAGCGGCCTGGCCGGCTGGGTCGCGACCCACGACTTGATCGACTCCGTCAGCGCGTCGGCGGGAGCGGCCCGTTTGCCGGCGTCGGGTGGCTTGTCGCGCGTCGGTTTCAGCACCACGTTGTAGGCCAGGCAGAGCCGAACGCCGTGGGTGACACGTTGGACTTCGTGTTCGCAGTCAGCGTAGAACGCGGCGTAACAGGGCGCCTCGCCGTGCGCCGCCTGTTCAAATCGCAACGTCTGCTGCGCGGCCCCGTGCCGCACAACCAGCGCCCCGCCTTCAAACGGATTGGCCAACACGACGATCAGGCTCGCCACCATCCCGTCCTGCTTTTCGCTGTCGCGATGCGGCAGGAAAAACCCGCCCTTCTCATAGACCAGCAGCTTGTACAGCCTGGCCTCGACCTGTTCGGCGGGCAACCCCAGTTGCCTGGCGGCAAGTTGAGCCGCACCGGCCACCGCCGAGTTCCACTCCTGGCTCAGGCGAAACTTGTTCGGATCAAGTTCGAGTGTGTTCCGCACCTTTCTGTCAACCAGCGTCTGCGTTCCCTTGCCGTATGGAGCGACCTGACAATGAGCGACAAGTTTCTTCGCCGTCGCTGGTTTCAGCGGGAACCTGAGGACACCCAGGCCGTCAACCTCGATGCCGGGATCGACAACAGGCAGACAACCGGCGACCCAGAACTTGGCGGACTTGGTCGCCTGGCCGATGGCTTCCGCCAGCCGGCGGGCGGTGGTCGAAGCATTCATCGCTCTCTCCCTGGTCATTCATCGAGATACTGCGGCGGAGACTTGCCAACGCGCTTAATGACGCGCGGGTAGGTAACGGTCGGGATGGCTTGCTCGATCCGCTCGACCTGAACCTGATGATACCAGTCGTCGCCGAAATCGAACCAGTAACCAAAAACACGATACGCCGCCAGGCCCAGGTCGTCCAGCTTCGTCGTGCGCGCGTCTCCAGGCCGTTTCTTCCCAGGCGGCCCATCGGGAACCCCGTAGTTGGGCCCGTCCGGATCGAAGGGACGCTTACCGAGCTGAAACTCGTACAGATGTTGATCCCAGCGATCATACGCCTGGAAGATGGCGTCATGGAGCTGCCCGAGTGTCTGGTCGCCGCGGATTTCAATCACGCGGCGGATCTCCTTGTTGGCGAACTTCTTGCTGGTGGGCCCGCTCAGCAGGAAGACCGAAAGCACGTACAGGTTCGCCCGGGTCGCTGTCTCTGTCGGAGTCGCCGCCGAGCGATTCGCAGGGCCGGCCGGCGCCGGGCTCCTCGCCGGCTTGCGCTTGTTCCACGGCGGAATCTTGTCCTCCGGGACAAGCACCTGCACTGAACGCGGCTCACCCGGCCGACGCTGGATCAGCCCTTTCCTCTCCAGCATCTTCACCATCTGATTCACCGACGGCGGCGAGACGCACATGGCCGCGGCGATTTCGGATTCGGCGGGTGGATATCCGTGCAAACTGGTGTAGGCGTTAATGAACGCCAGATAACGGCCCTGGGTTGGAGTGAAGTCAGCCATAGCATCGCCAAGGGTACGAAAGTTCACTAGCCACGAGTCCTGCCTACGGTCGCGGGGCCGAACCGCCGCCTTTCCGCTTGTGCTTCTTGTCTTGACGATGTGCTGTCTTGCGGCCCGCTCGGTAGCCCCG
>DATFNV010000581.1:0-28197 GCA_035266225.1 Gemmataceae bacterium
CGCAGGTTGGCCTCGTAACCCCACAGGCGACTCGTCTGGTTCACGGTGATCCCCCCCGCGGCCACACCCGGGAAGGCCACGATCTCAGTGTCCTCAAACGGCTGGGTGGGCAGTCCCTGTCCCGCGGGGAAACCTGTGTTCATGTACGGCCGGAACAGCGGCGGCGAGCCGTTGGAGCCGGCGTTGAAGTTGACCGAGCGCTGCGCCAGGTAGAAGAAACTGCCGTCGAGGCCGATCGTGTGCTCGTCGTCGAACCACCAGCCGGCGCGGAAGCGGAGGCCGGAGCGCACGTCCTCGGAGACGTGGCCGTTGCCGTACAGGAGGACCGTGTTCGGCTGGCCGAGCGCCCCCGGGACCGGATCGTTGGGCGAGCCGGTGGTGACGAGGGGGGGCAGTCGCTGCCCCTTGATCCACCACATCAGGTATTCCGCACTCACCCAGAGGCGGTGGTTGGGCGCGTCGCTGTCGTCGGTGAGGCCGAAGCGGCCGCTGCCGTCGGCGTCGCCCCCGGCAGGGGCCTCACAGGGGCAGGGCTGGCAGTTCAGGCAGGTGCCGGCGGGCCCCGGCAGCAGCGGCGGCATCAGCACCCCATCGACGGGCGGTGGCGACGGCAGGTCCGCCGGCACATCGGGCAGGCCGACCGGCATCGCCTTGGGGGCCGTGGGCGCCTCGCTCATCTGGGCGCGGAAGATCACGCGCGACTCGGGCGCCTCCACGCCGCTGAAGGAAACCGGCTTGAGCGACTCGGCTGCATCTGGCCGGGCCGCGGGTGTGGTGGGCAGGGGTACAGGCGCCAGGAGGGTGACGGCGGGGCCGGCCGCCGAACTGGGGACGGCCGGCTCGGTCGAGGCGATGACGCGCACCGAGGGGGGGCCGGTGGGCGGGTCGGACGGGGGCCTGGCACCGGAGGCGGCGTGCCACTCCACTTCCCCCGCCGAGGCGCTCGACACCGCCAGACCGAGGGAGAGTCCCAGGGTCCACTTCCACCAGCGTCTCCAGGCGTTGCTCCGCGACAGGCGGTTCATCAGGCGCTCCTCCCTTGGCGTCAGGCGCACGGGTTGCGGGCGGCGGCCGACACGGGGAACGCTCTGCGCGGGAAGCCAGGCGCGGAGTGCGTCCGGCAAAGCGCCCGTCCGTGGGCTCGTCCGATTGATCCGTCTTTTCATTTCGGCTAGACGACGGGGCCGTGAGCAGAGGTTCGGGCAAGGCCGGAGGACGGCACAGGGCGCGGACGCGGCGCAAGTCGCACATCTGTCACAAGCGGCACGGTTTGACTGCCGCGGCAAGTCAGCCCTGCTCGACGACGTTGCTCAGCCGGCCGATCCCGGTCACGTCGATGTGGACGGCGTCGCCCGCCGCCAGGGTGAAGTCGTCGGGCGGCACGACCCCGGTGCCGGTCAGGAGGATGGCGCCGTTGGGGAAACTGTTGTCGCGACCGAGCCAGTTCACCAGGTCCTCGAAGGTGCGCTTCATGGCCGCCAGCGAGGTCGAGCCGTCGAAGACGACCCGGCCGGCGCGCTCGATGGTCAGGCGGATGGCGACCTGCTCCTTCGGCGGCATGGCCTGGGCCAGCGTGATGACCGGCCCGAGGGCACAGGCGCCGTCGTACACCTTCGCCTGGGGAAGGTAGAGGGGGTTTTCGCCCTCGATGTCGCGGGCGCTCACGTCGTTGCCGATGCTGTAGCCGACGATTGTCAGCCGGGGCGAGATGACCAGGGCCACTTCGGGCTCCGGAACGCTCCAACGGCTGTCGCGGCGCACCCGGACGCGCTGGCCGGGACCGACGACGCGCGGGGCGGTCGCCTTGAAAAATAGCTCCGGACGATCCGCATTATAGACGAGGTCGTAGAAGCGGGCGGCGCCGGCCGACTCGCGCTCGCGGGCCTCGCGGCTGCGCTTGTAGGTGACGCCGGCAGCCCAGACTTCCTGCCGATCGATCGGCGGCAGAAGGGTCAAATCGGCGAGCGGTATCGGCGGCCCGACGCCGAGCAGGGCGCGGGCGGTGCCGGCGGGGTCTTCAGCGTGCAGGACCTCGGACAGGGAGCGCGGCGCAAGCAGCTGCGCCTGTCCGTCGATGACCACGCCGATCCGAATGTCGCCGCTCCGCAATTGCACTTTGCAAAGTTGCATCGTGGTCCTTCCCACACGAGCCGCTTGCGGCTTGGCATTCGCGCCAAGCCGCAAGCGGCAATAAAAAAGGACTTGCACATCATGCAAGTCCTTTCTCAACGCGGGTGGCCGTCGAAGGTCTTGTGTACGGGGATCCTTCGAGCGGTCCTACGGGTCGCCCGGGAAGTTGACTGTCTTCCCGACGGCCCTCTTGCGTCGCGGCACCCATCACCCGCCGGAGCGCGTGACGAGTTGCTCACATAGGGTCAATCCGCAAATCCTCCACGATCCGGCCACGAAAAAACGTCTCGCCGCCCTTTTTTTCTTCAGTCGTCAGGATTTTTCGACAATTTCGAGAAAATCGTTGCATCCGACCAGCAAACGGTTATGATGGTGAGTTGCGCGGATAGCGACCTGAAGGTCTTGTGTACGGGGATCCTTCGGGCCGCGGAGGCGGTATCTCCTGGCCGGGTGTTGACTGCCCCGGACGGGCGATGGCGCCGCGTCGTAGCACCCATGTCACCACACCCGGAGGGGCCCGACGACACCGATCTGTAAACCGTCCCTGACTGTCTTCCCAACCACCTGAATCGCCCGTTAATCGCCCGGGAATGTTCCGTCCTGCGCCTGGCACGACGGCCCCTCCCGGGCGGCACGTGTCGGCCGCGCGGCTCCGCTTCGCCGTCCGCCGTCCGTTGACCGCCTTTTGAGGAAAGGGGAAGCTTTGATGTCCACCCCCCTGGACTTCTGGACGAAATCCCGCAACGGCGAGTCGTTCCAGCCGGCCCCGCGCTCGCTGGCGACGGTGACCTGGTACGAGTTGCTCGAAGAGGTCGGCCGCGGCCGCATGGGCGTCGTCTACCGGGCTCGGCACGTCGGCCTGAACAAGGTCGTCGCCGTCAAGGTGCTGCGCGACGCCCTCTTCGCCGGCCGCCGCGAGCGCGCCCGCTTCCGCAGCGAGGCCGAGGCCGTCGCCGGCTTGCAGCACAGTCACATCGTGCAGGTGTACGACTACGGCGAGCACGACGACGTGCCGTTCTTCTGCATGGAGTACCTCGAAGGGGGCACCCTGACCCGGCGGCTGAGGCGCGGCCGGATGACCCCCGTGGAGGCTGCCGAACTGATCGAGACGCTGGCGCGGGCCATCCACCACGCCCACCGGCACGGCATCATCCACCGCGACCTGAAACCGAGCAACATCCTCTTCGCCGCCGACGGCACGCCCAAGATCGCCGACTTCAGCATCGCCAAGCACCTCAACGGCCGCGGCGACGAGACGGAAACCGGCGCCATCCTGGGGACCGCCTGCTACATGGCTCCCGAACAGGCCTGGGGCCGGTCGCGCCGCGTCACCCCGGCCGCCGACACCTACGCGCTCGGCGCCATCCTCTACCAGGCCCTGGCGGGGCAACCGCCCTTCCGCGGCGAGACGACGATGGACACCCTGGCGCAGGTGCGCGACGCGGCCCCGGTGCAGCCGAGCCTCCGGCAGCCCGGCGTGCCGCCGGACCTGGATGCCATCTGTCTGAAATGTCTGCGCAAGCAGCCGGCGAAGCGCTACCGCAGCGCCCTGGCCCTGGCCGAGGACCTGCGGCGCTTCCGCGAACGGTCGGCGAACTGAGCCGCTAGCGGCTTCGCAGAGAGTTGAGACGGGGACGAGCCATGCGCGATGAGGGGTCCGTGACCCTGCTGCTCGAACGGCTCCGGGCCGGCGACCCGGAGGCCAGCGCCGACGCCACCACCCGGCTGTGGGCGCGCTACTTCAGCGCCCTGATGGAATTGGCCCGCAAGCGCCTGCCGGGGAACGCCCGCCGGGCCGCGGACGAGGAGGACATCGCCCTCAGCGCCCTGGACAGCTTTTGCCGCGGCGAGGCCGCCGGGCGCTTCCCCTTCCTGGAAGACCGCGACGCCCTGTGGCGCCTCCTGGCCACGATCACGCTCCGCAAAGTGAGCGATGTCATCGAGCGCGAGGGCCGCAAGAAACGCGGCTCGGGCCGGGCGCCCGCGGGCGCCGGCGCGCTGGACGAACTGCTGGCCCACGAGCCGTCCCCGGACATGGCGGCTGAACTGGCCGACGACCTGCGCCACCTGATCGAGCGCCTCGACGACGACAAACTGCGGCAATTGGCGAGTCTGAAGATCCAGGGCCACACGGAGGAGGAGATGGCCGTCGAACTCGGCGTTTCGCCGCGGACGGTGCGGCGCAAGTTGGAACTGATCCGGCGGATGTGGGAACGTGAGGTCCGCTGATGTTCGACCCAAACGCGACCGTTGAAAGCTCGCTGTCACTGGAGGCGGCCCGGGAGATCGACGCGGTTTGCGACCGCTTCGAGTCGGCCTGGCAGCGCGGCGCCCGGCCTCGCGTCGAGGACTCCCTGGGCGAGCTGCCGCACGGGGTGGAGGCGGTCCTGCTCGCGGAGTTGCTCGAGCTGGAGCTGTACTACCGCCGCCGGGCCGGGGAGGCGCCGACCGAGGCCGACTACCGCGAGCGCTTCCCCGCCCACCCCCACCTCATCGCGCTCGCCTTCCACGAGCGCGAGGTCGCCACCCAGCCGGGCGCCCCGCCGGAATTCCCCGGCTACCAGCTCCTGGAGGTGCTCGGGCGGGGCGGCATGGGCGTCGTCTACAAGGCGCGGCAGACGAGCCTGAACCGAGTGGTGGCGCTGAAGGTGCTGCCGGCCGGCGCGTATGTCGGGTCGCAGGTGGCGGCGCGGTTTCGCATCGAGTCGGAGGCCGCCGCCCGCTTGCAGCACCCGAACATCGTGCAAGTCTACGAGGCCGGCGAGTGCGGCGGGGTGCCGTTCTACGCGATGGAGTACGTCGCCGGGCGGTCGCTGGCCCAGGTGCTGCGCGACGGCCCGCTGCCGCCGCGCGAGGCCGCCGTGTGCCTGGAGCAATTGGCCCGCGCCGTGCATTACGCCCACGACCAGGGGGTGGTGCATCGCGACCTCAAGCCGGCGAACATCATGATGGCCGCTTGCGGCTTCGCAGAAAGTGCGAGGCCCCAAGCGGCGGTCCCCAAGATTGCCGACTTTGGCCTGGCCAAGGCGCTCGACGCCGGGGCCGAATTGACGGTCACAGGACAGGTGCTGGGCACGCCGTCCTACATGGCCCCGGAGCAGGTCGGCGGCGCGGCCCAGGTCGGCCCCGCCAGCGACCTGTACAGCCTCGGCGCGGTCCTCTACGCAACCCTGACGGGTCGGCCGCCGTTCCGCGGCCAGACGCTCTACGCGGTCCTGGCCCAGATCGGCGAGGCGGAGCCGGTGCCGCCACGGCGGCTCAACCCGGCCGTTCCGCGCGACCTGGAGACAATCTGCCTCAAGTGCCTCCAGAAAGAGCCGCGGCGGCGCTACGCCACGGCGCAGGACCTGGCCGACGACCTGAGGCGCTGGTTGAAGGGAGAAGCGATCTGCGGGCGCCCCAGTGGCCCCATCGAACGGGCGGGGCGCTGGGCGCGGCGCAACCGGCTGACGGCGGTGCTGCTGCTGGCACTCATCATCGTGACGCTGGCGCTGCTCGTGACGCTGGGGCTGCTGTTCTCGGGTCACCGCCGCGCCCCGCCGGGGGAGCCGAGCAGCCCCGTCAGCACGTACCGCGTCTCGTCGATTCGCCCCGCTGTCAGGTGGGCGTACGCCTGTTCGATGGCGTCGCAGAGTTCGGGGGTGAAGGGGATCCCATCCCTGGGCCCAGGTGGGTCGGGTACGAGTCGGCGCGCGATGGCGTCGCACAACTCGGGAATGCCGGCACCGGTCCGCGCGGAGACGTGGACCGCGCCGGCGGCACGACTGAGGTCCCACGCGGGCGGGAGATCCGTCTTGTTGACTAAGAGCAGGACCCCCTGCGGCGAAACGTCCGGCCACAGCGGTTCGGCGCTGGCGTCGAGGACCCACAGGCAGAGGTCGGCGGTTGCCGCCGCGGTGCGGGCGCGTTCGATGCCCTGCCCCTCCAGGGCGCCGCTCACCTGACGCAGCCCGGCGGTGTCGGCCAGTTCCACCGGCCAGCCGTCGAGCGCGATTGCCGTCGTCACCACGTCGCGCGTCGTGCCGGGGGTCGGCGAGACGATGCTGCGCTGGTAGCCGGCCAGGGCGTTGACGAGGCTGCTTTTCCCAACGTTCGGCGCCCCCGCTACGGTCACTTGCCACGGCTCGACGAGGTGGCGGCCGACGGGTGCGTGCCGCGCCAGCGCACCGAGGAGTGCTTCCGTCGCTTCCGGTTGTCCCTCCGGCAAGGAGAGGATCATCTCCAGGACGGTGCCCAGGTGCCCGTCACATTGACTCAGGAGCAGGGCCGCCGTGCGCGTGGTCGGGGCGTGCGGGAGCCGTCTTTGTGCGAGATCGCGCCACGGGTTGCGGGGCGTCAGGGAATCGAGGAATTCCAGTGCGTTGCAGGTGCGGGCGCCTCGCTGAACGAGGGTGTCCAGCAGCAGCGCAACCACCAGTTGGCCGCCGTGACAGTGGACCTCGACCCACGGCACCGGCTCGGCTTGCTTGATGGCGAGAACGACCTCGTCAGCGGCTTCCGCCCCGAACCGACCGAGCCAGATCTGACCGGGTTCGAGACGATCCGGCAACTCGCGCCGGCTGTTCGTCCGCGGCCGGAACAGGCCGCGGGCCATCTGCAACGCCGCCGGCCCGCGCAGGCCGATGGTGGCGATGGCTGCGATGCCGGGGGGAGTCAGGCGAGTGGCAAGGGTTTCGGTCACGGCAGCGACTCCGCGGCCAGGCGGATGCCTTCGAGGGTCATTTCCGGCCAACACGTCAGATCGAGCGCCGATGCCAAGAGTGGCCCATCGCCCCCGGTCAGGAAGACGTCCGGGTACTCCCAGTCGGCCATGTAGTCATGCACGAGGGTACTCACACCGCCCGCCCACGCATAGAAAACGCCGGCGGCCACCGCGGCTGCCGTTGAGGTTCCAGGGAGTGCCGGCGCCTCGCGGGGCACCTCGATGCGGGGCAGCAAGGCGGTGTGGTCGTGAAGTGCATGCGCCATCAAGCGCAGCCCAGGCATAATCGCACCACCGCGGAAGGCGCCGGTCTGGTCCACGAGATCGACTGTGACGGCCGACCCGGCATCGACGATCACCGCCGGACACTCAGGACTCTTGTGGGCGTTGGCCGCGACAGCGTTAAGCAAGCGATCAATGCCGACCCTATCCGGGTGTTCGACGAGTACCTGCAACGGCAGTTGCCGGGCGGAGTCGATCACGCGCACGTCATCGCCGCGCTGTCGCAACCACCCGACCAGCTTCTCGCACCTTGGCGGATGAACGCCGGTTACGACCCAGGACGCTGGCGAAGACAGGCCCCACGCGCGCACCTGCTCCTCCCACGCCGCCGGCTCATCGGGCGGCAGCGAGGCCACCGCGACCACCGCATCCGCGGAGCACCGGCCCCATTTGATGCGCGTGTTGCCGACATCGACCACCACGTCGGGCTTCATGCGGGCGTCTCCTCGCGGACGTGAGTCAATTCCTCGGCCACCGCCCCGACCAGTTGCGATAGTCCGCGACCCGTCACCGCCGACACCGCCAGCACCGGCCGATTCAGCTCGCGCTCCAGCCGCTCGCGCACTTCGTCGCTGCCGGTCAATTCCCCCTTGCTGACGGCGACGATCTCCGGCTTGGCGGCCAGCGCCGGGCTGTGTAACTCCAGCTCGCGCCGGATGGTGCGGTAGTTGTGCAGCGGGTCGGCCCCGTCCGGGGGCAACGGCTCGACCAGGTGGACGAGGACACGTGTCCGTTCGACGTGGCGCAGGAATTCGTGTCCCAGGCCGACGCCGCTGTGCGCCCCCTCGATCAGCCCCGGCAGGTCGGCGAGAATGAAGGCCCGTTCGCCGCCGAGGGTCACCAGTCCCAGGTTGGGGTGCTTGGTCGTGAACGGGTAGGCGCCGATCTCCGGCGTGGCGCGCGACAGGCGGCTCAGCAGCGTCGATTTGCCGGCGTTGGGCAGGCCGATCACGCCCGCGTCGGCGATCACCTTCAATTCGAGGGTCAGCCAGCGCTCCTCGCCGGGGGTGCCGGGCTGCGTCTCGCGGGGGGCGCGGTTGGTGGCCGTGGCGAATGCCTTGTTGCCGCGGCCGCCGCGGCCGCCGCGGGCCACGTTCACCTCGTCGCCGGGCGCGGTCAGGTCACGCAGCACGTTGCCGCGGTCCCGGTCCAGGACGATCGTCCCCGGCGGCACGGGGATGACGAGGTCGATGCCGCGGCGGCCGTGGCAGTTGGCGCCGCCGCCGGCCCCGCCGCGCTCGCCGCGCCAGAACTTGCGGTTGACGATCTCCGCGAGGCTGTCGGTGCCGGCGACGGCACGGACGAGGACCGAGCCGCCGTCGCCGCCGTCGCCGCCGTCCGGCCCGCCCTTGGGGACGTACTTTTCGCGACGGAAGCTGCGGCAGCCGGCGCCGCCGTCACCCCCCTTCACGAACACCTCGACGCGATCAACGAACATGCCAGGCGTCCTCCGTTCAACCACGCCATTATACGGACGCCGCCCCGGCCATTTCGCTGTCGGATTGTTGTCCCATTTGGTAGAAGTCTTCGATTTACTCTTGGGAAGCGATCCCGGCGCGCCTATTAACAGAGGGTCCCGAGCCGTCGCAAGCGGCTGCGCGATTGAAGCAAAGGAACAAGTTTGGGCCGATTGCGCTAATGGCGTTCGCACTCGCTCGCAAGCTTATTGCCCGGACAGAACCATTTCGGCCTGTCGCTGTTGCGTCGATGGCGTTATCGGCCTACGATATGGTGTTTCCGGACGCCCGTCCTTGTGCGGGGCCCCGGGAGTTACGCGGTAACACGTTGGCCTCCCATCCTTTCCCCCTATCGTGAGGTAAGACCGTGCCCGGTCCCGAGCCCCAAGTCAGCCCGACGAACGTCGAGGAAACGAGGCGCCAGATCCAGCGCCTGTTCGAGGAGGTGGCCCGCCTCTCAGAATTGGACCTGCTGCCGGCCGACTACTTCGGCGAGTTCCTCAAGCGCGTCCTGGCCGCCCTGGCCGCCCCGGCCGGCGCCGTCTGGATGCGCACGCCGCAAGGGAACTTGCAGCTTCAGTACCAGGTCAATTTGCAGAACCTGGGATTGAACCGCAGCGAGGAGGCCCAGCAGGCGCACCAAGAACTGCTGCGCCTCGCGTTCCAGCAGCCGCGGCCGTTGCACCTGCCGCCGCAGAGCTTTGCCGGCCAGCCCGAGGGCGGCAAGGTCGCCCCCGGCAACCCCACCGACTGTATCCTCCTGCTCGTGCCGATCCAGGTCGAGAACCAGGTGGACGGCCTGCTCGAAGTCTGGCAGAGCCCCGACCGCAACCCGGCGGCGGTCAACGGCTTCCTGCAGTTCATGACCGAGATGTGCCAGCTCGCCTCGCGCTACCTGCGCAACCGCCTGATGCGGCAGATGGCCGGCCAGCAGGCGCTGTGGACGCAGCTCGAGGCCTTCACGCGCACGATTCACGGCACCCTCAACCCCGTCGAGACGGCCTACCTCGTCGCCAATGAGGGACGGCGCCTGGTCGATTGCGACCGCATCAGCATCGGCGTCCGCTACGCGCGCAAGTGCCGGGTCGAGGCGGTCAGCGGCGCCGACGTGGTCGAACGCCGCTCCAACCTCATCCAGCTGATGCAAAAGCTGCTGGACCGCGTCCTCGCCTGGGGCGAGAAGCTGGTCTACAGCGGCACCAAGGACGAGGGCCTGCCGCCCGACGTCATGAAGGCCCTGGACGAGTACCTCGGCGAGAGCAACAGCAAACTGCTGGTCGTCCTGCCCCTCAAGGACGAGCGCGAGAAGGAGAGCAAGCGGCCGGCGCGTTCGGCCCTGATGATGGAGTGCTTCGAGCCGCAGCAGACGCCCGAGCAGCTCGTCGCGCGGCTGGAAGTGGTCGGCAAGCACGCGGCCCCGGCGCTGTACAACTCGGTCGAGCATCGGCGCATTCCGATGCGCTTCCTGTGGATGCCGCTCGCGAAGGTGCAGGAGGGGCTCGGCGGTAAGGCCAACGCGATCATAGCGCTGGTCGGCGCGGCGGTGGTGCTACTGATCGCGCTCATGATCCTGGTGCCCTACCCGCTGAAAATGGACGGCACCGGGAACCTGCTGCCCGAGGAGCGCGTCAACGTCTACGCGCAGGGCAAGGGCTACGTCGAGGACATCGCCGTCGAGCCGGGTGATCGCGTCAAGCCGGGCCAGGCCCTGGTACAACTGTCCGATCTGGACCTGGCCAAGCAGATCCAGGAGTACGACAGCAAGATCGAAGGGGCCGAAAACTCGATCAAGTCGACGGAAGCACAACTCGCTGCCGGCCGTCCGGAGAACTTGAATGGGTTCCTAAGGAACGACCTGAGAACGAAGGTGATCGACGCGCAGACCGAGTTGAAATTGTATCGGAAGTTGCGCGAAAAGACGTTGAAGTATTACGGGGTCACCGTCACCCAGACCGGGACGTTCTGGCTGACGGCGCCCGAGTTCCCCACGGCGCGGCGGGCCGAGGGCGAGAAGGAGCCGTTCTGGACGGTTCTGACCCCCGACTTCCACGAGAGCCGCCACCGGCCCGTCGAACCGAAGGATCCCGTGCTGCGCCTGGGCAATAAGCAGGGCCGCTGGGAGGTCGAGGCGAAGATCCCCCAGAAGCACATCGGCCAGGTCCTCCACGCCTTCGAGTTCCTTTCCGAGAAGGAAGGCAAGCCGGTGGAGGAGCTGGACGTGGACCTGATCGTGCGCAGCGACCCGACGCACACCTACCACGGTAAGTTGAACAAGAGCAAGATCGCCAACCAGGCCGACCCGCACAAGGACGACAACAACGAGGCCGAGCCGGTCGTGCTCACCTGGATCCGCATCGAGGGGAACGACATCCCCGAGTCGAAGCGCGTGCCGCGCGATTTGATGCTGGCTGGCACCGAGGTCAAGGTCAAGGTACGCTGCGGCGACCACCGGATGGGCTACTCGCTGTTCTACGGCGTCTGGGAATTCTTCTACGAGAAGGTCGTGTTCTTCTTCTAAGCCGCCGCCCACCGCTTGCGGCTTCGCCGCGTCTGGGAAGCCACAAGCGGCCGTCGGATTCCCTGTCTGGCATTTCCCAATCGGAGGATGATTCATGCTCCGCTGGCTCAGCTTGTTCGGCGCGCTGGCGCTGGTGGCCATCGCCGTCGTATTCTACGTCTACGGCGGTCCCCCCACCACCCTGATCCCCGGGCCCGAGGTGGGCGTCCAGAACCCTCCCCCAGCCCACGAGGGCAGGCAGGCGGTCGCCCAGCCCGGTGAAGCCCCCGCGCGTGATCAGGCCGGCCCCTGGACGAGGGTCCTCGCCGCCACGCCGCGCGTCGTCATCCCCGGCGCCCGCCTGACCGCCATCGCCACGCCGCAAGTGCCGGCGATGCGCGACGGCCAGCTGCTCTTCCTGGGCAGCGAAATCAAGCCCGGTGAGACCGCTCCTCCCGGCGCGTTCGAGCAGGAGGTGAGCTACCTGGTCACGGAGACAGAGGCCCCGTCTCCCGACAAGGCGCCGCCGGCAGACTGGGTCCAGAGCGCGAACCGCTGGTATCGCCCCTTGACCAAGCGCGATGACGTTCGGCCCAACAAGGTCCGGCTGTATCGCGAGAAGCGGTGGTTCCGGCTGGTGGACGAGGGGACCCAGGTCAAGGAAGGGGACCTGCTCGCCCTGGTCGATCCGTCGCTGGCGGTGGATGACCTGAGCATCAAGCTGGCCAAGCTCGACGCCGCCGAGGCCGACCGCGCCTCCTCCGAGAAGTCGCGCGAGGAGTACAAGGAGCGCTGGCTGCGCGCCGACCAGCTCTACAAGCAGGGCGCCGGCTCCAAGGAAGACGCCACCGCCGCCAAGCTCGGCTACGACCACTACGTCTACGAGACGATCAACAAGGCCGAGGGGGTCAAGGTGGCCGGCAAGGAGCTGCGCCAGGCCGAGACGATCCTCGACCTGCACTCGATCCGCAGCAAGATCAACGGCGAGGTCAAGCAGCTCATCAAGCGCCGGGGCGAGGCCGTTCATAACCTCGAGACGGTGCTGGAGATGCAGGACCATAGCAAGCTGCGCATCCGCGGCCCTGTGGACCTGCAGGACCTTGACAGCCTGCCGGACCCGCGCAACCCGGAGGACAAGCGCGTCGTGTACGTCGAGGCGACGCGAATGGTCCCGCCGATGCCGCACGGGATCCTCACCGGCCACTACGACGCGGTCAACGGCGTCGCGGTCAGCAAGGACAACCAGATTATTTCGGTCAGCGAGGACCACACCGCCTGCATTTGGCGGAAGGATCCCACGGGCCGGAGGGACCGCAAGGTGGTGAAGCACAACGCCGCCGTACGCGCGGTGGCCTGCACGCCGCCGGCCCTCGCCGACAAGAACCTCTTCCTGACCGGGGCTGCCGACGGCGTCGCGCGGCTGTTCGACCTGGCCGCGGACGGCTGCACCTTGGTGCGCGAGTTCACCAACGGGCACAAGGAGGGGGGGATCAACAGCGTGGCCTTCTCGCCGGACGGCCGCTGGGCGGTCAGCGGCGGCGACGACCGGGCCATTTGCCTGTGGGACGTGGACAGCGGCGCCCTGCTGCAGCGCTTCCCGGGCGAATCGGGGCACAAGGCGGGCGTCACCTCGGTGGCGTTCCTCTACGTCGGCCGCGACAAGAAGCTCAGCGTGGCGTCGGCCGGCCGCGACAACGCCCTGATCGTCTGGCCCCTCGACGGCAACGGCGCTCCCGAGCGGGCGATCCTGCTGGACCGCCGCGGCGGCGAGGTGACGACGCTGGGCGTCAACCCCAACGGCACCGAGGTCCTGTTCGACCAGGGCAAGGACCTGCGCGTGGTCTCGTCGGAGGACGGCTCACTGCTGGGCAACATGAGCGCCACGGGGGGCGGGAGTTTCAGCAAACTGGCCCTGTTCTCGCCGGACGGCCACCTGGTGCTGACCTCGAGCGGGGCCGGCGGCTTGCAACTCTGGCAGGCCCCGACCCCCCAGACGCGCGGCCACGAGTTGCAGCAGCTTGTCTGGACCTCGAGCCGCGACGAACGGGCCGTCACCAACTGTGGCGCCTTTGCCCCGGACAAGTCGTTCCTGGTCACCGGCACGCAGAACCGCACCGTCATCGTTTGGCCGATGCCCAGCCCGGAGGAGGTCGAGAGCCGCCCGACCGCGAAGGTCATCGCCCTCGACCCCGAGGTGAGTTCCGGCCAGGTGCGCGTCACCGCGGAGATGGACAACCCCGGCGGCCGACTGTTGCCGGGCTACAACGTGACGTTGGTGGTGTACCCCGAAAAGTAGCCGACCCGTTTAGCCGCCGCCCTCGGGGCGGCGCGTTGAGCGCCGCCCCGAGGGCGGCGGCTAAACGCTCCCATACCGAACACACATGAATCCCGAAGCTCCCACGACCGACCTGGAACGGCGAAAGCACGTCCGCCTTCGCCTGCGGCAAGACCTGAACATCGCGCCGCAGAAGTACGAGGGGCGGACGTACTGGGTCGTCAAGGATCCGGTCAGCATGCGCTACTACCGCTTCAAGGAGCAGGAGCACTTCCTGCTCCAGTTCATGGACGGCGAGCACACGCTGGACGAGGCCCAGAAGGAATACGAGCAGCGCTTCCGCCCCGAGCGCCTCAAGCTCGAAGACCTCGAGCACTTCGGCCAGCAGCTGCTCACCGCCGGCCTGGCGCAGAACGAGTCGCCGCGCGCGGGCAAGCAGCTCTACGACCGCCGCAAGAAGCGCCTCCGCTCAGAGTGGATGCAAGCGCTGACCAACATCCTCTATATCAAGATCCCGATCTTCGACCCCGACAAGCTGCTCACCAAGATGATGCCGTACTGCGGCTGGGTGTTCAGCCCGACGGCCCTGGTCCTGGCTCATCTCTACTTTCTGGGGGCGCTGCTGTTCGTCGGCATGCATTTCGAGCCGTTCTACGACAAGCTGCCGCGCTACCAGGAATTTTTCACCTTCGGCAACCTGGGATGGATGTGGCTGGCACTGGGGATCGTCAAGGTCATCCACGAGTTCGGCCACGGGCTCAGCTGCCGCAAGTACGGCGGCGAGGTCCACGAGATGGGGGCGCTGTTCCTGTGCCTGTCCCCCTGCCTGTACTGCAACGTCTCCGACGCCTGGACCCTGCCCAACAAGTGGAAGCGCATCGTCATCAGCTACGCCGGCATCTACATCGAGCTGTTCATCGCGGCGACGGCGACCTTTGTCTGGTGGTACACGCCGTCGCACCCGTTCATCAACAACCTCGCCCTGTGCCTCATGGTCGTCTGCAGTGTCAGCACGGTGGTCTTCAACGCCAACCCGCTGATGCGCTACGACGGCTACTACGTCATGGCCGACTGGATGGAGATCCCCAACCTCCGCGATCGCTCCAACCGCTTCCTCAAGAACACGGTGCTGGAGCACTGCCTGGGCGTCGAGGTGCAGCCCGAAACTTACATGGCGACGAACCGCAAGGTGCTGTTCATCGCCTACGCCGTCGTCAGCTACGTCTACCGCTGGGTGGTGACTTACTCGATTTTGATCTTCATGTCCAACTTCCTCAAGCCGTACAAGCTGGAGGTGGTGAGCAAGATGCTGGCGCTGGCGGCGCTCGGCTCGATGGTCGGTTGGCCGCTGTGGCGGCTGGGCAAGAACTTACACAGACGCGGGAGGCTTCCCGACATGAAAACCGGGCGTGTGGTGATTAGCGGCACGGTCGTGGGCGTGCTGCTGGTCGCGTTCTTTACGGTGCCGCTGCCGGTCAGCCGCGTCCGGCAGACGGGCCTGGTGCTGATGCAGGACAGCGCCGAGACGCCGGTCCTGCTCCGCGAAGACGGCCGCCTCGACGAACTCAAGGTCGTTAACGGCGAGTACGTCCACAAGGGCCAGGAGCTGGCCCGGTTCACGAACCGCGAACTGGAACGCAAGGCGCTGGAGGCCGAGTCTCGTGGCCGGTCGCTGCGCGAGCAGCGCGAGGTCGTCCTCCAGGAACTGGCCGAGCGCTCCCAGGACGCCGACACGACGCAGCGGCTCAAGCGCAAGAAAAATGACATGGATACCGAGATCCAGAAGTTGGACAAGGACCTGGAGATCCTCAAACCGCACATCGACACGCTGACGCTACGGGCCCCGTGCGACGGCTGGGTCATCAACCCGCCCCAACCCGAGGAGCAGGGGAAGTTTTTCGACCACACGCAGCCGGCGCCGTTCTGCGTCATCGGCGACCCGCAGCGCTTGCGAATGCTGGTGCCGGTGAAGCCAGCCGACTACCGCCTCCTGAAGCAGGATCGCGAAGCGCTGGCCGGCACAGACAAGGACCTGCCGATCAGCATCCGCATTCAGGGCCGCGACTCTTGCACCTGGGTGGGCGAATGGCAGGTCCTGCCGGAATCGGAGGCCAAGCAAATCCCGCTGCCGTTGTCGAACAAGGGGGGCGGGCCGATCTCGGTCAAGCCGCCCTCGGGCAACGACCCCAACAAGCTGGAGCCGGTCGATCAGCAGTACATGCTGTCTCTCACCATCAAGGATCCGGACAAGGCGGTCGTCCCCGGCTCGCGAGGAACGGTGAAGATCGAGTGCCGCTGGCGATCCGCCGCGTGGTGGGTGTGGCGCACCGTCAACGACACGTTCGACCTGGGGCTGATGTGATCTTTGCCTCTTGCGGCTTCGCACCTGCGAAGCCGCAAGAGGCTTCAGGCGCCGCCCGGCGCCGGCCGCTGCTGCGCGGCGAGGGCGTCCGCCAAGCGCCGTGCCAGCTGCGGCGGCAGCGGCGCGGCGGGCAGCAGGCGCGTCAGTTTGATGACCGTGGTGTAACTGTGCAGATAGGCGGCGCAGGAATGGCACTCGCCCAGGTGATCTTCGACGTGATCGCGGCGTTCCGGCGGCAACTCGTCCGACACGTAGTCGCACAGCAGCTCGACCAGCTCGCGGCAAGAGATCATGCCGACACCTCCTCGAAATGAGGGGCCAGGGCGTCGCGGAGCTTCTGGCGGGCGCGATGCAGGCGGCTCTTGACCGCCGGAAGGCTTAGCCCAAGCATCTCGCCGATTTCCGCGTTCGGCACCCCTTCGACGTCAGACAGCACGAACACGTCGCGGTACTCTTCCGGCAGCTCGGCGATGGCGCGCTCGATCAATTCCTGCGTCTCACGGTCCAGGGCGGCTTCTTCCGGCCCGATGGACCAGCGCCGCACCGGGCCGGCCGGCGCATCCTCCAGGACCATGTCGAGGGTCCTGCTCTTGTCTCGATGCTCGTCCCGTACCGCCCGCTTGCGCCGGTGGGCGATGGCGGTGTTGACCGTGACTCGGTGCAGCCAAGTCGGGAACGCCGACTCGCCGCGGAAGCTCGGCAGTTTGCGCACCACCTGCAGGAGCACGTCCTGCGTCACGTCCTCGGCGTCGGCGTGGCTGCTAAGCATTCGCCGGGCCAGGTTGTAGACGCGCGGGGCGTACTCGTGGAACACCTCCTCCGCCGAGTGCGGGGCAGCCGGCGGGTCCGGCGGCCTCTCGATCACATTGCGTTTCACTTCGTCCATGGGGCCTTCCCTCGCCGCGCGAGGTCCTTCATCATCATGTCTCTTTCGGTTGTTATTATTCTCATTATAAGCAGACGCGGCGCACGATGGTAAGGCCGCTTGCGGCTTGGCGTTGGCGCGAACGCCAAGCCGCAAGCGGCTTTACAGCCTCGCCCGACGCAGGCGCAGCGCGTTGCCCACCACCGACAGCGAGCTAAGGCTCATGGCCGCACTCGCCCAGACCGGCGTGACGATCCCCAGCGCCGCCAGCGGCAGGGCCAGCGTGTTGTAGACAAACGCGAGGAACAAATTCTGCCGAATCCCGCGCACCGTCGCCCGGCTCAGCCGCCGCGCCCGCGCCACCGCCCGCAAGTCGCCGTGGACCAGCGTCACGCCGGCGCTCTCGATCGCCACGTCGGTGCCGGTGCCCATCGCCAGCCCGACCTGGGCCTGCGCCAGCGCCGGGGCGTCGTTGACGCCGTCGCCGGCCATCGCCACGACGTGTCCCTCGGCCTGCAAGCGCTGGACGACGGCCGCCTTTCCCTCCGGTAGCACCCCGGCCATCACCTGATCAATGCCCAGGCGCCGGCCGACCGCCTCCGCCGTGACGGCACTATCGCCGGAAACCATGATGATACGAAATCCGTCTTCGTGGAGAAGGTGCAGCGCCTCCGGGGTGGACGGCCGGATGGGGTCGGCCACGGCAAACAGCCCCGCCAACCGGCCATCGACCGCGGCCAGCATCACCGTCTCGCCCTCACCGCGCCGCACGTCCGCCCGGGCACGCAACGGCTCGGCACTCACCCCGTTCTCTGTGAGCAGTTCCGCGCTGCCCAGGACCACTGTCCGCCCTTCGACCCGCCCGACAACGCCCTTCCCGGGGACGGAGCGAAAGTCGTCGGCCTTCGCGGGGACCAGGCCCTTCTCCCGGGCGGCGGAGACGACCGCCGACGCCAGCGGGTGCTCGCTCGCCAATTCCAGTCCCGCGGCCAGGCGCAGTAACTCGTCGGCGTCGAAGCCCTCGAACGGCTCGACGGCGACGAGGCGGGGCTTCCCCTCGGTCAGGGTGCCGGTCTTGTCCACGACAAGCGTGTCGGCACGATGCAGCACCTCCAGCGCCGCGGCATCGCGGAACAGGATGCCACTTTGGGCACCGCGGCCGATGCCGACGACGATCGCCATGGGCGTCGCCAGCCCCAGGGCGCACGGACAGGCGATGATGAGCACCGCTGCCGCGTTGACGACGGCGCGGCCGAGTCGGTCCGGCTCCGGGTAGAGCAGCAGCCACAGGACGAAGGTGAGGACGGCCACGGCGAGGACGGCGGGGACGAACCAGCCGGCCACCCGATCGACCAGCCGCTGCACCGGCGCCCGGCTGCGCTGCGCCTCGCCGACCAGGTGGACGATCTGCGCCAGCAGGGTGTCGGCGCCGACGCGCTCCGCGCGCAGGACCAGGCTGCCGGTGCCGTTGAGCGTGCCGCCGATCACCCGCGCGTCGGCTTCCTTCTCGACCGGGATCGGCTCGCCGGAGATCATCGACTCATCGACGGCACTGTGCCCCTCGGTGACGACGCCATCGACCGGCACCTTCTCGCCGGGCCGCACGCGCAGCAGGTCGCCGGGCCGCACCTGGTCGAGCGGCACGTCCTCCTCGGCGCCGTCGGGCCGGAGGCGCCGCGCCGTCTTCGGCGCCAGGCCGAGCAGCTGCTTGATGGCGGCGCTGGTCCGGCCGCGGGCGCGGACCTCCAGCACCTGCCCGAGCAGCACCAGGACCGTGATCGCGGCCGCCGACTCGAAATACTGCTGATGCTGCAGCCCCTCGGGGAACAGGCCGGGGGCGACGGTGGCCGCGACGCTGTAGAAGTACGCCGCGGCCACGCCCAGCGCGATGAGCGTGAACATGTTCAAGCTTCGCGCTGTGAGCGACACCCAGGCGCGCCGGAAGAACGGCCAGCCGCACCAGAAGACGACCGGCGTGGCCAGGAGCATCTGCAGCCAGTCCGCCGCCGCTTGCCAGTCATGGGGCAGGTGGAATCGGGCCGGCAGCAGGTGACTCATTGCCAGGGCGAATAGCGGCAGGCTGAGGACAAGGCCGATCCAGAATCGCCGGATCATGTCGAGCAGTTCGGGGTTCGGGCCCTCGTCGGCGCTGACGGTGCGCGGCTCCAGGGCCATGCCGCACTTGGGGCAACTGCCGGGGCGGTCGCTGACCACCTCAGGATCCATTGGGCAGAAGTATTCGACCGGACCCGGTGCGCAGACGGCGTAGGGACAGGCCGCCGGAGCAGGGCCGCCTTCGAGATAGGCCCCCGGGTTGGCGCGGAACTTCTCGACGCAGTGGAGGCTGCAAAAGTTGTAGGTCCGGCCGTCGTGTACTAGCGAGCCGGCCGCGTGGGCGGGATCGACCGTCATGCCACAAACCGGATCGACGGCGCCCGCGGGGGCGGACAGGAGCGGAAGTGAAAAACCGCCCGGCTGGGAGGTGCCGGGCGGTTGGTCGTGCGTGTGACTCATGGCTCGTACCTTCGGGGTGGGCAGGCGGAACCTACCCCTATTGTACGGAGCCCCCTACTGGCAATTGGGACACCCCGCCTTCTCGCCGTAGCCCGGGGAGCCGTAGCCAGGTACTGGGCCGTAGCCGGGCAGCGGACCATAGCCGGGCGGAAACGGCGGCTGCGGCGGCCCCTGGAGGCACGTCTCGCCGAAGAACTGGCGGCAGCCGCCGAAGATGAAGGTACCCTCGGACTTCCAGCTGCTACAGGTGAACGCGTTGTGATGCGACCAGCAGCACACGCCGATCTTGTTGCCACAGTCGCGGACCCAGTCGCGGATCGGCCCCTTCCGCGGGAGAGGCGGCGTATCCGGCGGGGGCGGGGTCGGCGACCAGGCGCCGGAATCGAGCAAGGCCCACGGCTCCGGCCCGATGACCACGCCCGGGGGCGGCTCCTGAGCGCGCGCGAGGCTGGCCGCCACGCCCAGGCCGACAACGGCGGCCAGCGCCGCCCGGACATACCATCGCTGTCTCATGCGCTTCCCTCCTGGAACGAGTCTTGGGATCTTTTTCCATCATCGACCGCCCCGGCACGGCCCGGTTAGCTGCTGTCGTCCGATCATCCCTCGCGAACCGTGCGGCCGCTCCCCCATGCAGGCGCCTGCGCCTTCTTCGGCAGGACCGATCCCATCCCCACCCCCGTCACATCCCGCAGGAGCGCTCGTCGGCGACGACATTGACGGCCCTCCATGGCGCAACAGTAAGGCACGGCCGCAGTTTGGGCGTGCGGCGGGGCGGGGCGGAATAAGCGGCATGTCCTTTGCAATCGGAAAGACACGCTCAAACGGAAACGTGATGTTTCCTGGGGGGGCGAAACGAGGCACGGGACAGGACTCGGACCGAGGCGGGCCCTCGTTTTCCATCACTTCAGGAAGCACGGGATCGATTGCCGGGTGTCACCGCAGCGGCTGGGGAGTCGTGCGGGGCGGGCGGCCCGGCGCCGCCGGTAGGTGGTTTGCTGCCGGCGGACGGGAGCAGGTGTGGTGCCTGCCCTCCCCAGCCCGCGGATTGCGTTCGCGCACCGAAAAGGAGAGCATCATGGTGAATCGAGTGCTGCCGTTCGTCCTGCTCGCCCTGGCCGTCGCCCTGTTCGTGAGTGCGCCGGCCCTGGCGGAGGCGGAGAAGAATGCCACCAACCACACCGGCACGGTCGTCAGCTTCGACGGCAAGAAGCTGATCATGAAGGACAAGGACGACAAGGAGCACACCCACAACATCACCGACAAGACCGTCCTCATGCTCGACAACAAGAAAGCGGACGTGTCCACCTTCAAGACCCTCAAGGAGGGCACGAAGATCCGCGTCTGGCTCGACAAGGACGACAAGACCGTGGTCAGGAAGATCGAGGCCCTCGACAAGGAGACGGATTTCCCGAAGAAATAGAACTCAGCGGTGAAGGAGCCAAGTACGCGCGCCGGGCGCCGCCGCGGCGGTGCCCGGCGTTTTCATGCGCCCGCGCCCGGCTGGTACAGGCCCTTCTCCTCGACGTAGCATTCGACGGCGCGCGGCACGAGGTAGCGCAGGCTGCGCCCCTCGGCGGCGCGGCGGCGCAGGTCACGGCTCGAGATCTCGATCCGCGGCGACTCGATCACCTCCACCGACACGGTTTCCGTTTCCGGCAGCTTCAACGACACTCGCAATTCCTCCGCTGATCGGATCGGATCCCCGCCGCGCACCATGACGAGCAGGCCGGCGCGGCGGACGATGCCCACCGGGTCGTGCCACTCGTGCAGTTCGGCCAGGGTGTCGGAGCCGACGAGGAGGAACCATTCGGCGCTCGGCTGGGCCTTCCTCAATTCGTCCAGGGTATCCACGGTGTAGCTGGGGCCGGGGCGTTCATTCTCCAGTTCACTGACGCGGAAGGCGGGGTGTCCGGCGGTCGCGAGTTGCAGCATCTCGGCGCGGTGGCGGAACGGCGTGACGACGTGGTGCCGCTTGTGCGGCGGCCGCGCCGAGGGGATGAACCAGACCTGGTCGAGCTGGCCTTGCTCGCGGCACTGCTCGGCCAGGATGAGGTGCCCGAGGTGGATCGGGTCGAAGGTGCCGCCGAAGACGCCGATGCGCATGACCTGTTCCCGCTTGACGCGACGCTGGCTTGTCCGTTACGCTTCCCATCACTTCTTTATCGGGGTGTGTTCCCCGACGGACAGGGGAGGAGGCCGGCCGGGCGGGCCGCACGGTACGCCGAACGCCGAGGAAGGAGAGCCCCTATGTTGTTATGTTCTGCTTTCGCTCTCTCTCTCACCTGCACCGCGTCCTCCAATCCGCGAGACATAAGCGGGGCCATGGTACTTGTGGCGCCCTCTGAGGTGAGTTGCACCGTCAACAACCGCCGCTTCACGCTGCCGGTTCGGATGGATCCAAAGCACAAGGGCAACATCGAGCACGTGAAGCTCTATCTATCGGATGATCGCGGCCGAACCTGGCGACTCCTTGCGACTAGGCCCTCGGATTGTGACGAGTTTCTGATTAGTTTCGAGAGGGACGGCGTTTACTGGTTCGCCGCAAAGGTGGTTGACAAAAACAAGGTGGAGTCACCGATCGGGATCGGCAAAGAGGGGGCGAGAGTGATGAAGGTGCGCGCGGATAGGGAGTGAGACGGCGCTCGCAAGCCCCAGGATGCCGACACCGCGCACAACCTGCCGTATCTGGACTGAGCCTTGCGGCCGCTTGCGGCTTCGCATGCCGTGCGAAGCCGCAAGCGGCCGGCGGCGCCCGCTAAACTTCTATAATGCCCCGGGAAAAACGTCATTCTCACGGGGCCGCCTCGATGATCGACACGCACATCCACGTGGTGCCGCCGCGGCTGCCGGGAGTGGGCACCCTCAACCCGATCCTCGAAGAGCCGGCCGACATCCGCGCGGAGTCGTTACGGCGAGAGATGCAAGCCGCCGGCGTCACCCAGGCGCTGGCGATGGGCTGCTGGAACGCCCCGCCCGACGACCCGCTCGGCATTGCCGGGACCCTCCAGGTCGCCCGCCTCGTCCCCGGGCTGCACGCCATCGGCGTCGCCGACCCGACCCGCACCGACCCCGAGCACCTGGCCCGGGCCGACGCCGCCCTGGCCGCCAAACAGGTCCGCGCCCTGAAGGGCTACCTCGGCTACCTGCACCACGGCCCCGATGCCCCCGGCTACCGTCCCTACTGCGAGCTGGCGGCACGGCACGGCGTCCCCTTTGTCTTCCACACCGGCGACACCTATTCTCCCCGAGCCAAGTTGCGCTTTGCCCAGCCGCTGCTGGTGGACGAGGTGGCGGTCGATCATCCCGACGTGCGCTTCGTCCTGGCGCACCTGGGCAACCCGTGGCTGACTGAGGCGGCGGAGGTCGTCTACAAGAACGTCAACGTCTGGGCCGACCTGTCGGGCCTGACGGTCAGCGACGCCGGGGCCTTCGGCGCCGAGGAGCGGCAGGAGATGTTGCAGGACGCGGCCGTCGCGCTGCGCCGCGCCTTCCGCTACGCCGAGCGACCTAACCGCTTCCTCTACGGCAGCGACTGGCCGCTGGCGCCGATGGCCGCCTATCGCGATTTCATCCGTGCCGCCATCCCCGAGCCGTACCACGCCCTCGTCTTCGAGGACAACGCGCGCACCCTGTTTCGCATCTGACCCGCGTGGAAAAACGTCGCCCGCGAGTTGACAACGGCCTGATCGTGTCCGATCTTCTGGACGTTCTTCTTCCTTCCCAGGACGCCGGAGGCCTCCCCCGTGTTCGTTCAGACCCTCGAAAGCCTGCCTATCACCTTCGACGAGCGCCGCCGCGCGGCGCGCCGCCGACCCGCACACAACACCGTCTGCCGTCTGACCGACCTGGACGGCGCTGAGGTCGGCCGCGGCCTGGTGTGGAACGTCTCCACGACCGGCATCAGCATGCTCCTGAACGTGCGGCTCGAGCCGGGCACGCTGGTCGGGGCCGAACTGACGAGCCCCGCCGGCGAGACGGTCCCCCTCCGGCTGAACGTGGTCCACCTGAGCCGGCTGCGGACGGGCGATTACGTCCTCGGCGGACAATTTAGCCGGCCCCTCGTCGAGGCCGAATTGCAGCCGTTCGTCGCCTGAGCGCCTCCCCCAGGTGCGTTGACAGCGGGCGCGCCCGGCCGTATCCTGCCCGTAGGGCGGCCTCGGCCGAACGCGCCCGTAGCTCAGGGGATAGAGCATCGGTTTCCTAAACCGAGGGTCGCAGGTTCAAATCCTGCCGGGCGTATTTATATCTGACAACACTTCGTTTAGCGGCGGCTCGCAGAGCCGCGCGGCTCTGCGAGCCGCCGCTAAACGATAGCGGGCGGGTCGCAGGCCCGGATGACCCGTCGCAACTTGCCACTCTCCGGGTGCAATTCCGGGGCGCCGATCTCGAACGCCATCTCCGGCACGGCGCACCCGTGTTCCGCG
This sequence comes from Gemmataceae bacterium, assembly GCA_035266225.1. GTDB lineage: Bacteria > Planctomycetota > Planctomycetia > Gemmatales > Gemmataceae > DATFNV01. Next base: position 23,509 of record DATFNV010000581.1, read on the forward strand.
TACATCTGGGCCAGGTTCCGGCGCACCGCCGCCGCCGCGCCCGCCGGGTCGGTCCCATCCCGCAGCTGCAAGCGCACCGTGAGACGATTCGCGCCGGTCTGCGTAACCTGGTATTCCTCGATCCCTTCCGTCGCGCGGATGATGAAGCGCCGGAAGTAATCGGGAAAGATCGGCCTCGGCTGGCCCGTGGCGTCACGGCCCCAGAGCAGGTCGTCGGCTCGGCCGTGGATGCGGCGCACCACGCGGAAGACGGAGCCGCAGGGACACGGTTCCGGGTCCAGGTCGATCATGTCGTTCAATTCGTAGCGGACGATGGGCTGCGTGCGCCGGTACAGGTCGGTGACGACCATCCGCTGGCAGGGCTCCCCGCCTCGCGCGGGCCGGCCGGCCTCGTCGTAAAGCTGGATGGCGACGAAGTCCTCGTTGATGTGGAGCCGGCCCTCCCGACACGACGAGGCCATGATCCCTTCGCTCGCCTGGTACAGCTCTCGGATCGGGGCGGCGAAGCGGGCGGCCAGCTCCTCACGGACCTGCGGCTCGAGCACCTCCGCGACGGGGATGACGGCACCGAGGCGAAGCCGCAAGCGGCCGGCGCGCTGCTCTCGCGCCAGGGCTTGCAGCACCCACGGCTGGCCGGCGAGCACGTTGGGGCCGATTTCGTTCAGCGCCCGCACCATGTCCGGGATGGGCGTATCCAGCAGCAGGACGCGGAGACTGAGGCGCGCCGTGTTGATCTTAGCCAGCGACGGACTATCGACGCGCAGGATGAGGACGGCGCGCACCGGGAAGACGTCGCGCGGCACCCCGTTGCGCGCTGCGATCATGGCGCCGTAGACGGCCCGCTCGCGCGCCGAGAAAAGGTAGATGCCTTTCGAGCCGCTGGTGCCGGAAGACAATTCGACGTTGTATTCGCCGCGAAAGAGTCGGTCGTATTGCCGCGTCGCGTCGATTTCTTCGCGGAATCGTGCCAGTTCCTCCCAGGAGGCGCCGAGGGTGTTGGCGCCGGCGAGGTTGGCCATCAGGTCGCGCTTGCGTGTGGTCGGCAGGTCCCAGACGTCGCCGAGGTCGTGTCCCCGCCACAGCTCGCGGTAATAGGGGAGGCGGGCGGCCCGACGAACCAGGTCGGTCGCCCGGCGGGTTTGCCAGCGGCGGACGGTTTGCTCCGTCCAGTGGCCGAAGCGCCAGCGGAAGGCCAGCACGCGGGCGAGGGTGGCCAGGGTGCTCATGCGGTCCCCCGGAAAACACGCCGGCTCGGGTAGTCGTGCCGCGGGAAGAGCAGGCCGGCCGAGCCGCGCAGCAGCAGGTGCGCCAGCGGCTGCCGGTGGCGCAGGTACAGAAAGCGCGGCACCTCGACGGCCCCCAGGCGGCCCTTCAGCGCGTAGGAGGTCTGCCCCAGTTCCAGGCGCGACGCCCCGGAACGAATCGCCTCGTCCACGACCGCCACGACCAGGTTCGGATACACCTGCCATTGCCGATCCGCCCGGTAGTCGATCCCGGCGAGCAGGAAGGTGGCCAACGTGCCGGCGAACAGCATGACGGCCACCGCCAGCGGCCGGCCGTGCCGCTCCAGGACGATCGCACGGGATTGGCCGCCCAGGTCGGTGTCGAGGCGGTCGATGAAGGCCCGATTCAGCGTCTCCAATCGGTACTGCGCCCGCTCGATCACCTGGCCGTAGAGCGCGTGGATGACGTCTCCCTCCGCGGCGAACGACTCGACTCGGCGGAAGGTCAACCCGGCCGCGTCGCGTGTACGCAGCGTCGCCCGGAGCTGGCGCCGGTAGCCGGCGGTCATCTCGCGGAGGTAGTCGGCGAACGAGTCCCAGCGCAGTTCGAGCGAGCAGGAAGGCAGGCTCGGCACACGGAAGAAGCCGTGACGGCACACCGGATCGACCGGCACCGCGGTGACGGGGTCGAATTCTTTCAGACACAGGAGATGCGTTTTGGTCTCTCGGCCGATGCGACCCATTACCGCGGCCAGCACGTGGGACACGGCCCCGGCATTGGCCCAGGGGGCGAGCTTGAGGCACGGCTGCCCGAAGGAAACCGGCAGGCCGCAGACCAAAAGCCCGATCCGCAGGAAGGCCGGATGCCGCCGCCGCACCGAGCGAATCAGACACCGAGTCATCCCCGAGGAGAGCACGTCCAGGGGGACGTGCATGCGGCTGAGCGACGCGACGCCGCACAGCCGATCCTCTTGGTAAACCAGCAGGTGCCAGTAGTCGGCGTCCTCGACCCGCGACCGCTGGCAGAGGCGGACGAAGCGGTGCGACAGCTGCAACTCTTCGTCGGCCAGCAGGCCGTCCCACTCGGCCGGGTCGATCTCGTCGATGTCGCGGTGAATGCGGACCCGGAGCGGGCCCAGGGCGCGGGCCGGGCAGGTCAGGTCTCGCAGAGCGGCTTCAGACATGACGGACCTTGTCGGAGTCGATCAGGGAGTGCCGGCAGTCCGCGAAGGCCCGCAGCACCTCGTCGATGTCGGCCGGGGTGTGGCCGGCCGTGGCGCACAGCCGCAGGCGGGCCGCCCCGCGCGGGACCGCGGGGGCCACCACGGCCGTCGCCCAGATGCCGGCGTCGAGCAGGCGCCGCGCCACCCGCCAGGTCGTCAGGTCGTCGCCGAAGATCACCGGGATGACCGGCGAGGCCGACGCCCCGGTGTCGAACCCGAGTTCCTTCAGTCCCCCGCGCAGCGACTCGGCGTTGCGGCGGACGTCGGCGATGCGCTCCGGCTCGGCCCGGATCACCTCCAGGGCGGCCAGGGCACTCGCCGCCGCGGCCGGGCACAGCGCCGACGAGAAGACGTAGGGGGCGGCCTCGTGCTGCAAGTAGAGCAGGTCGGCGGCGGCCCCGGCGATGAAGCCGCCGTTGGCCGGCACCGCCTTCGACAGCGAGCCCGTCCAGAAATCGACCTCGTGGACCCAGAGGCCGAAGTGCTCGTCCACGCCGCGGCCGCCCTTCCCCAGCACGCCGAACGAGTGCGCCTCATCGACCAGCAGCGTCGCCCCATAACGCTTCTTGAGGTCCACGATCTCCGGCAGCGGGCACACGTCGCCGTCCATCGAGTAGACCCCCTCGACCACGACCAGCGCCCGCGCCCCCCGTCCCTCGGCCAGCTTTTCCTCCAGGGCGGCGGGGTCGTTGTGCGCGAAGAAGTGGTAGGGGACGCCGGCGATGCGGCAGCCATCGACCAGGCTGCGGTGGGCGCGGGCGTCCAGGAGGATGCGGTCGGCGCGGCCGACGACCGCGGGGATGAGGCCGACGTTGGCCAGGTAGCCCGACGACACCGTCACTGCCGCCTCCGTCCCCTTGAAGGCCGCGATCTCCTGTTCGAGCCGCCGGTGCAGCTCGGTCGTCCCCGTCAGGAGGCGGACGCCGCCGGGGCCGGTGCCGAACTGCCGGATCGCCTCGACGGCGGCGCGCTCGATGGCGGGATGTCCGATCAGCCCCAGGTAGTCATACGCCGAGATCAGCAGCAACTCCTGCCCGTCTACGCGGACGCGCGGTCCGCTGCGGCCCTCGAGCGGCTGCTGGTAGGTGTAGTGCCCCGTCTCCACGCCCCAGCCGATCGTCTCGAACCACCGCCGCGCCCGCGCCGGGTCCAGGTACACGGGCGGACAGGCCCGGGGGTCTTCTCCGGAAAACAGGTGGGCGAACGGCGCGGCCGCGGCCGACAGGACGCGCTCCGACGGGCCGGGGGTGTCGCTCTCCCTCATGACGGGCTCCTTCCCGTGGGGCAGGCGGCTCGCCTGTCGGAGGACAGGCGGGCCGCCTGCCCCACGGTGGGTTCCGGGCCGCGGTCCGCCGCGCGGGCCAGCTCGCGCCGCGTGTGGTGGCGGTGGGCGGCCAGGAACTGGGCGGCGATCTTCAGCGCCCCCAGCCACAGCCGCAGGAACTTCGGCGACCAGATCGGCGGCGCCGTCGGCAGGCCAAGGCGCCGCGCCCGGAACGGACTCAGGCAGGCGTGCGTGTAGACGCCCAGCAGCGATCGGTAATAGCGCTTCAGCGGCATCTTCGTCGGCAGCACCGTGTGCGACAGGTCCCACAAGCCGTGCGCCCGCCGATCAACGATGAGGCGGTCCTTGTACTGCTCCCAGATCAGCGTCCCCGGCATCGGCGTCAGCGGCGATACGTTGAGGTAATAGAGGTTGTTTTCGTCAATGAAGCGCTTCATGCGCTCGAAGTCGGCCTCGGTGTAGTCGGGCTGGACGATCAGCGAGCCATAGACGTCGATGCGGTGCTTGTGGAGCAGGGCGATGGCCCGGCGGTTGTGCTCGACGCTGGCGCGCTTGTCCATCGAGTCCAGTTCGGGGTCGGTCGCCGCCTCCAGGCCGATGAACACCGCCCGCAAGCCGAGGCCGGCCCACTCGGCGATGACCTCCTCGTTGTCGGAGATGAAGTCCGAGCGGGCGTACACCAGGAACTTCTTGCGGATGCCGCGCTCGCGCAGCAGTCGGCCCAGCTCCCGTAGCCGCGCCGGCTGGATCAGAAAAATGTCATCGACGATGTAGACGTGCTCGCAGTCGATCCGGGCCAGCTCGTCGGCGATCGATTCGGGGCTGCGCGAGTAGGCGGCCCCGTCGGTGATCCGCCAGGTGAAACAGAAGTTGCACTTGTACCAGCAGCCCCAGGTCGTCTTCATCGTGGCGACCGGCTGGTGAAACAAATAGTAGTATTTGTGCCGCAAATGAGCCA